>CAZKGD010000080.1:0-14121 GCA_964552215.1 uncultured Caldimonas sp.
CGGTGAAGTCGGCGATCACGCCGTCCTTCATCGGGCGGATGGCCTCGATGTTGCCGGGCACCTTGCCCAGCATGGCCTTGGCCTCGGCGCCCACCGCCTGGATGGTCTTCTTGCCGTTGGGGCCGCCCTCATGGCGGATGGCCACCACCGAGGGCTCGTCCAGGACAATGCCCTTGCCGCGCACGTAGATCAGCGTGTTGGCCGTGCCCAGGTCAATGGCGAGGTCCGTCGAAAAGTAGCGACGAAAGGATTCGAACATGTGTGTGTTTTCCTTGCACAAAACCGGCGCAGGGCGCGGCCATCGGGGCATGGGCAGCCCCGCATGGAAACACCGCGTCCGGGCCGGCTGTGGATAACCGAAGATAATACCCCAATGACCCCGCGCCCAAGCGTGCGGGAAGCCCCCATCAGCAAACAATTTCCCATGGCTCTGACACCCCAGGACGTGGGCCGCATCGCCCACCTCGCGCGGCTGGCGCTGAGCGAGGCCGAACAGGCCCGGATGCTCGAACAACTCAACGGCTTCTTCGACATCGTCGAGCGCATGCGCGCGGTGGACACCACCGGCGTCGAACCCCTCTACACCCCGCTGTCGGCCGTGCAGGACGTGGCTTTGCGCCTGCGCGACGACGTCGTGACCGAGGCCGACCAGCGCGAGGCCAACCAGCGCAGCGCCCCCGCGGTGGAAGACGGGCTCTTCCTCGTGCCCAAGGTCATCGAGTGAGGGCGCGATGAGCACCGAACTGCACCACCTGGGCGTGGCCGACCTGGCCCGCCAGCTCGACGCCAAGGCCGTCTCCAGCGTCGAAATCACGAAACATCTGCTTGCGCGCGTTGCCGCCCATCAACAACTCGGGGCCTTCCTGTGCACCGACGAGGCTGCGGCGCTGGCCCAGGCACGGGCCGCGGATGACCGGCGCGCGAAGGGCGACACCGGCCCGCTGCTGGGTGTGCCCCTGGCGCACAAGGACATCTTCGTCACCACCGACTTCCCCAGCACGGCCGCCTCGAAGATGCTCGAGGGCTATCGCAGCCCCTTCGACGCCACCGTGGTGGCCCAGCTCAAGGCGGCCGGCAGCGTGACGCTGGGCAAGCTCAACTGCGACGAGTTCGCGATGGGCGGCAGCAACGAGAACTCGGCCTACGGCCCGGCCCGCAACCCCTGGAACGTGAACTGCATCACGGGCGGCTCGTCGGGCGGCTCGGCCGCGGCGGTGGCCGCACGCCTGATCCCGGCGGCCACCGGCACCGACACCGGCGGCTCGGTGCGCCAGCCGGCCTCGCTCACCGGCATCACCGGCATCAAGCCCACCTACGGCCGCTGCTCGCGCTTTGGGCTGATCGCCTTCGCCTCCAGCCTCGACCAGGCCGGCCCGCTGGCGCGCAGCGCCGAAGACTGTGCGCTGCTCCTGTCGGCCATGAGCGGCTTCGACCCGCGCGACGCCACCTCGGCCGAGCGGCCCGTCGAAGACTATGCGGCCTCGATCCGCACGCCCCGCGAAGGCGCCACCGCGGCCCAGCCTCTGAAGGGCCTGCGCATCGGGCTGCCCAAGGAGTTCTTTGGCGACGGCGTGGCCGCCGGCGTGACCACGGCCGTGCGCGCCGCGCTGGCCGAGTTCGAGAAGCTCGGCGCCACGCTGGTGGACGTGAGCCTGCCGCGCACCGAGCTGTCTATTCCCGTCTACTACATCATCGCCCCGGCCGAGGCCAGCTCCAACCTGAGCCGCTTTGACGGCGTGCGCTATGGCCACCGCGCCAAGGACCACGGCGACCTGCTCGACATGTACAAGAAGAGCCGCTCGCAAGGCTTCGGCCCCGAGGTGAAGCGCCGCATCATGATCGGCACCTACGTGCTGAGCCACGGCTACTACGACGCCTACTACCTGCAGGCCCAGAAGCTGCGGCGCATGATCGCCGACGACTTCCAGGCCGCCTTTGCCCAGTGCGACCTGATCGCCGGCCCCGTCTCGCCCACCGTGGCACGCGCCCTGGGCAGCCAGACCGACCCGGTGCAGGAATACCTCGCCGACATCTTCACGCTGCCCGGCAGCCTGGCCGGCCTGCCCGGCATGAGCGTGCCCGCGGGCTTTGGCGAAGAAGGCCTGCCCGTGGGCCTGCAGCTCATCGGCAACTACTGGAAGGAAGGCGCGCTGCTGCACGCCGCGCATGCCTTCCAGCAGGTGACCGACTTCCACCTCCGCACCCCGGAGGGCTTCCAATGAGCCCCCAAGCTTGCAGCCGCGCCGCTTCGCGACCCCCCGAGGGGGCGCGTCTCTCTTGGGGCGGCCCGGCGAGAGACCTGATATGACCCAGACCCCATCGAAACTCGTGCGCGGCTACGAGGTGGTGATCGGCCTCGAGACGCACACCCAGCTGTCCACGCAATCCAAGATCTTCTCGGGCGCCAGCACCGCCTTTGGCGCAGCGCCCAACACCCAGGCCTGCGCGGTGGACCTGGCCCTGCCGGGCACGCTGCCGGTGATGAACCGCGCGGCGGTGGAGCGCGCCATCCGCTTCGGTCTGGCGGTGAAGGCGAAGGTCGCGCCACTGTCCATCTTCGCGCGCAAGAACTACTTCTACCCCGACCTGCCCAAGGGCTACCAGATCAGCCAGTACGAGATCCCGGTGGTGCAGGGTGGCGAGGTCGAGTTCTACGTGGGCGACGAGAAGCACGTGGTGCACCTCACGCGCGCCCATCTGGAAGAAGATGCGGGCAAGTCGCTGCACGAGGACTATCACGGCCAGACCGGAATCGACCTGAACCGCGCCGGCACGCCGCTGCTGGAGATCGTCTCCGAGCCCGAGATGCGCTCGGCGGCCGAGGCGGTGGGGTATGCCAAGGCGCTGCACGCGCTGGTGGTGTGGCTGGGCATCTGCGACGGCAACATGCAGGAAGGCAGCTTCCGCTGCGACGCCAACGTCTCGGTGCGCCGCCCCGGCGCGCCCTTCGGCACGCGCCGCGAGATCAAGAACCTCAACAGCTTCCGCTTCCTGCAGCAGGCGATCGACTACGAGGTGAACTGGCAGATCGACCTGATCGAGGACGGCGGCCAGGTCCAGCAGGCCACCGTGCTCTTCAACCCCGACACCGGCGAGACGCGGGCCATGCGCACCAAGGAAGACGCGCATGACTACCGCTACTTCCCCGACCCCGACCTGCCGCCGCTGGTGATCGCGCCCGAGTGGGTCGAACGGGTGAAGGGCGAGATGCCCGAGCTGCCCAGCGTGATGGCCGAACGCTTCCAGCGCGAGGACGGCCTGCCGGCCTACGACGCCACGATGATGACGCAGAGCCTTTCGTTCGCGCGCTACTACGAGGCCGCGCGCAACGCGTGCGGGCAGCCCAAGCTGGTGGCGAACTGGCTGATGGGCGAGGTGTCGCGCCGGCTCAACACCGAGGGCAAGGACATCGCGGAGGCCCCCGTGCAGGCCGCCACGCTGGCCGCGCTGATCGGCCGCATCAGCGACGGCACCATCTCCAACAACGGCGCCAAGCAGGTGTTCGAGGCCCTGTGGAGCGGCGAGGGCAGCGATGTGGATACGCTGATTGAGGCCAAGGGCCTCAAGCAGATGAACGACACCGGCGCCCTGGAAGCCATCCTCGACGAGGTGCTGGCCGCCAATGCCAAGTCGGTGGAGGAGTTCCGCGCCGGCAAGGAGAAGGCCTTCAATGCGCTGGTGGGCCAGGCCATGAAGGCCACCAAGGGCAAGGCCAACCCGGCCCAGGTCAACGAGCTGCTGAAGAAGAAGCTCGCGGGCTGATCGGCCTCAGCGCCCCCGGCTCAACGCCCCAGCCAGCGCCGCCACCACGGGCGGCGCGGCGGCAGGGCTTCCACCGGGAAGGGATGGCCGCCCGCGCTGTCCGTGCGGCCCAGGAACTGCGCTTCGATGTCCAGCGACGAACGTCGGCCCAGGTCGCTGCGGTGCGCGGCCAGCCAACGCTCGGCCGCGGCGCGGCCCAGCGTGAAGAGCTGCTCCAGGAAGGCCGGGTCGGTGTTGAGCTTGCTCGACGCATTGAAGGGCGCGAGCCCCTCGTCGTCGGCCACCATGTGCAGGCGCAGGTCCTTGTACTGCCGCGGGTCGAGCTTGTGCTCGTGCAGCAGCCGCGACACGAAGGCGATCGCGCGCAGCTCGGCGATCAGGCTCGCGTTGAAGGTGATCTCGCTCATGCGGTCCATGATCTCCACGCTGCGCGTGGGCGTGCCTTCACGCCGCAGCGGGTTGATCTTCACCAGCAGGATGTCCAGCGTGTGGGTGCGGTAGATCAGCGGGTAGAGCGCCGGGTTGCCGGTGTAGCCGCCGTCCCAGTAGGGCTCGCCATCGATCTCCACTGCCTGGAACAGGAAGGGCAGGCAGGCCGAGGCCAGCAGCGCGTCGATGCTGAGGTCGTCGCCCGTGAACACCCGCGCCTGGCCGGTGTGCACGGCGGTGGCTGTCACGAACAGGCCCAGGCCCGGCACGTGGGCATGGGCTTCACGCAGCGCGGCTTCGTCCACATGCCGGCGCGCCACGTCGCGCAGCGGGTTGAGGTTGAGCGGGTTGAACTCGTAAGGGCTGAAGCTGCGCCAGAAGCTCGTCACCCACTGGTAGTTGGGCAGCACGTCGAAGTTGAAGCTGTGGTGCTGCGCCGCGGCCGCCTGCGTCAGCGAAAACGGCGAGAACACTTGCCCGCTGCGCCCCACGTCCTCCCAGAACGCCCGCAAGGCCGCTCGCGCGCCGTCGCGCCCGCCGCGCACCAGCCCCGTCACCAGCACCGCACCATTCAACGCCCCCGCACTGGTGCCCGACACGCCTTGCACGGCGAGGCCATCGTCTTCTAGCAGCCGGTCGAGCACACCCCAGGTGAACGCGCCATGCGACCCACCGCCTTGCAGCGCGAGGTCGAGGGGGAGGGGGGTGGAGGCCAAAGGCATGGGAGCTCAGGGTTTGCCCGAGTGTAGGGCGGTAGGCCGGGTCGGGTGTGGCGGGGATGCGCTGATCGCGCGGCCTTGATCGCCTCGGGATGCGGTTGTCACACTCGCTCACGATATGAGCCTTGCCTTGGAATGGCGGCTGCCTAGACTCATGCGTCGTCATACCTACAAGATTCAAGGAGGTTCCGATGTCGAAGATCGACAAGGAAGGCATGCTCGTGCATGTCCAAGTGCAACATCGTCGGTATACCCAGATCGAGCAGGGCGCCCTCGAGGCCGCTCGCGCGATCGTCATCCATCAAACGGATGCGGCTGACGAGCAGTCGACGTTCAATGCCTATGCCCGTGGCGGGCATGGCGCGCATTTCCTCATCGCAAAGAACGGGACGCTGTATCAGACAGCGAGCCTGTTCAAGCGTTGTTTTCACGTGGGTGCGCGCATCAAGTCACGCTGCCTGGAACTGCTGAAGGCCAACTGTCGCGACCCGGAGATTGCCAAGGCGCTTGCCTTGGGATGGTCCGCGCAGATCGCCGCGATCAACGAGATCGAACGCCGCAAGACCTACCCGGAACGCTTTCCGGTGAACAGCGATTCCATCGGTATCGAGCTGGTTGGGAGACACATCGACGAAAGGCGCTATGAAGCGGTGACGGCGGAGCAGAATCACCGACTGCAGTGGTTGATCGACGAGATCTACCGCCACTTTTCCATCTCGTCTGCTGATGTCTTCCGCCATCCGCAGGTGTCGTACAAGCATCCTGATGAGGCAGGGAGTGCCGTATGGCGCTGAGGATGGTCGCTCTGGCGGGGGCGGTTCTCGTCAGTGCTTGCGCGACGGGACTGTCAGCGTTCAGGCCCGATGCCGTACGAGACGTTTACCTCTCTGACTTCGAATCCACCGAACCCCAGCGCTGCACCCCGGCCGACGTCCCGGGCCGTCATGCCGATGCGGCAGACTTCTTCCGCCGAGCGAAGCCCGTGGACGCCAAGACGCTGCATGACCACTACGAGCACGCGCCCTGCGCGGCACTCGGGGTGCTGCAGTACCAAGGACAAACCTGCACTTGGCGCATCACGGCGGCCTGGGTGGGGGCTGTGCGATGCGATGGGCACGAGTGGCTGCTCGTCTGCGACAACTGCGAGAATCTGATCGGACGCTGAAATGCACACGCAAGAAATCACTCTCGACAGAGTTTTCGACACCCAGCGTCATGAAGCCGGCCGGTTCACGCCTCGGCGCACGGGTTTTTCCTTCGAATCTGCAGGCACGACGCGCTACGGCGTGACAGCGCCTGGCTGGCCCGAGTTGACAGAGGGGCATCGGCTGACGGTGATGCTGGGCCAAGCCGGCAACTGGCAAACCTTGGTTGGCTGGGTCAATCGCTCCACGGGCGAGACGGTTCAGCCGGATTGGGTGCGCACAGCAACCAGTGTGGTGGTTTTCCTGCACATGACCGTCCTGGGTGGGCTGCTTGCAGGGGAGGTTGCGTCGGCGATCGGGCGGGTAGCGGCTGGGTTGTGGATGGTCGTGAGTCTGGTCAGTGCCGCCTTGTTGGGGCGCCAGGGGTGGCGGCAATACCATCAGAGCGACGCGCTTGAGCGCATCCGGCGTTCCCTCCCAACCCCGCACGGGCCGCCCGCCACTCCGATGCAAGGGCAGCGACAGTTGTCCGCACGGCAAACCTGGATTGGGCTGGCGATCGGGGTGCTGCTGCCTTGGGTCCTGATTTGGTGGATTGCCATGGCTGCTGCGTCATAGGCTCGAATGGTTGATGGGGGGCGGGTGTCCAGAATTCTTGTTGTGATCGGCGGCCTGAGCGCTGTATAGGCCTTCTGGGGGGCTTACCACTACTCCAGGGGGCACATGTTGCTTTCCATCGCGATGGCGGCAGGCGTGGTGGGCTTTCTGCTCCAAGTTGGCAAGGCCATCAGACTGCGCAAAGAGGAGCAAAGCCGCGGGCTGAGTCGCGAAGAGGCTGCGCTACAGTTCGCCGCCAGCCCGGACGGCATCATGCGCAAGGCGGCCGTGGCGCGGCGCCTTGGCTACCTATTCCTGGCCTTGCCCGTTGGGGGGGCAGCGCTCCAGGCGCCGCATGGGGCAGGTGTTGCCATCATGTCAGGCGTATTGGCCGCGGCCTTGTTCTTTCCGTTCGCTGGCCTGGCGTTCTGGCTGGCTCGCAAAAACGAACGCGTGGCAGCCGAGGCGCTTGCGCGTGGTGGTGACAAAGCGTCGTGACCCCCACCCGTTGATCTGCCACGCATGCACACGATCGGCGCACTCTCGAGCGAGAGAGGTGCAACCCTGGTACTGCCGCAAGGGTAATGACCATTTTTGGTGCGAAACTTGATAGGTTTTGCACTGAACCTGTGCGTTTCCTTGGAGTTGGCCCGTGAAATACAAGAGTCTCGACGAGTTCCTGGGGCAGGTGCGTGTGCGTGACCCGCAGCAGCCGGAGTTCCTGCAGGCCGTGCAGGAGGTGATGGTGAGCCTGTGGGACTACATCGCCGCGCATCCTAAGTACGCCGAGAGCGGGCTGCTCGACCGGCTGGTGGAGCCCGAGCGCGTGATCCAGTTCCGGGTGTGCTGGGTCGATGACAACGGCGACACACAGACCAACCGTGCGTTTCGCATCCAGCACAACAGCGCCATCGGCCCCTTCAAGGGTGGCATGCGCTTCCACCCGTCGGTGAACCTGTCGATCCTGAAGTTCCTGGCCTTTGAGCAGACCTTCAAGAACGCGCTGACCACCCTGCCCATGGGCGGCGGCAAGGGCGGGTCGGATTTCGACCCCAAGGGCAAGAGCCGCGGCGAGGTGATGCGCTTCTGCCAGGCGCTGATGCTGGAACTGTATCGCCATCTGGGCGCCGACACCGACGTGCCGGCCGGTGACATCGGCGTGGGCGCACGCGAGGTGGGCTACATGGCGGGCATGATGAAGAAGCTCACCAACAACGCCGCCTGCGTGTTCACCGGCAAGGGCCTGTCCTTCGGCGGCAGCCTGATCCGCCCCGAGGCCACCGGCTATGGCCTGGTGTACTTTGTCGATCACATGCTGCGCAGCCGGCAGATGACGCTCGAGGGCCTGCGCGTGTCGGTGTCGGGCTCGGGCAACGTGGCGCAGTACGCCATCGAGAAATGCCTGCAGCTGGGCGCGCGCGTGGTGACGGCCTCCGACTCCGGTGGCACGGTCATCGACGACGAGGGCTTCACGCCCGAGAAGCTCGCGATGCTCATGCACATCAAGAACGACCGCTACGGCCGCGTGGAAGACTATGCCCGCGAGCGCGGCCTGCGCTACGAGGCCGGCCGCAAGCCCTGGGGCGTGAAGGTGGACGTGGCCCTGCCCTGCGCCACACAGAACGAACTCGACGCCGACGACGCCCGCACCCTGGTGAAGCAGGGCGTGAAGTGCGTGGCCGAAGGTGCCAACATGCCCTGCACGCTGGAGGCGGTGGACGTGTTCCAGCACGCCAAGGCGCTCTACGCCCCGGGCAAGGCCAGCAACGCCGGCGGCGTGGCCACCTCGGGCCTGGAGATGACCCAGAACGCCCAGCGCCTGCCCTGGACGCGCGACGAGGTCGATGCCCGCCTGCGCAGCATCATGGCCGACATTCACACCCACTGCGTGCGCTATGGCGACAATGGCAGCGGCGGCACCGACTACGTGCGCGGCGCCAACGTGGCCGGCTTCGTGAAGGTGGCCGACGCGATGCTGGCGCAGGGCGTCTGGTAAGCGCGCAGGGCCCGGCCGCCATCCTGTGATGCCGCATGCTTCTTGCATGCGGCGTGCTGTCGATCATGACGGGAGGTGAACCATGTTCCCCTGGTTCTGGTGGTGGGCCCCACAGGTGCACTGGCCCTTCAGCGGCGATGTCGTCCAGGACATCGCCCCCGACACCCGCTGGTTCTTCGGCGCCATCCCGCCCCAGGCGGGCGTGGGCGACGTCGAGCGCAAGGTCTTCGAGACGGCCTCCTACGGCCGCCAGCTCGGCCTCATCACCGAGGTGCTGCTGGCCCTGTCCGAAGACGCCCAGTGGAAGACAGCCGAGGCCGCCCAGAAGCACACGCGCCTCAAGGAGCTGGCCGCGCGTATCGAGGCCGTGAAGCAGGTGCACAAGGCGGATCTGGCCGAGGCTGCCGAGGCGGCGCTGCGCAAGTTGCACGAAGAGCAGCCGGGGGCCTACAAGGCCTTGATGGCGAGGCTGCCGGCACGCTGACGCGCAAGGCTAGTCGAGCGCACCCCCACCCACCACCCGATCCACCCGCTCGTGCAGCGCCGTCTGCAAGGCCACCAGCACGCCCTGGCGCATGGTCTCCAGCGCCATGCTCGCCGTCGGTGGCGCGAGGCGCGCGGCCTGCCCGGGCAGCAGCGGCACATGCATGAAACCGCCGCGTGCACCGGGATGCCGCGTGGCCAGGGCATGCATCAGGCCGTAGAACACGTGGTTGCACACGAAGGTGCCGGCGGTCTGTGAGACCGAGGCGGGCAGGCCCGCGGCACGCAGGTCGGCAACGATGGCCTTGATGGGCAGGGTGCTGAAGTAGGCGGCCGGGCCGCCGGGCACCACGGGTGTGTCGATGGGCTGGTGGTCGGCGTTGTCGGGGATGCGGGCGTCGTTGATGTTGATCGCGACACGCTCCACCGTGAGGTCGGCGCGGCTGCCCGCCTGGCCCAGCGCCAGGACCAGGGTGGGGCGGCGTGTGTCGAGGGCCTGGTTGAGCACGGCCAGGGCATCATCGAAGACACAGGGCAGCACGAGACCGGTGATCTCGGCCTCGCCCACGCGTTGGCCGTGCAGCGCCTCGGCCAGGGCCTGCGAGGGGTTCAGGCGTTCGCCGCCGAAGGGCTCGAAGCCGGTGAGCAGGATGGTCATGGCGTCGGGAAGTCGGTCATACTGCAGGCATCATGGTTTCGGCAGGCCCCTGCGCGGGTGTGTTGCAGCGGTTGGGGAATCGCTTCGATCCGTCTCCTCGCGGCGGGCCTGCCCCCTTTGACGCAGCCGGTAGGCGACCCAGCCGGTGGCGGAAGCGCCGACCAGCGCCAGAGCAAATGCCCACGCGGCCGGCAGGATGCCCAACGCGGCATACAGCACGATGAGGAAGGCGATGAAGCCATGCAGGCCCATCGCGAAGCCGCGCAGCAACGCCACCGTGGCGGGCCCACCATGACGGGGCAAGGTGAAGCTGGGCAGGATGCTGCCGGCGATGGGGGCGGCCAGCAGGAGACCGCTCACGCGGGCTGGTAGCGCATCGGCCGACAGCATGACGGCACCGGCCATCGCGATAGCCGCGCCCAGTCGCCAGGCCAGTTCGCTGCGGGGGATGGGCACGGCCCCACCGACGTGCTCGGGGCGTGCCAGCGCCCACAGGCCCAGGCCGGGCGCCACGGCGGCCATGGCAATCACCCAGCCGGCGCTGCGCACGACCTGGGTCAGTGCGGAGGCGGCGAGCAGGAACACCGCGGTGGCCATCAGCAGACACACTGGCCAGGGCCAGCGCGTGCAGGCCCGGCCATAGACGACGATGAACAGCACCGTGGCTGGCACGCAGGCCAGCGTGGCCAGGGCGATGGCCTGCACCTGGGTGGCCGGCAGGTCGATGAGCAGCACGCCCAGGATGGGCGCCAGGATCATCGGCATGCCGCTGAGCGCGCCGCCCAGGGCATGCCCCAGCCGGCGCGTCACCAGGGTGGCCAGCCAGATCGTGGCGGCCACCAGCGACAGCTTCAGGGCGAACATGGCATCCGCGGCGGGCTCCTGCCCTCAGGCCGTGGGCGGCCCATAGCCGCCGCCGCCCGGGGTCTCGATCACGAAGACGTCGCCGGCCTCCATCTCGGTGCTGCCGATGTGGGCCAGCACCTCCACGCTGCCATCGGCCCGCTCCACGCGGTTGACGCCCAGGGCGCCCGGCTCGCCGCCCGCCAGCCCGAAGGCCGGCACGTTGCGGCCGTTCGAGAGGATGGAGGCGGTCATGGGCTCCAGGAAGCGGATGCGGCGCACCCCCCCGTCGCCACCACGCCAGCGGCCTGCGCCGCCCGAGCCGCGGCGGATCTCGTAGCTGTCCAGGCGCACGGGGTAGCGGAACTCCAGCACTTCGGGGTCGGTCAGGCGTGAGTTGGTCATGTGGGTCTGCACCACGCCCGTGCCGTCGAAGCCGCCCACCACCTGGCCTTGCGCATCGGTGAGGGCACCCGCACCCGAGCCGCCCGAGATGGTCTCGTAGTACTGGTAGCGGTCGTTGCCGAAGGTGAAGTTGTTCATCGTGCACTGGCTGGCCGCGAGCACGCCCAGGGCGCCGTAGAGGGCGTTGGTGATGCAGGTGGACGTTTCCACGTTGCCCGCCACCACCGAGGCTGGCGGATGGGGGTTGAGCATCGAGCCTTCGGGCACGATCACCTCCAGCGGCTTGAGGCAGCCGGCGTTGAGCGGGATGTCGTCGTCCACCAGCGTGCGGAAGACGTAGAGCACCGCCGCCATGCACACCGCCTTGGGCGCATTGAAGTTGTTGTGCAGCTGCGCAGAGGTCCCGGTGAAGTCGATCACCGCGCTGCGCTGGGCCTGGTCCACGCGGATGGCCACCTGGATGCGCGCGCCGTTGTCCAGCGGCAGCGTGAACTGCCCGTCCTTCAGCGCGGTGATGACACGGCGCACCGACTCCTCGGCGTTGTCCTGCACGTGCCGCATGTAGGCCTGCACCACCTCCAGGCCGAACTGCTCGACCATCTTGCGCAGCTCCTGCACGCCCTTCTCGTTCGCGGCGATCTGTGCCTTCAGGTCGGCCAGGTTCTGATGCGGGTTGCGCGAGGGGTATTCGCCGCTGGACAGCAAGGCGAGGATCTCCTTGTCGCGCAGCACGCCACCCTCGACCAGCTTGACGTTGTCGATCTGCACACCCTCTTCCTCGATGCGCGTGGAGAAGGGGGGCATGGAGCCGGGCGTGGTGCCGCCGATGTCGGCATGGTGGCCGCGCGAGCCCACGTAGAACAGCACGCGTGCGCCGGCGTCGTCGAAGACGGGCGTCACCACCGTCACGTCGGGCAGGTGGGTGCCGCCGTGGTAGGGGTCGTTGAGCACATAGACGTCGCCGGGGCGCATGCCGGGGTTGCGCGCGATGACGGTCTTGATCGACTCGCTCATCGAGCCCAGGTGCACCGGCATGTGGGGCGCATTGGCGATGAGGCTGCCCTGGGCGTCGAAGAGGGCGCAGGAGAAGTCCAGCCGCTCCTTGATGTTCACCGAGTAGGCGGTGTTCTGCAGCTGCAGGCCCATCTGCTCGGCGATGTTCATGAAGAGATTGTTGAAGACCTCCAGCATCACCGGGTCGACCGTGGTGCCGATGGCCTTGCGCTGGGTGCGCGCCTCGACACGGTCGAGCACCAGGTGGTCGAACTCGGTCACGCGCGCCTGCCAGCCGGGCTCGACCACGGTGGTGGCGTTGCGTTCGGCGATGATGGCCGGGCCGGCGATCACATGGCCGGGTTGCGTGTGCTCGCGCACCACCAGCGAGGCCGGCCACCAGCGGCCGCCGCTGAACAGCTCGACCTGGGCGGCCACCGGGGCAGGGGCTTCGGCGGCCACCTCGTGGCGGGGCTCGGCGGGCGCTTCGCCGGCCCCCACGGCTTCCACCGACACCGCCTCCACCACAAGGCCGCGGCCCTGCATCAGGAAGGCGAAGCGCTGGCGGTAGGCGGCCTCGAAGGCATCGCGGGTTTCAGCCACGGTGCCCAGGGGCACCGACAGGGCGGTGTCGGTGCCTTCGTAGCGCACGCGCGCGCGGCGTTCGGTGTACACGTGGCGGGTGTTCACGCCCTGGGCGAGGATGTCCTCGCGCGCCTCGCGCTCCAGGGCCTCGACCTGGGCCGCCAGGGCTGCCAGTTCCGCCTCGTTCAGGGGCCGCTCGACCGCTGCCTCGCGCATCACGCGCTGATCGGCCAGGCCCATGCCGTAGGCCGAGAGCACACCGGCCAGCGGATGCACGAAGACGCGCGTCATGCCCAGCGCATCGGCCACCAGGCAGGCATGCTGGCCGCCCGCGCCGCCGAAGCACTGCAGCGTGTAGCGGGTCACGTCATAGCCGCGCGCCACCGAGATCTTCTTGATCGCGTTGGCCATGCTGCCCACGGCGATGTCGATGAAACCCTCGGCCACCTCCTCGGGTGAACGCTTCACGCCGGTGGCTGCCTCGATGTCGGCCGCCAGGGCGGTGAACTTCTCGGCCACCACGTCGCGGTCGAGCGCCTGGTCGGCGTTGGGGCCGAACACCTTGGGGAAGTGCGCCGGCTGGATCTTGCCCAGCATCACGTTCGCATCGGTCACGGCGAGCGGGCCGCCGCGGCGGTAGCAGGCCGGGCCGGGGTTGGCGCCGGCGCTGTGCGGCCCGGCACGGAAGCGCGAGCCGTCGAAGGCCAGGATGGAGCCGCCGCCGGCGGCCACGGTGTGGATGCTCATCATCGGTGCGCGCATGCGCACGCCGGCCACTTGAGTTTCGAAGGCGCGCTCGAACTCGCCAGCGTAGTGCGACACGTCGGTGGAGGTGCCGCCCATGTCGAAGCCGATGACCCGGACGTTCCCGCGGTCGAACCCCGCCAGCTCGGCCGTGCGCACCATGCCGACGATGCCGCCGGCCGGGCCCGAGAGGATGGCGTCCTTGCCCTGGAAGCGGTCGGCCTGGGTGAGGCCGCCGCTGGACTGCATGAAGTACAGCGGCACGCCCGGCATCTCGCCAGCCACCTGTTCCACGTAGCGGCGCAGGATGGGCGAGAGGTAGGCATCGACCACGGTGGTGTCGCCGCGCGAGACGAACTTCATCAGCGGGCTCACCTCGTGAGAGACCGACACCTGGGTGAAGCCGATGTGGCGCGCCAGGTCGGCCGCCTCGCGTTCGTGGGCCGTGTGGCGGTAGCCATGCATGAAGACGATGGCGCAGGCGCGGATGCCGTCGGCATAGGCGGCGTCCAGGGCCGCGCGCAAGGCGCCGGCATCGAGGGGCTGCACCACCTCGCCGTCGGCGCCGATGCGCTCGTCGGCCTCGACCACCTGCTCGTAGAGCAGCTCGGGCAGCACGATGTGGCGATCGAAGAGGCGCGGGCGGTTCTGGTAGGCGATGCGCAGCGCATCGCGGAAGCCCCGCGTGGTGACCAGCAGGGTGCGGTCGCCCTTGCGCTCCAGCAGCGCGTTGGTGGCCACGGTGGTGCCCATCTTCACGCA
>CAZKGD010000081.1:0-13923 GCA_964552215.1 uncultured Caldimonas sp.
GCTTCACGAACACGCGCTTCTTGCGCACCTCCACCTGGATGGTGCGCGCCTTGCCTGAAGAGTCAGCCTGCTTGATCTCGGTGGTCGACTTCTTGGTCAGGGTGATCTTCTTGCGCTCTGTGCCGGCGGTGCCGTGCGAGGTGCGCAGGTAGTCCAGCAGGCGCTCCTTGTCGGACTCGGTCAGCGAGTCCTCAGGGGAGGCCTTGGCCACCCCGGCGGACTTCAGCTGTTCGAGCAGCGTCGCCGCGGGGCGGTTCAGCTCGGAGGCGAACTGTGCGACTGTGGTAACGGCCATTGTGTGTGATCCTTGACGAGCTTGCGGTGGCTGGGCGAACGGAACCTCGGTTCAGCCTCAGGCCGTGAACCAGTGTTCTCGGGCCTTCATGATGAGTGCCTTGGCCTGCGTCTCTTCGACACCGGTCATCTCGGTCAACTCATCCACAGCCAGGTCGGCGAGATCATCGCGGGTATGGATGCCAGCGTCCGCCAGCTTGGCAATCAGTTCAGCGTTGAGACCTTCAAGGTCGCGCAGGTCCTGCGACACCTCCTCGACCTTCTCCTCGCGAGCGATCTCCATCGTCAGCAGCGCATCCTTGGCGCGGTTGCGCAGTTCGTTGACCGTGTCCTCGTCGAAGGATTCGATCTCCAGCATCTCCTGCAGCGGCACGTAGGCCACCTCCTCCAGGCTGGTGAAGCCTTCCTCGATGAGGATGTCGGCCACTTCCTCGTCCACGTCCAGCTTGTCGACGAAGAGACTGCGGATGGTCGAGGTTTCCTCGGCCTGCTTGGCCTGGGATTCCTCGGCGGTCATGATGTTGATGCGCCAGCCCGTGAGCTCGGACGCCAGACGCACGTTCTGCCCGCCGCGGCCGATCGCGATCGCGAGGTTCTCCTCGTCCACCACCACGTCCATGGCATGGCGTTCCTCGTCCACGACGATCGACACCACATTGGCTGGCGCAAGCGCGCCGATGACGAACTGCGCTGGGTCTTCGGACCACAGCACGATGTCGACGCGCTCGCCGGCCAGTTCATTGGTCACGGCGTTCACGCGCGAGCCACGCACACCGACGCAGGTGCCGATCGGATCGACGCGCTTGTCATGCGACAACACGGCGATCTTCGCGCGGGAGCCGGGATCGCGGGCGCAACTCTTGATCTCCAGCAGGCCCTGCTCGATCTCGGGCACTTCCTGGCCGAAGAGTTCGATCATGAACTGCGGCGAACTGCGCGACAGGATGATCTGAGGGCCGCGCAGGGTTGGATCGACCTCATGGATGACCGCTCGCACACGATCGCCCGTGCGAAGATTTTCCTTGGGGATCATCTCGCCCCGCTTGAGGCGGCCCTCGACGCGGCCGGATTCAACGATGAGGTCGCCCTTGTCCAGGCGCTTGACGGTACCGACGAAGATCTTGTCGCCGCGCGAGAGGAAATCGTTGAGCAGCTGCTCACGCTCGGCGTCGCGGATCTTCTGCAGGATGACCTGCTTGGCGGCTTGGGCACCGATGCGCCCGATCGGCACCGACTCAACCGGCTCCTCGATGTAGTCGTCCACCTCGATGTCACCGATCTGCTCCTTGGCTTCGAACAGCAGGATCTCGGCGTCGGGCAGCTGCAGGCCTGCCTCGTCGGGCACCACGTGCCAGCGGCGGAAGGTCTCGTATTCGCCGGTCTCGCGGTCGATCACGACGCGGATGTCGACCTCGCCGTCGTAGAGCTTCTTGGTGGCAGACGCCAGGGCGGCCTCGACCGCGCCGAACACGACATCGCGCTCCACATTCTTTTCGCGCGAGATCGCGTCCACCAGCATCAACAATTCGCGGTTCATGATTCCTGACCTCCGTCTTCTTGTGCGCCGCCCGAGGGGTGCGGCTGCGCCGAGCCACGGCGTCGACCCTTGAAGTCGACCACCGGCACCAGGCGGGCCTCCCTCACCTCGTCCAGCGAAAAATCCAAAGCCTGTTCCTGCCTGCCGTCGTGGAAAACAAGGCGCCAGCCTTCGCCCTGCGGCGCCAGCACGCCGCGGTACTTCTTGCGGTTCTGGAACGCGAGCTTGAGCGTGATCTCGACCTCCTGGCCGGCAAAGCGCACGAAGTCGGCCGGCTTGCGCAGCAAACGATCCAGCCCCGGGGATGACACCTCCAGGCGCTGGTAGTCGACGTTTTCGACTTCCAGCACGTACTGAAGCTGGCGAGTCACCTTCTCGCAGTCGTCCACGGTGATGAACTCGCCGCGGGGATCATTGGCGATGCGATCGATGAACACGCGCAGCAAGCCGCCTGCGCTGCGCTCGCATTCCACGAAGTCGTACCCCAACCCCGTGACGGTGTTCTCGACCAAGACCTGCCAACCCAAACCCATTTACCCGTCCAGCTCCCAGAAGCTCTCGCTTGCAGTCATCTCGCACCGGCCACTCGCACCGACATCCCGATGACGACTCGCGCATGTCCATGCGCGGCAAAGGCGACCAAGCAAAAAAAAAGGGCTGGATGCCTCCGCCCATTCTTCACAATGGCCCACAATGACTTAGCGAAGCCGGGATTGTACGCTGCGCGGGCAGACCTAGCAAGTCGCGGGCCCGTTGACCATCACAAGGGGTCCCAGCCTGCAACGCCTTGCGCCGGGCTGGCGGTCGCCGAGGGCGCGTGCGAAAATCACGCCCCTTTGACCTTCACGGAGACACCATGGGATTCCTCGCCGGCAAGCGCTTTCTGATCACCGGCCTGCTGTCGAACCGCTCGATCGCCTACGGCATCGCCAAGGCCTGCCGCCGCGAAGGCGCTGAACTGGCCTTCAGCTATGTGGGCGAGCGCTTCAAGGATCGCATCACCGAGTTTGCCCGCGAGTTCGACTCCACCCTGATCTTCGACTGCGATGTAGGCGACGATGCCCAGATCCAGGCCCTGTTCGACCAGCTGGGCGAATCTTGGCCCACCTTCGACGGCTTCGTGCACTCCATCGGCTTTGCGCCGCGTGAGGCGATTGCCGGCGAGTTCCTGGATGGTCTGTCGCGCGAGGCCTTCCGCATTGCGCACGACATCTCCGCCTACAGCTTTCCAGCCATGGCCAAGGCCGCCCTGCCCCGGCTGAACCCCGACTCCTCCCTGCTTACACTGAGCTACCTGGGTGCCGTGCGCGCCGTACCGAGTTACAACACCATGGGGCTGGCCAAAGCGTCCCTGGAGGCCAGCGTGCGCTACCTGGCCACCCAGCTTGGCGCCAAAGGCATCCGCGTCAACGGGATTTCGGCGGGCCCCATCAAGACGCTGGCTGCCTCGGGCATCAAGGGTTTCAGCAAGATCCTCGACATCGTCGAGTCGAACGCCCCGTTGCGCCGCAACGTCACCATCGAGGACGTGGGCAACGTGGCGGCCTTCCTGCTTTCGGATCTTGCAGCCGGCGTGACGGCCGAGATCACCTACGTCGATGCCGGCTTCAGTCAGGTGATGGGCGGGGTCCCACCGGGATTGCTGGACGCCTGAAACCACACACCCAGCAAGCGCAAAGGGGCCCACTGGGGCCCCTTTTGCTGTTTCCTGCGCCTCGCCTGCGCTATAGAAGCTGCAGGATCTCACGCCGCTTGCGCTGGAATTCCTCTTCGGTGATCAGGTTCTGCTCGCGAAGCCGCTGCAGCCCGCGCAGCCGCTGCTCCTGTTCTTCGAAGAAGCGGTCATCCCGACGCGCGGCTGCCGCGGGCGCCGCAGAAGGTGGTGCCGCGCTCATGGCAGGCAACGGCGCGGGACCCGCCGGCGAGGCCACGACGGACGACAGCGCTTGCAGCGGGAAAATCACCCAATCGCCGCGCAGGGATTGCCCCAGCGGCGTTGTCAGCATGGTCGCCCCCCCCGTGCGACGAGAGCCGTACTGGAGGGCCGGCAACACCTTGGTGGCCCGATAGGCATGATAGAAGTCGAGCCGCGCGTCCTGGACGATCAGGTTCAAGCCGGCATCTGACACGAACAGCCGTGCCGTGACCCCATAAGGCGTGCTCAGGAAATTCCCGTGGCGCCGCGCCGTGCTGAGCACTTCCACGTCATTGCCTGGGGCGGCTGCAGCCAAGGCCGCCGAGATGGGGCCGACGAGTTCGTCGATCTCCTCGTTGCTGAACACGGTCTCGGTGCGCCCCTTGAACACGGTGCTGAGGCTGCCCAGCGCACGGCGCAACATTTCGGGCGCCACGACCGACGGATGTGCGTTCCCTGCACTCCCGCCCGCTTCCGCGGGAACAAGCCGTACCCAAGTCAATTCCTGAATGCGCCACTCCCGCTGACGAGCCGTGACCTCCGTCCCGGCCGCAGACACCTCAGACGGCGTGATCGCGGTCACCACCGCACACACCGCCGTGGCGACGAGCAGCTTCCCTAGCGTGCTCGAACCAACGATCGTCCACTCGTTCACAGACACAGCATGTCTCCTTGTTCAGGCCATCTCGTCCAGAGCGCGCGCGGCGCCCAGAAGCGCAGGGTTGGCCGCCCGGACCACCCAGGTGGGAATGTCCGCCAGGTAGGCCCTGAAGCGTCCCTTGTCTTCGAACCGCTGCCGGAACACGGAACGCTCAAACCGCTCCCCCAGGCGAGGCACGATGCCGCCGCCAATGTACACCCCACCCCTCGCGCCAAGCGTCAGTGCCAGATTGCCAGCCACATTCCCGAGAAAGCTGCAGAACAGTTCCAGCGCCTCCTCGCAGCGCCCATCGCGCCCCGCAAGTGCCGCCTCTGCCACCTCGGCGGGCGTGAGGCTTGGTGGCGCGACCCCCTCGAGTTCGCACAGGGCATCGTGGAGATTCACCAGCCCAGGGCCGGACAAGGCCCGCTCGGCGGAGACATGCCCGAAACGCTGGCGGAGCCGTGACAGCACATCGGCTTCGCGGTCCGTGGCGGCCGCCAAGGTGACGTGCCCCCCCTCGCCGTTGACTGGTACCAGTTTGCCGTTGTCCGACCAGAGCAAGCCCGACACCCCCAAACCCGTCCCCGGACCCAAGAGGGCACGGGGCGCGCCCGCGACCGCTTGCCCACCGCCGACCTGCCGCAGATCCTCGCTCGTCAATGACGGCAGGGACATGGCCAGGGTGGTGAAGTCATTCAGCACCAGCAGACGTTCCAGCCCGAGCCCCTGACGCATCTCTTCGATCGAGAACGCCCAGTGGTGGTTGGTCATCTGGACACGATCACCCACCACCGGGTTGGCGATGCCGATGGCCGCCCAAGGAGGGCGAGGCCGTCGCTCCTCCTGGAAATACGTACGGATGACGTCGGCCAGCGACGCATGCTGTGCGCAGGCATAGGTGCGCACACCTTCGGGCGCAGCGCCAGGCGCGGCGACCCAGGCCAGGCGCGCATTGGTTCCCCCGATGTCCCCGACCAATCGGGGGTAGGTTCGATCCACGGTGAGTTGTCCTTGAGGCCAATTGTTCGTCTAGCGCCCACGCATGTAGGCAAACTACATATAGATGCTAGGACAGTTTTCAGGACTTGTCCATCCAGCGGCCGGTCCTCGACGTCAATCTTGACCGAGGCCTCGCCAGGAAACGGCGCCAAGCGTTGTAGTCGTGTAGCAAAACCAGGGTTATCCCGTGTTCAACTCAAGTAGTTTCATTACTAGAGTTCGATCTGTTATCAAACTACACATCAATCTGTAGTGAACCTACATCTTGATCCGAGTCGGTGCCAGACCCCCACAAGAGCGGGCGCCGCAGACTCGACCCCGTTTTTCCTGAGCGAGCGAGTTCGCGGCGCCCAGCCGGGCGCCGCCCCTTTTTCAATCGCACAGGTCGTCCGGTTTCCCCAACCGCTGTGAAGCGGCCCGTGGCCGCCAGCAGCATGACTCACCCAAGCAACCACTGATGAGGAGTTCAACCATGCAACACAAGTTCAAGCTGCTGGCAGCCGCCGCAGCCGTGGCGGGGGCTTTTGCCGCTCCAGCCACGTTCGCCCAGGGCATCGAGTTCCACGGCTACGTGCGCACGCAAGCCGGCAGCACCAGCGAAGGCGGCAACCTGCAGTGCTTCCGCCTGGGCTGGCCCGCACAAGCGAAATACCGCCTCGGCAACGAGTGCGACAACTATGGCGAAGCAGCGGTCGCCGTTCCGTTCGGGAAGTCGGATGGCCCTTGGGCGAAGTACAACCTTCGTCTGGCCCTGCGCGAGAAGGGTGAACAGGACTTCGAGGCGGCAACGGACCGCTTCGAGATCGCCAGCCGTGAGAACTACGTGATCGCAGGTGGATTCTTCCCCGAGGGCGCCTTCGAGGATGCCAAGCTGTGGGTCGGCAAGCGCTTCTACAACCGCAATGACGTCCACATCAACGACTACTACTACTGGGCCAACACCGGTCTGGGCGCTGGTGTCGAAGACATCTCCATCGGTGGATCCGGAGTCAAGTTTGCCTTGGCCTACCACCAGAACGGCGGCAACTCCGGTCTGGACGGTGCTCCGAACCAGTTCGTGTTCGGTCCCAATGTCGGCGTTCGAGCAGTCAAGCGACTCGAAGGTCGCTTCTACGACATCCCGGTCAATCCCAACGGCAAGCTCGAAACAGCTCTCCAAGTCATCCGAGGCAGCACGGTGGATGATCCCACCACTGCGACTGACGAAAGCGCAGCTGACACCACGGGCTACCTGTTGACCCTCCAGCACTTCCAGGGCGGCATCCTTGGCGGCTTCAACAAGGTGGCGCTGCAGTACGGCAAGGGCAACGGCTCGGGCAAGAACTGGATTCCCGCCTACGCCGGCGGCCAGGAAGACAAGGGCAACAAGACGATCCGCCTGGTTGAGCAGATCTATGTCGCACCCAGTGGGTCCAACTGGTCGGGCATGGCCAGCTTCATCATCGACAACACGAAGCAAGCAAGCGGCTACAAGGCAGACTGGCTCTCCTTCGGTGTGCGCCCCCAGTACAACTTCACTGACAACTTCAGCCTGGCTGTCGAGTACGGCTTCGACCAAGGCAAGGAAGGCACGGACTCCCGCCCGACACAACGTCTGCACAAGTTCACCGTGGCACCGCAGCTCAGTCTGTCGCGTGGCTTCTGGTCGCGCCCCGTGCTGCGTGGCTTTGTCACCTATGCCTCCTGGAACGAAGCAGCTCGCTCCAACGTGAACACGAGTTCCAACAACGTGTTTGCCGACAAAAAGAGCGGCATGACCTACGGGGTGCAAGTCGAAACCTGGTGGTGATCCGCGCATGAGGCAGCCCAGCGCTGCCTCATGACCGGCCTCTACCAAGCAGGCGGCGGTCGCCGCCTGCAAGGCGATGGGCAGGCTGCCCCTGCTGCGTGCCCATCGCCTTGCACCGATTCATCAACGCATCCACGGATTTCCGCGTGAGCTCCCTTGCACCTTCAGTCGCCCCCTGGTGGCGTGGCGGCATCATCTACCAGATCTACCCCCGCAGCTTCGCCGACAGCAACGGCGACGGCATCGGCGATCTGCCGGGCATCATCGAGCGCCTGCCCTATGTGGCCAGCCTTGGGGTCGATGCCATCTGGATCTCACCGTTCTTTCGCTCGCCGATGAAGGACTTCGGCTACGACATCGCCGACTACCGCGATGTCGATCCGATGTTCGGCAACCTGGCCGACTTCGACCGCCTGGTGGCCCGTGCGCATGAGCTGAACCTGAAGGTGATGATCGACCAGGTGCTTTCTCACACCTCCGACCAGCACCCCTGGTTCGTCGAGAGCCGCTCAAGCCGCGACAACCCGAAAGCCGACTGGTATGTCTGGGCTGACCCGAAGCCGGACGGCACGCCGCCCAACAACTGGCTGAGCGTGTTTGGCGGCTCGGCCTGGCAGTGGGACTCGCGCCGGCGCCAGTTCTATCTGCACAATTTCCTGACCAGCCAGCCGGATCTGAACTTCCACAACCCCGAGGTACAGCAACAGGTGCTGGACGACATCCGCTTCTGGCTGGAGCGGGGGGTGGATGGCTTCCGTTTCGATGCCTGCATCTTCCATTTCCACGACCGCCAGCTGCGCGACAACCCGCCGGCCACGAACCGCGACACCAAGACGGTGATGGAAACCAATCCCTATGGGATGCAGCGTCACCTGTACGACAAGACCCAGCCGGAGAACCTGCCCTATCTCCAGCGCATCCGCGCGCTGCTGAACGAATACGGTGCCGCCAGCGTCGGCGAGATCGGCGACGACGACTCCCTCAAGACCATGGCGGCCTACACGGCCAACGGCGACAAGCTGCACATGGCCTACAGCTTCAACCTGCTGACCGCCGAGAAGAGTGCCGCCTACATCCGCCAACAGGTGGAAGAACTCGAAGCCCAGATGAAGGACGGCTGGGCCTGCTGGTCCTTCGGCAACCACGATGTGGCCCGCGTGATGACCCGTTGGGGTGGCCCGAACGCCGCGCCCGACTACATCAAGGTCGCCGGCGCGATGCTGATGAGCCTGCGCGGCAGCGTCTGCTGGTGGCAAGGGGATGAACTTGCGCTGACCGAAGCCGACATTCCGTTCGAGAAGCTGCAGGATCCGTATGGCATCACCTTCTGGCCCGAGTTCAAGGGCCGCGACGGCTGCCGCACGCCCATGCCGTGGTCGAGCACTCAGCCCCAGGGGGGCTTCAGCGCCGGCCGGGACGTCGAGCCCTGGTTGCCCGTGCCCCCCGAGCATCAGGCCAGGGCCGTGGACGTGAACGAGGCAGACCCTGCTTCGCCGCTGAATGCGTTGCGCCGCTTCATCGCCTGGCGCAGGACCCAGCGCTGCCTCGTCGATGGCGACATCCGCTTCCTGGACACCCCGGAGCCCGTGCTGGCCCTGATCCGCACGCCTGCCGATGCCACGCACGGCGATACCCTGCTCGCCCTCTTCAACCTGGGCCACGACGCCGTGAACCTGGAGCTGCCGCAGGCCCCGCAGACCATTGCCGTCGACGGGCATGGCTTCGAGGGAGCCCGGCGCGAGGGTCAGCGTTTCACCCTGCCCGCCTACGGTGCCTATTTCGGCAAGATGGCGTGATGTTCCGAGCCTGACCGAATCAACCCACCCATGGCCCATCTTCAACTCAAGGCACTGCGCAAGTCCTACGGCGAGATCGAGACGCTGCACGGCATCGACCTCGACATCCACGACGGTGAGTTCATCGTCTTCGTCGGCCCTTCGGGCTGCGGCAAGTCCACGATGCTGCGCTGCATCGCTGGCCTGGAGGAAATCACCAGCGGCGAGCTTTACATCGGCGGACAGCTCGTCAACGAGGTCCCGCCGGCCAAACGGGGCATCGCGATGGTCTTCCAGAGCTATGCGCTCTACCCGCACATGACGGTGGCCGAGAACATGGCTTTCGGCCTGCGTCTGGCCGGCATGAAGAAGGACGAGCAGGCGGCCGCCGTGCAGCGGGCCGCGCAGATCCTGCAGATCGAGCATCTCCTGGAGCGCAAGCCCAAGGCCCTCTCGGGGGGACAACGCCAGCGTGTCGCGATCGGTCGCGCCATCGTGCGCAAACCCGGCGTTTTTCTGTTCGACGAGCCGCTGTCCAACCTGGATGCCGCGCTGCGTGTGCAGATGCGCGTGGAACTCGCCCGGCTGCACCGCGAGCTCAAGACCACGATGGTCTACGTGACCCACGACCAGGTCGAGGCCATGACCCTGGCGAACCGCATCGTGGTGTTCCATGCGGGCCGCATCGAGCAGGTGGGCACACCGATGGAGCTCTACCACCACCCGGCCAACCTGTTCGTGGCTGGATTCATCGGTTCGCCCAAGATGAACTTCATCTCGACGACGCTGGAGTCCGCCGTACCGAACGAAGCCCTGTTGCGGCTGGCCGATGGCCGCCAGTTGCGTGCGGCCGTCGACGCCACCAGCCTGCCGGCAGGCGCTGCCCTCACCCTTGGGGTTCGTCCGGAGCACATCGACGCCCAAAGTGCGTCGCCAGCCAATGAGCTGCGGGGCACAGTTCACGCAGCAGAGCACCTGGGCGACGCCACTTTCCTTTATGTGGACGTGCCAGGCGCCCAGGCCCCTGTGGTGGTTCGGGCGTCTCCCGACAACCCCTTGGTCATCGGTGACACGGCCCATTTGGGCCTGCCGCCCTCACGTTGTCATGTGTTCGATGCCGACGGCCGGGCTCTGCCCCGCCCGCGCTGAGCGGCCCCCTTTCCCCAACCGTGTCATTGGACATACCCAAGCGCCCGAACAGGCCGAAACCAAAGGAGCAAGCCATGAACATTCAACGTCAACGCATCAAGCTGCTGGCTGCAGCAGCTGCCGTCACCCTGTCGGCCGGCTTCGCCGGCTCGGCCTATGCCGTCGAGCCCGGCAAGCTGCTGATCTGGATCAACGGCGACAAGGGCTACAACGGCCTGCAGAAGGTCGGCGACGAGTTCACGAAGAAGACCGGCGTGAAGGTGACCGTGGAGCATCCGGAAGATGCCCCGGGCAAGTTCCAGCAGGCCGCGGCGGCTGGCAAGGGCCCGGACATCTGGATCTGGGCACATGACCGCGTGGGCGAATGGATCCAGGGTGGCCTGCTGCAGCCCGTGACCCCGTCCAAGAAGGTCATCGACGACATCGACCCGCTGGCCTGGAAGGCCTTCAACGTCGGCGGACGCACCTGGGGCTACCCGATCTCCATCGAGGCTGTGTCCCTGATCTACAACAAGGACCTGGTGCCCACCCCGCCCAAGAGCTTCGAGGAAGTGATCGCACTGGACAAGAAGCTCAGCGCCCAGGGCAAGAAGGCGATCCTGTGGGACTACAACAACACCTACTTCACCTGGCCCCTGCTGGCAGCCAACGGCGGCTATGCCTTCAAGCAGAAGGCCGACGGCACGTATGACCCGAACGACACCGGCGTGAACAATGCCGGCGCGCTCAAGGGCGCCGAACTGATCGCCACGATGATCAAGGACGGTGTGATGCCCAAGGGTGCCGGCTACGCGGACATGGAGGCGGCGGTGAACCAGGGCAAGGTCGCGATGATGATCAACGGCCCCTGGGCCTGGGACAACCTGAAGAAGTCCAAGATCAACTTCGGTGTGGCCAAGATCCCCACCGTGGCCGGCAAGAAGGCGGCGCCCTTCGTGGGCGTGATGGGGGCGATGGTGAACAAGTCCTCGCCCAATCGGGACATCGCCGTGGAGTTCATCGAGAACCACATGCTCAGCGTGGCTGGCCTGAAGGCCGTCAATGACGACGTGCCGCTGGGCACACCCGCGTCGAAGGCTTTCTTCAACCAGCTCAAGAGCGACCCCAACATCCAGGCCACCATGGCCAGCGCCCAGGATGGCGCGCCCATGCCCAACATCCCGGAGATGGGCCGCTTCTGGTCGTCCATGGCATCTGCCCTGCAGAACATGACCGAAGGCCGCCAGACCCCCAAGGAGGCCCTGGACGCAGCGGCCAAGCGCATCAGCGCAAAGTGACCTGAACCGCGGCCCGCGAGGGCCGCTCCACGGCGGGCCGGCGTGGTGCCGGCCCACCTGACAAGCTTGTATGACCCAGACTTCCGTCCTGCAGCGTTGGGCTCCTCCGGCCATCGGCATCGTCCTGGCCTTGGGGGCGCTCTACCTCGTCACCCTCATCCACGCGGCCGGCGAAACCCTGCTGGCCGGTACCGTGCTCACGGTCACCGCCCTGGCGGCCTGGGTCTACTCCTCCCAACGGCTCTACGCCTATCGCTATCTGTTCCCCGGCATCGCCGCCGTGGTGATCTTCGTGGTCTTTCCGATGCTGTACACGGTGGCCATCGGCTTCACCAACTACAGCTCGCGCAACCTGCTCACGTTTGAGCGCGCGACCAGCTACTTCCTCGATGAGACCTACCAGGCCGAGGGCCGCAGCTATGGCTTCGCCTTGCTGAGCGACGGTAGCATCTACGTGGGCCGCTTCGAGGACGCCGAGACGGGCGAGCTCTTCCTCAGCCCGGAACTCGACCTGGAGGATCCGACGCCCGAGCCGGTGGTCACCCAGCCTGCGCGTCAGGACCCCGACGGTCTGGCCCCGGTGGAACTGCGGGAACTCATCCGCCTGCAGCCTCGCCTGCGCGCCCTCACGGTGACCATGCCCGATGGGGGTCTGGTGCGCATGAGCGGCCTGCGCCAGTTCGCGCCCGTCCAGAAACTCTATGCGCTCAACCCCGACGGGAGCCTGAGCAACCGGCAGGACGGCTCGGTGCTGCGCCCCAACTTCGAGGTGGGGTTCTATCAGAACGAGGCGGGTGAGAACGTCGCTCCGGGCTTCCAGGTGGGGATCGGCGCGGCGCACTTCAAGCGCATCTTCACCGATGAAGCCTTCCGCGAACCCTTCGTGCGCATCTTCATCTGGACCGTGGTGTTCGCGGCGCTGACAGTGCTCTTTGCCACGTCGGTCGGCATGATCCTGGCCGTGCTCCTCAGCTGGGAGGCCCTGCGCTTCCGTGGCGTCTACCAGACGCTGCTCTTCCTGCCCTACGCGGTGCCCGGGTTCATCTCGATTCTCGTGTTCAAGGGCCTGTTCAACAACAACTTCGGCGAGATCAACCTGATCCTGCACGGGCTCTTCGGCATCAAGCCAGCCTGGTTCTCTGACCCCTTCCTGGCCAAGACCATGCTGCTCATCGTGAACACCTGGCTGGGTTACCCCTACATGATGGTGCTGTGCATGGGCCTGCTCAAGGCCATCCCGTCCGACCTCTACGAGGCCTCCGCCGTGGCCGGTGCCGGACCGCTGACGAACTTCTTCCGCATCACACTGCCGCTGGTCATCAAGCCGCTGGCGCCGCTGATGATCGCGTCCTTCGCCTTCAACTTCAACAACTTCGTCCTGATCAACCTCCTCACCGGCGGGCGCCCTGATTTCCTGGACACCCAGATTCCGGCAGGCACCACGGACATCCTGGTGTCCTATACCTACCGGATTGCCTTCGAGGACTCAGGCCAGAACTTCGGCTTGGCGGCCGCCATCTCCACCGTCATCTTCGCGATGGTGGCGCTGCTCTCATGGATCAACCTGCGCGCGACGCGCATCACCAAGGACGAAGCCCGCTGAGGCCCAGGAGCACACACCATGGCCATCGTTCTCGACAAGTCCCATCGCTGGCGCGTGCTGGCGGCCCATGCCTTCCTGATCTGCCTGATCGCGGTGATCATCTTCCCGTTCCTGATGATCCTGTCGATCTCGCTGCGCCCCGGCAACTTTGCCGCCGGCAGCCTCATCCCTGACCAGATCAGTCTCGAACACTGGAAGCTCGCCTTGGGCATTCCTTACGAGGGTCCGGACGGGCGGATGGTCGAGCCGCCCTTCCCCGTGCTGCGCTGGCTCTGGAACTCGGTGAAAGTGGCCACGCTGTCGGGGATCATCACGCTGCTGCTGTCCACCACCTCGGCGTATGCGTTCTCGCGCATGAAGTTCCGCGGCAAGTCGCAGGCCCTGTCGGCCCTGCTGCTGATCCAGATGTTCCCGGCCGTGCTGGCCCTGGTGGCCATCTATGCCATCTTCGACCGCATCGGCAACGTCTTCCCCTTCTTCGGGATCAACAGCCACGCAGCGCTGTTGCTGGCCTACGCGGGAGGCATCGGGCTCTTCACCTGGACCATCAAGGGCTACTTCGACACCATTCCCGGCGAGATCGAGGAAGCGGCCAAGGTCGATGGCGCCTCGCCCTGGCAAGCCTTCCGCCTCGTGCTGCTGCCGATGGCCGTTCCCATCCTGCTGGTCGTCTTCCTGCTGGCTTTCATTCACGCCATCATCGAGTACCCGGTCGCCTCGGTGCTGCTGCAGGGGCAGGATCAGCTCACCCTGGCGGTCGGCTCCAAGCTCTTCCTCTACGAGCAACGCTACCTCTGGGGCGACTTTGCCGCAGCCGCCATCCTGTCGGGCCTGCCGATCACCGTCGTCTTCATCCTCGCCCAGAAGTGGATGGTCTCCGGCCTGACAGCCGGGGGCATCAAGGGCTGAGATCTTGCACCCCCTTCCCCAACCGCCCCTCAA
>CAZKGD010000082.1:0-13608 GCA_964552215.1 uncultured Caldimonas sp.
ACATGCGCTACATCGACGAGATGGGCATGCGCCACACCATGGAGATGGCCCTGGCGCTGCTCGATGCGCAGACCCATCTGCATGTCAGTTTCGATGTGGACTTCCTCGATGCAGAGATCGCTCCCGGCGTGGGCACCACGGTACGCGGCGGCCCCACCTACCGCGAGGCCCAGCTGTGCATGGAGATGATCGCGGACACCGGCCGCCTGGGCTCGCTCGACGTGGTGGAGCTCAACCCCGCACTGGACGTGCGCAACCAGACGGCCGAGGTGGCGGTGGACCTGATCGCCAGCTTGTTCGGAAAATCCACGCTGATGCGACGCTGAGCGCCGGCAGGCGCTCGTGCGGTCGGTCCGGCGGGTCTCGCAAGCCCTTGCGGGTCGGTGCGGATAGACGCGTTCCCAAAGGTGTATACAGTAGCGTGCACGCCACGGATCCGCCATGTCTCGTACCGCCCTCGCCCCACGTCCCACCCGCCAGCGGCCCGCGTCCCGGACCGCCCCGGCGGGAGATGCTGCACTGGACCTCGCCTCGCCAGGACGAGGCGGTCGCCGGCCTGACCGCGCCGCGGCTGCGCCCGCCAACGCCACGGAACGCATCGTGGCCGCCATCACGGCCGCGATCGTCGAGCGTCGCCTCATGCCGGGCACGAAGCTGGCCGAACAGAAGATCGCCGACATCTTCCAGGTCTCGCGCACCCTGGTGCGCCAGGCCCTGAACCAGCTCAGCCGCGACAAGCTCGTCACCCTGGAGCCGGCGCGCGGCGCCTTCGTGGCCCAGCCGAGTGTCGAGGAGGCCCGCCAGGTCTTCGAGGTGCGCCAGATGCTCGAATCGGCGATGATCCAGCGGCTGGCGGCCACCATCACCCCTGCGCAGGTGGCCGAGCTGCGCGAACATCTCCAGGCCGAACTTGCTGCCGTGCAGCGCACCGACGTGCCTGGCCGCACTCACCTGCTGGCCGATTTTCACGTGGTGCTGGCTCGCATGCTGGGCAACGAAGTTCTGGCCGAAATGCTGCACGACCTCGTCTCGCGCAGCTCGCTGATCTCGCTGATGTACCAGTCCTCCCTGTCGGCCGAACAATCCCAGGCCGAACACGTGGCCATCGTCGACGCCCTGGAGCGTGCAGATGCCCGGGCCGCCACCCGGCTGATGCTCGACCACCTGGACAGTGTCGAGCACAACCTGCGTCTTCGCCCACGCGTCGATGACCTCGCGGCCGCCCTGCGACCCGGAGCGCGGAACCCATGAATGCCCCGATGCGATGATCGACGTCGATCCTTAAGCTGTGCACGAATCTTGCTCCAGTCGTTCCACCCTTTTCCGGAGACCCCACCCATGACTTCTCGCCCGCACTCCCCGGCCAAGCGACACTTCCTCGGCGCCGTCGCTGCGCTGATGCTGGCCCTGTCCGCCCCCTCGGCCCAGGCCCAGGACACCAACATCAAGTTCCAGCTCGACTGGCGCTTCGAGGGCCCCTCGGCCTTCTTCCTGTGGCCCGTCGCCAAGGGCCACTTCAAGGCTGAAAAGCTCAATGTCACGATCGACGCCGGCAACGGTTCGGGAAATGCCGTGAACCGTGTAGCCTCCGGCACTTATGACATGGGCTTCGCCGACATCGCCGCGCTGATGGAGTTCCACGCCAACAACCCCACGGCCCCCAACAAGCCGGTGGCCGTCATGATGGTCTACAACAACACCCCGGCTGCCGTGTTCTCGCTGAAGAAGACCGGCATCAAGACCCCGGCGGACCTCACCGGCAAGAAGCTCGGAGCCCCGGTGTTCGATGCCGGTCGCCGCGCCTTCCCCATCTTTCAGAAGGCCAACCAGGTGGGCGAAGTGAACTGGATCAGCATGGATCCGCCGCTGCGCGAGACCATGCTGGCCCGCGGCGACGTGGACGCCATCACCGGCTTCTACTTCACCTCGCTGCTCAACCTGGAGGCGCGTGGCGTGAAGGCCGAGGACGTGGCGGTGATGCCCTACCCCCAGTACGGCGTGAAGCTCTACGGCAATGCCGTCATTGCTTCGGAGGAGTTTCTCAAGAAGAACCCCGAGGCGGTCAAAGCCTTCCTTCGGGCCTTCACCAAGGGCGCCAGGGAAGTACTGGCCAATCCCAAGGCCGCCATCGACGTGGTCAAGGAGCGTGACGGCATCATCAACACGGCACTGGAAGAGCGCCGCCTTCGCCTGGCCATCGCCTCGTCCATCGTCACCGACGATGCACGTGCCGAGGGCTTCGGCGACGTGAGCAAGCCGCGCCTGGCGCTCATGGCCAGCCAGGTGGGCGATGCCTTCAACACCAAGACGCGGGTCAATCCCGACGTGATCTGGAACGGCAGCTTCCTGCCCACCGCCGCCGAGCGGGCCATCTTCCCGCCCAAGAAGTGACACCCGCACCGGGGTCGCGCAGGCTGCGTGGCCCCGGCCTTTGTCTTCCTGTCCCCCCTCGACCACCCTTCCGCACGCCGGCGGGGTCCCGCGCATGGATGCCTTTGTCGATTTCAAGAATGTCTGGCTCGCCTACAACGACGAGTTGCTCGCCCAGAACCAGTTTGCCGTCGAGGACATCACGCTGCAGGTGCGCGAAGGCGAGTTCATCGCCATCGTCGGCCCATCGGGCTGCGGAAAATCCACCTTCATGAAGCTGGCCACGGGCCTGAAGCGCCCCTCCAAGGGCAGCATCCTGATCGGCGGCGAGGCTGTCACCGGCCCGCTGAAAATCACTGGCATGGCCTTCCAGGCGCCCTCCCTGCTGCCCTGGCGCACCACGGTGGACAACGTGCTGCTGCCGCTGGAGATCGTCGAGCCCTACCGTTCGAACTTCAAGGCCAGGCGCCGCGAATACGAGGACAAGGCACGCCGCCTGCTGCAAAGCGTGGGACTGGGCGGCTACGAAGACAAGTACCCCTGGCAGCTCTCGGGCGGCATGCAGCAGCGCGCCTCGATCTGCCGCGCGCTCATCCACGAGCCGCGCATGCTGCTGCTCGACGAGCCCTTTGGCGCGCTCGATGCCTTCACGCGCGAAGAACTGTGGAACACCCTGCGCGACCTGTGGACGCAGCAACGCTTCAACGTCATCCTCGTCACGCATGACCTGCGCGAGGCGGTCTACCTGGCCGACACCGTCTACGTGATGAGCAAGAGCCCGGGCCGCATCCTGGCCAAGCGCGAGATCGACCTGCCCCGCCCGCGCGACCTGGAGATCACCTACACGCCGGCCTTCTCCGACATCGTCCACGAACTGCGTGCCCACATCGGCGCCATCCGCCGCAGCTGAGCCCTGCCCCATGAACAAGAGCAAGCAACTCGAACGACTCTCCCCCTGGCTGCTGCTGGTGGCCATCCTCGTGCTGTGGCAGGCCCTGTGCACGGGACTTGCCATCTCGGAGTTCATCTTTCCGAGCCCCCTGCGCATCTGGGAACAGATGGTGGAGTACCGCAGCGTCATCCTCCAGCATTCCTGGCGCACCTTCTGGGTGACGCTCGCTGGCTTCGGGATCGCGATTGCCGTGGGCGTGCTGCTCGGCTTCATCGTGGGCAGTTCGCGGCTGGCCTATGCAGCAATGTATCCGCTCATGACCGCCTTCAACGCCCTCCCCAAGGCGGCCTTCGTGCCCATCCTGGTGGTGTGGTTCGGCATCGGCATCGGCCCGGCCATCCTGACGGCCTTCCTGATCTCCTTCTTCCCGATCACGGTGAACATCGCCACCGGCCTGGCCACGCTGGAACCCGAGCTGGAAGACGTGTTGCGTGTGCTGGGCGCCAGGCGCTGGGACGTGCTCATCAAGGTGGGCCTGCCGCGCTCGATGCCCTATTTCTTCGCCTCGCTGAAGGTGGCCATCACGCTCGCCTTCGTGGGCACCACGGTGTCGGAGATGCAGGCCTCCAACGAGGGCATCGGCTACCTGCTGGTGTCTGCCGGCTCGGCCATGCAGATGGGCCTGGCCTTCGCAGGCCTCGTGGCGGTGGGCATCATGGCCATGGTGATGTACGAGTTCTTCTCGTGGATCGAAAAGCGCACCACCGGCTGGGCGCACCGCGGCTCGCAGAGTGTCTGAGGCATGGGCTGGCATGGTCATCTGACCCTGAACTACCGCCACGAGGCGCCCCGCACCATCGTGCACGACCGGCACGACGGCCCGCTGCGGGTGCTGGCCAGCCTGTATCCGGAAGGACCGGGTGTCTGCCACAGCGTGCTCGTTCATCCACCAGGGGGTATCGTGGGGGGCGACCGGCTGGACATTGCAGTGGACGTGGCGCCGCAGGCGCATGCGTTGATCACCACGCCGGGCGCGACGCGCTTCTACCGCAGCGCAGGCGAGACGGCCGAGCAGCACCTCGTGGCTCGGGTGGCCGCCAACGCGCGACTGGAATGGCTGCCGCTGGAGACCATCGCCTACAGCGCCACCCGCTCGCTCAACCACTTGTGTTTCGATCTGGCGCCAGGAGCCGAAATGATCGGCTGGGACTTGCTGGCCCTGGGGCTGCCCGCGGCGAACGAACCCTTCGAGCAGGGGCGCTTCGAGCAGCAGATCGAACTGCCGGGGCTGTGGCTGGAACGCGGCGTGCTCGACGCCAATGACCCGCACACCCCCAGGCTGCTCGACAGCCCGCTGGGCTGGGATGGACACCGCGTACTGGCCACGCTGTGGTGGTCCAGCGGCACGACGCTCGACGCCGCAAGGCGCGACGGTCTGATCGAGGCTGCGCGTCAGTGCATCGAAGCCTCCGCGCTGCGCGCCCATGCAGGCGTCACCTCGCCCGACGGGCGCCTCGTGGTGATGCGCGCCCTGGCCGGGCGCACCGAGCCGGCCCAGGCGCTGCTCGCAACCGTCTGGGCCCGCTGGCGGGAGGCGGGCTGGGGCTTGGCAGCCTGCCCGCCTCGCGTGTGGAAGACCTGATCAGGCGGCGGCCGTCGCACCCCGGGGAGCTGGTGGAGGCTCCTGCCGCGCACGGCGACGCTGCAGCCACACGACCAGCGCCAGCAGGGCGAAGGCCGGCACGAACATCCACTCCTTGACCGGCCGATCCGCCGGCATCTCGATGCCGGTGATGCGCCAGCCCTGCTCCACCCCCAGGCGGGCCGCCTGGCTGCCGAACTGCACCGCGATGATCTGCAGCTCGTCGCCCATGGGCACCACACGCAGGCCGGCCTGGGCGAGGCGTTCGCGCGCCGGGCCAGGTTCACCCAGGGGCAGCAGCACGCCCTTGCGCACGTCACGTCCCTCCAGCGTCTGTCCCTCGATCCAGATGCGCTTGTTCGCGTTGCGAGGTGCGGTCTCGGCAAATGTCAGCAACTCCGCAGCCGGGGCCTCCTCGTAGGGCGGATGGATCATGTCCCACCAGAAACCGGGCCGGAAGAGCGTGAAGGTCACCAGCAGCAGGGCAAGGGTTTCGTACCAGCGGCTGCGCACCAGGAACCAGCCCTGGGTGGCCGCGGCGAACACGAGCATCGCCACGGTTGCGCTCACGAAAGTCAGCACCAGGTGCCAGGTGCTGGTGATGCCGATCAGCAGCAGCTGCGTGTTGAAGATGAAGAGGAAAGGCAAGATGGCCGTTCGCATGCTGTACCAGAAGGCCGTCACGCCCGTCTTGATCGGATCGGTGCGGGCCACGGCAGCTGCGGCGAACGAGGCCAGGCCCACCGGCGGGGTCACATCCGCCATCAGTCCGAAATAGAAGACGAACAGGTGCACGGCAATGAGCGGCACGATCAGGCCGCTCTGCGCCCCCAGCTCGACGATCACCGGCGCCATCAGGGTGGACACCACGATGTAGTTGGCCGTGGTGGGCAAGCCCATGCCCAGGATGAGACTGATCAGGGCCACCAGCACCAGCATGACCATGAGGTTGCCGCCCGAGATCGCCTCGACCAGCTCGGTCATGACCAGGCCCACGCCGGTGAGCGACACCGTGCCCACGATCAGGCCAGCCGCTGCCGTGGCCACACCAATGCCGATCATGTTGCGCGCGCCGGTGGCCAGACCATCGATCAGGTCGACCACGCCCTGCCGGGCTGCGCCAAGCAGATCACCCCGGCCACGGAACGCGGCCTGGATGGGGCGCTGCGTGAGCAGGATGAAGACCATGAACATGGTCGCCCAGAATGCTGAGAGACCCGGCGACATCTGTTCCACCATCAGGCACCAGATCAGCACGACCACCGACAGCAGGTAGTGCAGGCCGGACTTCAGCGTGGGGCCCGTCTCGGGCAGTTCGAAAACCGGGGCGTTGGGATCGTCCAGCTCCAGTTCTGGCTGACGGGCACCGAACCACAGCAAGCCGAGATACGCGGCGAGCACGCCCACTCCGATGACCCAGATGGCTGCGTCGCCGAAGGCGCTCTTCATCCAGCCGATGCCCCAGTAGACAAGGCCTGCCAGCACGATGAAGCCGGTCACGGTCATGCCGAAGGAGACCAGGCGCTGCGCGGCCGTGCCAGCACCGCGCCGAGGCAGTCCGGTCATCCCGCCCTTCAGGGCTTCCAGGTGAACGATGTAGAACAACGCGATGTAGGAGATCAGCGCCGGCAGGAAGGCATGCTTGATCACCTGGGTGTAGGGAATGCCGACGTACTCCACCATCAGGAAGGCCGCGGCCCCCATGACCGGCGGCATGATCTGGCCGTTGACCGAACTGGAGACCTCCACCGCGCCGGCCTGGTCGGGCCGGTAGCCCACGCGTTTCATCAGCGGAATCGTGAAGGTGCCGGTGGTCACCACGTTGGCAATCGACGAGCCCGAGATGATGCCGGTGGCGGCCGAGGACACCACCGCCGCCTTGGCCGGGCCGCCGCGCATGTGGCCCAGCAGCGCAAAGGCCGACTTGATGAAGTAGTTGCCCGCCCCCGCCTTGTCCAGCAGGGAGCCGAAGAGCACGAAGAGGAAGATGAAGCCGCTGGACACACCCAGCGCTATGCCGAAGACCCCCTCAGTGGTGAGCCAGTAGTGCGAGGCCGCGCGGTTCAGCGAGGCACCGCGGTGGGCGATCATGTCGGGCATGTACGGCCCGCCGAAGGTGTAGGCGAGGAAGACCACCGCCACGATCACCATGGGCAGCCCCAGCACCCGCCGCGTGGCCTCGAGCAGGAGGATGACGCCGATGGCGGCCGTGTAGACATCCATCGAGGTGGGCTGGCCCGGACGCTGGGCGAGTTCCCGGTAGAAGAGGAAGAGGTAGGCCGCACAAAAGGCCCCGACCAGCGCAAAGATCCAGTCCGTCACCGGGACATAGGCCCGGGGGGAGCGCTTGAAGGCCGGGTAGGCCATGAAGGCCAGGAAGACCGCGAACGCCAGGTGGATGGCCCGGGACTCGGTGTCGTTGAGCACGAACACGCCGAAGGTGAAGGGCAGCGGCGAGGCGATCCACAACTGGAACAGCGACCAGGCCACGGCCACCACGAGCAGCATCTTCTTCATCCAGGGGCCGGGGTTGCGGCCACCGGTGTCGGTGTCGCTCACGAGCTGCTGCACATCGACGCTCGTGGCCTGATCCTTCTTCTTTCCGAACATGAGGCTTCCACCTTCATAGAAAAAGGGCCCCGGGTCTCGGGGCCCTCGATGCGGATGCTACATCCACGCGACAGGCGGATTACATCCAGCCTTTTTCCTTGTAGTACTTGGCGGCACCCGGGTGCAGGGGAGCGGACAGGCCGTCCTTGATCATGCGCTTCTGGTCGAGGTTGGCCAGGGCCGGGTGCAGCTTCTTGAACTCGTCGAAGTTCTCGAACACCGCCTTCACCAGCTCGTACACCGTGGCCTCGGGCACCTTGGCCGAGGTCACGAAGGTCGCCAGCACGCCATAGGTGGGCGTGGGGTTGGGGTTGCCGGCATACAGGCCGCCGGGAATCTCGACCTTCGCGTAGAAGGGGTACTGGGCGACGAGCTTGTCCACGGCCGGGCCGGTCAGGGGCACGAGCTTGGCGCCGCAGGTGGTCGTCGGATCCTGGATGTTGGCCGAGGGGTGGCCCACGCCGTAGAAGAAACCGTCGATCTTGTTGTCGCACAGCGCGGGTCCGTGCTCGTCGGCTCGCAGCTCGGCCGCCAGCGAGAAGTCGCCGGTCTTCCAGCCCAGGGCGCCCAGCAGTTCTTCCATCGACGCGCGCGTGCCGGAACCGGGGTTGCCGATGTTGAAGCGCTTGCCCTTCAGGTCTTCGAACTTGGTCGCGTTGATCTCCTTGCGCGCGACCACGGTGAAGGGCTCAGGATGGAGCGAGAACACCGAGCGCAGGTCAGCGAAGGCGCCGTCCTTCTCGAACACCTTGCTGCCCTTGGCGGCATGGAACTGCCAGTCGGACTGGGCCACGCCGAAGTCGAGTTCGCCGGCACGGATGGTGTTGATGTTCACCACCGAACCGCCGGTGGACTCCACAGAGCAGCGGATGCCATGGCGTGCGCGGTCCTTGTTGACCAGCCGGCAGATGGCGCCACCCGCAGCGTAGTACACGCCAGTGACCCCGCCGGTGCCGATCGTCATGAACTTGGGCTGGGCCACGGCCGAGCCAAAGGGCAGGGACAAGGACACCAGGGCCGCAGCCGCCAGCAGCTTGCGCAAGGGCTTGACTTGGAACAGTGAACTCACTTCGACCTCCTGTGGAGTTGGGGGGAAAACGAAAGGGCGGCGGCTTACCGCAAGCTCTTGCACATGTGCGATATCAGGTAACGCCTACGGGGCTTTCCCGTCGTGCCCGGCTCGGACCCTACCGTAGCACCTGCCGGAGGCAACAACACCCCCGGAAATCCCCAGATGGCCTTGCGCGTCATGCATGCGTTGATGCCAGCGCGGCATCGATGGACAGGGCAAGCCGCTCGACAATGGCGTCCAGCTCGGCGTCGCTCACAATGAACGGGGGGGCGAGCAGCACATGATCGCCCCGTTGTCCGTCGATCGTGCCGCCCATGGGGTAGATCATCAGGCCACGAGCCATCGCTTCGCGCTTGATACGGGCATGCAGCTTGAGCGAAGGATCGAACGGCGCCTGGGTCTCCCGGTCCCGGACCAGCTCGATCGCTCGGAAAAGGCCGCGCCCGCGCAGGTCGCCCACGTGCGGATGCTCGCCCAGACGCTGCTGCAGGCGCTGCGCCAGGCCCTCGCCCTGGCGGCGGCAGGCGGCCAGCAATCCGTCTCGGCGGATCACCTGCTGCACCGCCAGCGCCGCTGCGCAGGCCACCGCATGCCCGATGTAGGTGTGGCCGTGCTGGAAGAGTCCGCTGCCCTTCGCGAAGGTCTCGACCAGGCGTTTTTGCGCCAGCACCGCACCGATGGGCTGGTAGCCTCCTCCCAGGCCCTTCGCCACGGTCAGCAGGTCGGGTACCACGTCCTCCTGCTCGCAGGCATGCAAGGTGCCGGTTCGGCCCATGCCGCACATCACTTCATCGAGGATCAGCAGGATGCCATGACGGTTGCAGAGCTCGCGCACGCCCTTCAGGTAGCCCGGCACCGGCGTCAGTGCGCCCGCCGTGGCCCCCACCACCGTCTCGGCCACGAAGGCGATCACGTTCTCGCCGCCCAGCCGGTCGATGACCTCGGCCAGCTCATTCACCAGTCGCTGGCCGTATTGCTCAGGCGTCTCGGCGGGTTGCCGGTCGCGGTAGGCGTAGCAAGGCGACACGTGGGTCACGTCCATCAGCAGCGGCGCGAACTGGGCGCGCCGCCACTGGTTGCCTCCAACCGCCAATGCGCCCAGGGTGTTTCCGTGGTAGCTCTGGCGCCGCGCGATGAAGTGCCGCCGCTGGGGCTGGCCGGTTTCGACGAAGTACTGGCGCGCCATCTTCAATGCAGCCTCGACCGCTTCGGAGCCGCCCGAGACGAAATAGGCATGGCTCATGCCGGCCGGCGCATGGGCGATGAGATCGTCGGCCAGGGCCTCGGCCACCTCGGTTGTGAAGAAGCTGGTGTGGGCGTAGGCCAGGCGGTCGATCTGGGCGTGCATGGCAGCCAGCACGTCCGGATGGCCATGCCCCAGGCAGGAGACGGCAGCTCCGCCCGAGGCATCGATGTAGTGCCGACCCTGGCTGTCGGTGATCGTGACCCCCTGGGCAGCCGCTGCGACGGGCAGCTCGGCATGAAGATGGCGATGGAAGACGTGGGTGGTGCTCGGGTTCATTCAGGTCTTTCGTGGAGATGTCAGGCGTCCCGGCCGTTCCCAGTAGGCCTTGCTGGCCCGCAAGCGGTCCTGGCGGGCGGCCAGCCGATCGATGAGCGCCGCGTCACCCGCCGCCACGACGGCGGCGATGAGGGTCTCGGCCAGCGCTTGCGCACCGGTCTGCGATTGAAAGAACGCCGGCGAGGCCGCAGCAAAGAGCAGCACGTGGCGTGCGCCCTGGGCAATGGGAGACAGCCGGCTGTCCGTGAGGGCCAGCACGGGAACGCCCGTTTGCACCGCGAACTGGACCGCCTCGACAGTCTGGCGCGTGTAGGGGGCCTGGCTGACGGCGACCAGCACATCCTCGGGGCCCAGGACCTCGAGCTGATCGGGCAGCGCTCCGGCCAGATCATGCAGCAGCCGGCCCGTGTGGCTGAGCAGGCCGAAGGTGTAGTGCAGATGGTGGGCAATGCCATGGCTCGCTCGCAAGCCGAGGAACGCCACGTGGCGACTCTGGAGCATCAAGGCGGCCGATGCCATGATCTCTTCAGGAGGATTCGATGCCGCGCCAGCCCGCAGATTCGAGACCTGGGCATCATGCAGCGCGCCCAACAGCACACCGCCCTTGAGCGAAGACTGCTGGACACGGGCGCGTTCGGCATAGGCTGCTTCGTCACCCGCGGTGCCACGCCCGGCCAGGGCCCTCCGGTAGGGGTCGCGCAAGGCCTCGTACCCCGGGAGGCCCAGTTGTCGCGCCAACCGGGTCATGGTGGCAGGCGTGACCCCGGCGGCGCGCGCGCAGCTGCGCATCGACTCCAGCGCGATCACGGCAGGATGCGCCACCACCCACCGGGCCGCCCTCAGCAACTCCGGGCTGAGTTGGGCTCGCAAGCGTTCAATCCGTTGCTCGATATTTTGGGGAGTCACCGCTGTGCCGTTTCAACGCGACGGCACAATCGTATCACTTTTCAGAAACTGTATCATTCGTTTCACGGACGGCCGATGCCTGCACGTCAGATCGACAGGCGCTGACGCACGCCGTCGACCTCCATGCTGGTACCACGCCCTCGCATCACCACCTCGCCGCGCTCCATCACGAGGTACTGGTCCGCCAGTTCGGCAGCGAAGTCGTAGTACTGCTCGACCAGCACGATGGCCATGGGCGGGTGGCCGTCCATGCCGGTGTCGGCCAGCTTGCGGATGACACGGCCGATGTCCTTGATGATGGACGGCTGGATGCCTTCGGTGGGTTCGTCCAGGATCAGCAGCTTGGGGCCCGCTGCCAGCGCACGCGCAATGGCGAGTTGCTGCTGCTGCCCGCCCGAGAGATCGCCGCCGCGACGGTGCAGCATCTGCCTGAGCACCGGAAACAGCTCGAAGAGCTGCGGCGGAATGGGCGTACGCGCACTCTTGTAGGCCAGGCCCATGCGCAGGTTCTCCTCCACCGTGAGGCGACCGAAGATCTCGCGGCCCTGGGGCACATAGCCCACGCCCTTGCGCACCCGCTCATAGGGGGTGTCGCGCGTGATGGTCTGGCCGTCCAGCGCGATCGTTCCCGCCTTGACCGGCACCACGCCCATCAGGCTCTTCAGGAGCGTGGTCTTGCCCACGCCGTTGCGGCCCAGGATGACGGTCACCTCGCCCGCTCGTGCCTCGAAGCCGACGTTGCGCAGGATGTGGGAGCCGCCGTAGTACTGGTGGATGCCTTCGACCTTCAGCATGCTAGCGCCCCAGATAGACTTCAACGACCTGGTCGTTGGCCTGGACCTGCGCCAGCGACCCTTCGGCCAGCACGCGGCCTTCGTGCAGCACCGTCACCTTCTTGGCCGGGTTGTCGCGCGTGAGGTCGTGGATGAATTTCATGTCGTGCTCGACCACCACCAGTGAGTGACTTCCCTCCAGCGACAGGAAGAGCTCAGCGGTACGCTCGGTCTCCTCGTCGGTCATGCCGGCCACGGGCTCGTCGAGCAGCAGCAGCTTGGGATCCTGCATCAGCAGCATGCCAATCTCCAGCCATTGCTTCTGGCCGTGCGAGAGCAGCCCCGCCGTGCGCTGGGCCTGGTCACGCAGGTGGATGAGCGTCAGGATCTCGGCGATGCGGTCGATCTGCTCACCCGACAGGCGGAAGAGCATCGAGGCCCGCACGCCGCGGTCGGCGCGCAGGGCGAGTTCCAGGTTCTCGAAGACGCTCAGGTGCTCGTAGACCGTGGGCTTCTGGAACTTGCGGCCAATGCCGATGGTGGCGATCTCGCTTTCGCGCAGGCGCAGCAGGTCGATGGTGGAACCGAAGAAGGCCCGACCGGCATCCGGGCGCGTCTTGCCCGTGATGACGTCCATCATCGTGGTCTTCCCGGCACCGTTCGGGCCGATGATGCAGCGCAGCTCACCCGCGGCAATGTTCAGCGAGAGCTGGTTGAGGGCGCGGAAGCCATCGAAGCTGACGGTGATGTCGTCCAGGTACAGGATGGTGCCGTGGGTCAGGTCCACCTCGCCTTCCCGCACCACGCGGCCATAGCTGGCATCGCGCCCGCCCGAGCCCACGATGGGGCCGCGCGACCGCCGCACCTGCTCTTCCCGGACGCGGGCGCCGGCTTCCATCAGGTCGGGGGTCATGCGCGGTCCTCGGAGTTCTTGCGACGCCCGCGCAGCAGGCCCACGATGCCCTGGGGCAGGAACAGCGTCACCGCGATGAACAGGGCCCCGAGGAAGTAGAGCCAGAACTCCGGGAAGGCCACGGTGAACCAGCTCTTGGCTCCGTTCACGAAGAAGGCGCCGACGATGGGGCCGATCAGCGTGGCACGCCCCCCGACGGCCGTCCAGATGGCGATCTCGATGCTGGCCGCTGGCGACATCTCGCTCGGGTTGATGATGCCCACCTGGGGCACGTACAGGGCGCCGGCCACGCCGCACATCATGGCCGACAGCGTCCAGATCGACAGCTTGTAGCCCAGCGGGTTGTAGCCCGTGAACATCACGCGCGACTCGGCGTCGCGCACGGCCTGCAGCACGCGGCCGTACTTGCTGTTCACGATCCAGCGCCCCAGCAGGAAGAAGCCGATCAGCGTGAAGCCGGTGAGCGCAAACAGCGTGACCCGCATGCTGGATGTCGCCATCGGGATGTCGAGGATGCGCTTGAAGTCGGTGAAGCCGTTGTTCCCGCCAAAGCCGGTCTCGTTGCGGAAGAAGAGCAGCATGGCCGCAAACGTCATCGCCTGCGTGATGATGGAGAAGTACACCCCCTTGATGCGCGATCGGAAGGCGAAATAGCCGAACACGAAGGCCAGCAGGCCCGGCACCGCCACGATGAGGAACAGCGTCGCGAGAAAGGAATCACTCAGCGACCAGTGCCAGGGCAGTTCCTTCCAGTCGAGGAAGACCATGAAATCGGGCAAGTCCGACTTGTAGTGGCCATCGGTGCCGATCTGGCGCATGAGGTACATGCCCATCACATAGCCGCCCAGCGCAAAGAAAAGGCCGTGGCCCAGCGACAGGATGCCGGTGTAGCCCCAGATCAGGTCCAT
>CAZKGD010000083.1:0-13221 GCA_964552215.1 uncultured Caldimonas sp.
CCACGCCCACACCCGCCTTGATGAGCGGCAGGAAGATGGTGAGGAAAAAGCGCGGAAAGCTGTAGCCGTCGATGTAGGCGGTCTCGTCGATCTCGCGCGGTACGCCGCTCATGAAGCCTTCCAGGATCCACACCGCCAGGGGCACGTTGAACACGAGGTGGGCCATCGCCACCGCGATGTGCGTGTCCATCAGGCCCAGCGTGGTGTAGAGCTGGAAGAAGGGCAGCAGGAAGACCGCCGGCGGCGTCATGCGGTTGGTGAGGAGCCAGAAGAACACATGCTTGTCACCGATGAAGCGGTAGCGCGAGAAGGCATAGGCCGCCGGCAGGGCCACGGTGATGGAGATCACCGTGTTCATCGCCACGTAGGTGAGCGAGTTGATGTAGCCCGAGTACCACGACACATCGGTGAAGATGGTCTTGTAGTTGTCCCAGGTGAAGTTCTGCGGGAAGAAGGTGAAGCTCGAGACGATCTCCTGGTTGGTCTTGAAGCTCATGTTGACCATCCAGTAGATGGGCAGGATGGCGAAGACCAGATAGGCGATCAGGAAGAGCGTGCGCTTCTGGAAACGTCCGGTCGGGTTCATTGCCCGCCCTCCTTCGGCGTGGTGCCCACGCGCTGCATCCAGTTGTAGAGGATGAAGCACAGCAGCAGGATGATGAGGAAGTAGATCAGCGAGAAGGCCGCCGCGGGGCCGAGGTCGAACTGACCCACGGCCTTGGTGGTGAGGTACTGGCTGAGGAAGGTGGTGGCATTGCCCGGGCCGCCGCCGGTGAGCACGAAGGGCTCGGTGTAGATCATGAAGCTGTCCATGAAGCGCAGCAGCACCGCGATCATCAGCACGCCGCGCAGCTTGGGCAGCTGGATGTAGCGGAACACCGCGAACTTGCTGGCGCCGTCGATGCGCGCGGCCTGGTAATAGGCATCCGGGATGCTGCGCAGGCCGGCGTAGCACAGCAGCGCCACCAGCGGTGTCCAGTGCCACACATCCATCGCCAGCACGGTCAGCCAGGCGTGGGTGGCGTTGCCGGTGTAGTTGTAGTCGAAGCCGAGGTTCACGAGCGTGGCGCCCAGCAGGCCGATGTCGCTGCGGCCATAGATCTGCCAGATGGTGCCCACCACGTTCCAGGGGATGAGCAGCGACAGCGCGACGATCACCAGCACGGCCGAGGCCTTCCAGCCCTGCGAGGGCATCGACAGGGCCAGCAGGATGCCCAGCGGGATCTCCACCGCCAGCACCGCCATCGAGAACTGCAGCTGCCGCCACAGCGCGGCGTGCAGCGACTGGTCGCGCATCACCTCGGCGAACCATTCGGTGCCCACGAAGACCGTGCGGCCCGGCGCCAGGATGTCCTGCACCGAGTAGTTCACCACCGTCATCAGCGGCAGCACTGCCGAAAACGCCACACACAGGAAGACCGGCAGCACCAGCAGCCAGGCCTTCTGGTTGACCGGCTTGAGCTCGTCGTTCATGCCAGCAGCTCCTCGTTCTTGTAGTAGCAGGTGTGGGGGCCCACGAGGGACAGCCACATCGTCTGGCCCGGCGACGGGGCCGCGGTTTCCGGGCTGAGGCGGGCGCGCAGCACGGCGTCGCCCACGCGGGCGGTGAGCATCCAGTAGGTGCCGATGTCCTGCACCTGCTCGACACGCACCGGCACGGCGCCCGGATCGCCTTCGCCGGCCGGCGTCACGTACTCGGGGCGCACCCCCAGCACGAAGTCGCCCGCCTGGCGCAGCGTCTCGGCCTGGTCGGGCGGCAGCGGCACCGCGCAGGCACCGATGTGCAGCTGGCCGTCGGCCACCTTCGCGTCCAGGAAGTTCATGCCCGGCGAGCCGATGAAATGGCCCACGAAGGTGTGCTGCGGGCGCTCGAAGAGCTGGTCGGCCGTGCCCACCTGCACCGCGCGGCCGCGCGTCATCACCACCACCTCGTCGGCGAAGGTGAGCGCCTCGACCTGGTCGTGGGTGACGTAGATCAGCGTGAGCTTGAGCTCGTGGTGGATCTGCTTGAGCTTGCGTCGCAGCTGCCACTTCAGGTGCGGGTCGATCACCGTGAGCGGCTCGTCGAAGAGCACGGCCGACACGTCTTCGCGCACCAGGCCGCGGCCCAGCGAGATCTTCTGCTTGGCGTCCGCACTCAGGCCGGCCGCGCGCTGGTTGAGCTGGCCGCTCATCTCCAGCATCTCGGCGATGGCGCCCACGCGCTGCTTGATGCGCTCGGCCGGCACCTTGCGGTTGCGCAGCGGGAAGGCCAGGTTCTCGGCCACGGTCATGGTGTCGTAGATGACCGGGAACTGGAACACCTGGGCGATGTTGCGCTCCTGCGGGCTCAGGCGGGTGACATCCCGTCCGTCGAAGGTCACCGTGCCCTGCGAGGGCGTGACCAGTCCCGAGATGATGTTGAGCATGGTCGTCTTGCCGCAGCCCGAAGGGCCCAGCAAGGCATAGGCGCCGCCGTCGCGGAAGCTCATCTTCAGCGGCAGCAGGGCGTAGTCGCTGTCCTGCGTCGGGTGGGGCTTGTAGGCGTGGGCCAGGTCGAGATCGATGCGGGCCATCAGGCATCCCTCCGGGTCAGGCGTTCGGGCGCCACGAGCAGCACGCCGGCCTCGTTGAAGACATAGACCTGTGAAGGGTGCAGGTAGAGCGTGATCGGCGCGCCCAGGTCGAAGTAGTGCACGCCGGTGAGCTGGGCCACCACCTCGCCCACGGGCGTGTCCACGTGCACGAAGGTGTCGCTGCCCGAGATCTCGGCCAGTTCCACCGTGCCGGGCAGGGCCACGTCGCCCTCGCGGCGCTGCACGCGCAGGGCGCTGGCGCGCACGCCCAGGGTCACGCTGCGCGAGCCGTTCGACGGCAGCGGCACGGCCACCTGGACGTTGCCCGGGAGCTGGACACCCAGGGTGGCGGCCTCGCCCGGCAGCAGGTTCATCGGCGGGTCGCTGAAGGCGCGGGCCACGCGGATGGACTGCGGGCGATGGAAGACCTCGGCCGTCGGACCGTACTGCAACAGTTCGCCGGCATCCATCACGGCCGTGTAGCCGCCCAGCAGCAAGGCCTCGGTGGGTTCGGTGGTGGCATACACCACCGTCGAGTCGCCGGTGGCAAAGAGCTGGGTGAGTTCCTCGCGCAACTCTTCGCGCAGCTTGTAGTCGAGGTTCACCAGGGGTTCATCGAGCAGCATCAAGGGCGCCTGCTTGGCGAGTGCACGAGCCAGGGCCACGCGCTGCTGCTGGCCGCCCGAGAGTTCGGCCGGCAGGCGCTGCAGGAAGGGCTCGATGTGCAGCTTGGCCGCCAGCGCCTGCACGCGCGACTCGATGTCCTTTTCGCCCCGCAGCTTCAGCGGCGAAGCGATGTTGTCGCGCACCGTCATCGACGGGTAGTTGATGAACTGCTGGTAGACCATGGCCACGTTGCGCTGGCGCACGCCCACGCCCGTCACGTCGGCACCGTCCACCGTCACGCGCCCGCGCGTGGGGACGTCGAGCCCGGCCATCAGGCGCATCAGCGAGGTCTTGCCGGCCTGGGTGGCGCCCAGCAGCACGGTCACTGCCCCCGGCACCAGGGTCAGATCCAGGGGGTAGAGGTGGGTCTGTCCCCCCACCTGCTTCTCGATGCCTTCAAGCATCAACTGCATGTCGTCTCCATCGGTGTTCTCTCGGTCTTCTTGTCATGCAGCGCTTGCGGGCCGCTGCTCGCCCGACCCGCTAGCTCGCCACGGCCGGCTCCCGGGTCGTGCCCACGGCATGGGTGGCGAACCACTGCACCACGGCATCACGCTGGACCTCGGTGTAGTGCAGGCCCAGCTTGCTGCGACGCCACAGCACGTCGTCGGCGCAGGTGGCCCACTCGTGGGCACACAGGTAGTGCAGCTCGGCCTCGTAGAGCCCGGGCGCCACTTCGCCGCCCAGGTCCGCCAGGCCGGCCGCCGTGCCCAGCACCAGGCCGACACGTGACCCATAGGCCCGGGCGAGGCGGCGGCGCACACCGGCCGGCAGCCAGGGGTGGCGCTGCGCCAGAGCCTGGTCGAAGCGTTCGAAGTCGGTGTCCGGGCGCTGCGGTGCGCCGATGAGCTCGCTCAGGTCCCCGCCGGGCAGGAAACGACCCTCGGTCCAGCCTGAGGGCGTGTGCGCCAGCGGCGGGCACAGCAGGTCGGCCGCCTCTTCGGCGAGCTTGCGGAAAGTGGTGATCTTGCCGCCCCACACCGACAGCAGCGGCGCCTGGGCGGTGTCGAGCTCCAGCAGGTAGTCGCGCGTGACGGCAGACGGGTCGCCCGAGGCGTCGTCCAGCAGCGGGCGCACGCCGGCGTAGGTCCACACCACGTCCGCGCGCGTGACCGGCTTGCGGAAGTAGCGGCTGGCCTGCTCGCACAGGTAGGCGATCTCGCTCTCGTCGATCTGGGCGGTGCCGATGGCGCCGTGGTGCTCGACGTCGGTGGTGCCGATCAGCGTGTAGTCGTCCTCGTAGGGGATGGCAAAGATGATGCGCTTGTCGGGATTCTGGAAGATGTAGGCCATGGGATGGTCGAACATCTTCTTCACGACGATGTGACTGCCCTTCACCAGGCGCAGCGACTTGGTGTTCTTCTGGCCGGCGTCGCGGCGCAGGAACTCCTCGGTCCAGGGGCCGGCAGCGTTCACGAGCGCCCGGGCCTGGACATGCACCACGGCCCCGTGCGCCGTCTTCAGCGTGGCCTCCCAGCCCTGCGCGCTGCGGCGTGCCTCGGTGCAGCGCGTGCGCGTGAGGATGGTGGCCCCATGGGCCTGGGCATCGAGCGCGTTGAGCACCACCAGCCGCGCATCGTCCACCCAACCGTCGGAATACACGAAACCCTTGGTGTAGAGCCCCTTGAGCGGTGCGCCGGCGGCATGGCGGCGCAGGTCCACGGTTTCCGAACCCGGCAGCACCTCGCGGCGCGCCAGATGGTCGTACAGGAAAAGCCCGGCGCGAATCATCCATACCGGGCGCATGGCGGGGTCGTGCGGCATCACGAAGCGCAACGGCCACATGATGTGCGGTGCGCTCTTCAGCAGCACCTCGCGCTCCTGCAGCGCCTTGCGCACGAGCGAAAACTCGTAGTACTCGAGGTAGCGCAGCCCGCCGTGGATCAGCTTCGTCGAGGACGACGAGGTGTGCGAGGCCAGGTCGTCCTTTTCGCACAGCACGACCTTCAGGCCACGCCCGGCGAGATCGCGTGCGATGCCCGCGCCATTGATGCCACCGCCCACGACGAGCACGTCGCAGCGCAAAGGCCCGCCTGGCGCCTCTGTCGGCGCGGCGGTGTCGGGTCGGTCAATGCTGGCGTGGGGCACGCGGTCCAAGGTGAGACTCCTGAGGAAAAGTTCGATTGTGTTCGTTTTTGCTCCTCTTTTTTCGTTTTAGACGGAAATTCCCCCCACCGCAAGGGCTGGTAAACCCGCATGTCTTTTCGTTTTTGTTCGCTTAAGGTTCGCGGCGCCACTGTCCCTGGACGCGCGGGACAATGCGCAGCATGTCGAGCCTGCCCCTGATGACCCCCAACCCCCGTCAATCCCAGTTGCTGGACGAAGTGCGCCGCCTCGGCTCGGTCTCGGTCGAGGCCCTGGCCGAGCGCTTCGGCGTGACCCTGCAGACCGTGCGGCGTGACGTGAAGATGCTCAGCGAAGCCGGCCTCATCGCGCGCTTCCATGGCGGCGTGCGCGTGCCCAGCTCGACGGTGGAGAACATCGCCTACCGCCAGCGCCAGAGCCTGAACGCCGAGGCCAAGCGCCGCATCGCGCGCGCGGTGGCGCAGGCCGTGCCCGAAGGCTGCTCGCTGATCCTGAACATCGGCACCACCACCGAGGCGGTGGCCCACGAGCTGCTGCGCCACCGCGGCCTGCGCGTGATCACCAACAACCTCAACGTGGCGGCCATCCTCAGCGACAACCCCGACTGCGAGGTCATCGTCGCCGGTGGTGTGGTGCGCTCGCGCGACCGCGGCATCATCGGCGAGGCCACGGTCGACTTCATCCGCCAGTTCCGCGTGGACATCGGCCTGATCGGCATCTCGGGCATCGAGGCTGACGGCACGTTGCGCGACTACGACTACCGCGAGGTGAAGGTCTCGCGCGCCATCGTCGAACACTCGCGCGAGATCTGGCTCGCCGCCGACCACAGCAAGTTCAACCGCCCCGCGATGGTCGAGCTCGGACACATCAGCGAACTCGACCGCCTCTTCACCGACGCGCCGCCGCCCGAGCCCTTCCCGGCCCTGCTGGCCGAGGCCGACGTGCAATGCATCATCGCCCCTGAGGACACGCCATGAGCTACATCCTTGCGCTGGACCAAGGCACCTCCAGCTCGCGCAGCATCGTCTTCGACCGCGACGGCCAGATCGTCGCGATGACGCAGCGCGAATTCCGTCAGCTCTACCCCCAACCCGGCTGGGTCGAGCACGACCCGCGCGAGATCTGGGAGAGCCAGCTCGCCACCGCGCGCGAGGTGCTGGCCCAGGTGGGCGCGCGCGCCCAGGCCATTGCCGCTCTGGGCATCACCAACCAGCGCGAGACCACCGTGGTGTGGGACCGCGCCACCGGCGAGCCCGTCTACAACGCCATCGTCTGGCAGGATCGCCGCGCCGAGCCCACCTGCGAAGCCCTGCGCGCCGCCGGCCTGGAGCCGGTGGTGCAGGCCAAGACCGGCCTGCGCATCGATGCCTATTTCTCGGGCACCAAGCTCAAGTGGATCCTCGACCACGTGCCCGAGGCACGCGCCAGGGCGCAGCGCGGCGAACTCGCCTTCGGCACGGTGGACAGCTGGCTGGTGTGGCAGCTCACCGGTGGGCGTGTGCATGCCACCGACGTGAGCAACGCCTCGCGCACCATGCTCTTCAACGTGCGCGACAACCGCTGGGACGAGGAGCTGCTGCGCGCGCTCGACATCCCCGCCTCGCTGCTGCCCGACGTCCACCCCTCCAGCCACCGCTACGGCGAGGTCATCCCCGGCCTGCTCGACGCACAGGGCCCCAAGCACCTGGCGATTGCCGGCATCGCGGGCGACCAGCAGGCGGCCCTCTTCGGCCAGGCCTGCTTCAAGGCAGGGCTGGCGAAGAACACCTACGGCACCGGCTGCTTCATGCTGATGCACACCGGCGAGCGCTTCCAGCTTTCACAGAACGGCCTGGTCACCACCAGTGCCGCACAGCCCTCGGCCACGCCCGAGTTCGCGCTGGAAGGCAGCGTCTTCATCGGCGGCGCCGTGGTGCAGTGGCTGCGCGACGGCATCCGCGCCATCAAGGCCTCGGGCGAGGTGGAAAGCCTGGCCGACACCGTGCCCGACTCGGGCGGCGTGATGTTCGTGCCCGCCTTCACCGGCCTGGGCGCCCCCTACTGGAAACCCAAGGCCACCGGCGCCATCGTGGGCCTCACCCGGGGCAGCACCGCCGCCCACATCGCCCGCGCTGCATTGGAATCGATCGCCTTCCAGAGTGCCGCCCTCTTGCAGGCGATGAGCCGGGACGCCCAGGCGGGCGGCGCCAGCGCCGTGGCCGAACTGCGCGTGGACGGCGGCGCCTGCGTCAACAACCTGCTGATGCAATTCCAGGCCGACCTGCTGGGCATCCCCGTCGTGCGCCCCAAGGTCATCGAAACCACCGCCCTGGGCGCGGCCTACCTGGCCGGCCTGCAATGCGGCGTGTACAAGAACCTCGACGAACTTGCCGCCCTCTGGCAGGTCGATCGCCGCTTCCTCCCCACGATGCCGCGCAGCCGCGCCGAAGAACTCATGGCGCGCTGGGAGCATGCAGTGAGGCAGGCGACGTTGGAGTAGTCACCGTCGTCGTTGGGCTTCCCGCAACACCCTCTTCCGAGGGAGGGTGTTGCACGCAGTCGCTGCCTAGACTGCCGGGGTGCGTTCACTTCCAGACACAAGGGCTTTCGGCATGCGTAGTCCGGCCCGAATCGAACCCCTCATGACGCTCGTCTCGGGAGAGGTTGGCGGCGGTTCCTACGTCGTGCTGGCGAAGTCAAGTACGGGGTGGGGCCATTTGAAGATGGCTTCAGCCATGGTCCTCGTGTTGGATCTGTCGCTGACGAGCGCTCAATCCGGATGAGGACTTTCTTCCTCCTCTTGGTCACCGCGATTGGCCTGATGGTGCTCGCGCCTACACTCTTCAAGAAGACTCCTCTTGCATTGACAGAAGAGTCTTGTCCTTCTGTCGCGCAAGAGATGCTGGGCCATCTCCCCATACAGGATGCCGCTTACCGCAATATCTGTGACTGCGCTGTAAGAAGAGAGATCTCCTCGATCGGTCACTCGGCCTCGCACGCGGAGAGGGACATGGCGCTTTCGATACTCAAATGCGGCAAACACGTGGTGGAAGCTGCCATGGAGCAACTGATGCGGGAGCGGCACGGCCCCTTCTTGCGCAGGGAAGGCTGGTCAGAAGCCGACATCAACACTTTCTCTCGCTGCATCGGGATTGGGTACTACCAAGCATCCCTCAGCGCAACCGATTCTGGAGCTCCCAACCGCGATGCGGTTGTTGAACATTGGGCCGCCTGCAAGAGGGCTGCTCGTCCAGGGGTTCGCCGGCAATGAATGTTCAGGCGGTGACGCCCAGGCTTTCTGCCCTTCAACAACCAGAGTTCTGTGTCCAACGGTGTAGATGTATAGAGCCCTCGTTCCCGTCCCGTCTCATGTAGTTGCTGCGAACCGAGTCATGGTTGCGCGCATGCTCGTCTTGGTCGCATTCGGACTGGGTCTGCTGGTGACCTCGCAGCTCTTGGAGGCACTCGATCTCCTTCCCAGACCACTCGTCGAACAGACGGCACAGCTTTTCCCACTCCTTCAAGCGTCCAAGAATGACGTCCTTGTCGCCTACTTTGGCCTGACTGTTCTTGTTTCTCCGCTTCCAATGGTTTACCTGATGTGGAGAGACCCGATAGGTACCCGTTGGCGAATCGGCCTGTACGCTGGCGGAGACCGCTTACTCTTTCGAAGACTCGTTCTGATGTACGGATTGCTCCCCGTGACCTTGCTAGGACTCCTGGCATTGCTCACGTCAGTCGATCCTGGGGCCTTCGATGCGTCCAATCGATCGCGTGGCGCCAAGATCCTTCAAGCCATGGATGACTCAACAATCATGATGTTCTTGTTCGGACCGACAATCAGTCTTGGCCTATGGTTTACCGGGTGGATATGCTTGGTACCGCTTGTTGGACCTTGGGTGCAGCGGGGTCGCCAAGCCGATCCGAACGAACCGCCCTCCACGTCGAAACGCACCAGGTCAACGAACTAGCAGCACACGATAAGGCAAGCGTAGCGTGCTGAAGCTCAACCGCCGCACCTTTGGCGCATTCCTGGCCCTCGGCTTCTGCGTGATCTTGGTCGTCGACCTGGCACGCCTGCCGTCCGCGCAAACGTTGCACATGCGCGCCCAGCCCGTGAGCGCCCGAGCAGAGGCGTTTGGAAAGGCTGGACGTTCCGTGATGGTGAGAACACCGGAAGGCCAGCGCCTGTCCCTGCCCTGCAACCTGTCGGGGGCACTTTGCGAGAGCGCGCGCTCGGAGTCGAGCGACCTTCAATTGGAGGTCATCCGCCTCTCGATCTTTGGCGATCACTTCGCAGTGTCAGCGCGAAATCCGAACCGAGTCTTGGTGGATGCCAGCGATGCCGCGCAGCGTCTTTCTAAGGCACGCACGCAGCGCATCATCCAGCTTCTGATCGTCGCCACCGTCAGCCTGGGGATGCTGTGGTTCGCTTTCCGTGAGAACAACAACGTTCCCACCAATCGTCCGCAGCGCCACCGGCCTCACGCAGGGCGGTGAAGGGCGCGGCCTTGGGTCTCATCGATGCAGCCTGTGCGCTCAGAAGCCCACTTCCTTCTGGTGCCGCACAGCGAGGATCGTGACGGCATCCGGGCCAATGCGGTAGCGGGCCACGTAGCCGCTGTCGCCGAAATCGATGACCCACTCGCGGAACTCGTCGGGCAGGTCTTCGATGGGGCGGCCGATCTGAGGCTGCAGGCCGAGCACCTGCACGGCACGGAGGATGGCCTCACCCGCGCGCTGGGCGGCGACGGGGTTCTTGGGCCGGAGAAACTCGCGCAGGCGCTCCAGGTCGCGGATGGCGGCCGGTGCAAACCTCACTTGCGGCATGTCGGGGCAGGCAACTCGTTGTCGGTGCCCCAGCTCGCCAGCCAGGCCTCGACCTCTTCAGCCGGCGCATGCAGCCCGGTGGTGCGGTACTCTTCCCAGGCCTGGAGCGTGTCCTGGCGGAAGGCCTCGCGCCGTTCCTCCCGTTCAAGGTATTGGGTGATCGCCTCGCGCATCAGCCAGTGCGACGTGCGATGGCGCGCCTCGGCCAGGCGCTTCACGCGGGCCTTGGTGTCCTCATCGAGCTTGATGGCCACGGGGCGGACGGCAGCAGGCATGGCGGGCTTCCAGCAAAGTATCTTCAGGTATTACCTTAGCATACCGCCATCGTGATCCTGTCCCATTGCGTGGCGTTGGTCCACCGCCCTGAGCCTGCACCTTCTCGACGAGCATGACGCGTGGAGGCTGGCCTATTCCGCCCTACAGAATCTCAGGGAAAGCGATCACACATTCGGGCGGCTGTGCCATTGATGCCGCGCGGCCAGCTTCGCAGAATCGGGTCAAGCGCCCGTGTTCCGATATCGATGATGTCGTTCCGCAGGGCGGTTCCCTGACCCGATCTTGAGGAGACTTGCCGATGCTTCGCCGCCGCCAGTTCGTCCACTCCCTCGGCGCTGCCGCCACGGCCCTGGCCGTCCCCGCCTGGGCGCAAAGCGCCTGGCCGAGCCGGCCCATCCGGCTGATCGTGCCTTACCCGCCCGGCGGCTTCACCGATGTGACGGCGCGCCTGATCGCCCAGGGCCTGCAGGCGCGGCTGGGGCAACCGGTGAACGTGGACAACAAGGCCGGGGCCAACAGCATCATCGGCGTGGACCTGCTGGCCAAGTCGCCCGCCGACGGCTACACCTTCGCGATGGTGATCGCGGCCTACGCGGCCAACACCACGCTCTACCCCAAGCTGCCCTACGACCCGCGCAAGGACCTGACGGGCGTGAGCCTCGTGGGCCTGTCGCCGCTGGTGGCCGCGGTGAACAACGATGCGCCGTACAAGACCGCCGCCGAACTGGTGGCCTTCGCCAAGGCCAACCCCGGCAAGATCAGCTTCGGCTCCTCGGGCAACGGCTCGGCTGCGCACCTCACCACCGAGCTGCTGAAGGCGCAGACGGGGACCTACATGGTGCACATCCCCTACCGCGGCGCGGCGGCGGCGCTCACCGACCTGATCGGTGGGCAGATCCAGCTCTTCTTCGATGCGGCTTCCGGCCTCATCCAACCCGGCCGCTCGGGCCGCGTGCGGCTCATCGGCGTGGCCAGCGACCAGCGCCTGCCCGCCCTGCCGGACGTGCCCACCTTCATCGAACAGGGCCTGCCGAAGTTCACCGGCAGCACCTGGGCCGGCGTGCTGGCGCCGGCGGGCACACCGCGCGACATCGTGCAACGGGTGTCCACCGAGATCGCCAGCCTCGTGAAGACCGACGACCTGCGCCAGCGCTTCGAAGGCATGGGCACCATCCCCGTGGGCAGCACGCCCGAGGCCTTCGAGCGCTTCATCGCCGAGGAGACGGCGAAATGGGGTGACGTGATCCGGCGCGCCAAGGTGACACCGGATTGACCCGGGACGCTTCCTGGCCGAAGTGACGGCCTCAAGGCTTATTACGTCTGGTCACAGCTGTAGCAAGCGCTTTCCTTGCACGGCGCCCTCACCCCCCTTTCTTTGGGGGAACGCAGTTCCTTGAAACCTCTTGAAGAATTGGCGGCAATTCAAACGCCAACAATTCACGGGGGGTGGGAGTGTCAGCAGTTCAGGGATCGCCTGAGGGCGGAGTTGCGTGCGCGCCGGAATCGGCACCCCCTTCGTCTTCACCCCACCCCCACGCCCCGCTGCACGCCCTGTGCCTGCTGGCCCGCCTGCACCACGTGGCGGCCGAACCCGAGACCCTGGCCCACCAGATGGGCTGGCCGCCCAGCGAGACGCTGGACACCTCCCACCTGCGCCTGGCCGCCCAGCACCTGGGCCTCAAGGCCAAGCCCAGCCGCAGCGCGGTCGACCGCCTGACGCTGGCGCCCTTGCCCGCGCTGGCGCGCATGAACGACGGCCGCTGGGTGGTGCTCGCCCAGTGCGACGGCCAGCGGGTGCTCTTCCAGGACCCGTCCTCACCCCGTTCAGGCCACCGGCCCACCATCGAACCGCTGGAGGTCTTCGCCGCGCAATGGTCGGGCGAGCTGCTGCTCGTCACCAGCCGCGCCTCGCTGGCCGGTGAACTCGCCAAGTTCGACTTCAGCTGGTTCATCCCCAGCCTGGTCAAGCACCGCAAGCTGCTGGGCGAGGTGATGCTCATCTCGCTCTTCCTGCAGCTCTTTGCGCTCATCTCGCCGCTGTTCTTCCAGGTGGTGATGGACAAGGTGCTGGTGCACCGGGGCCTGACCACCCTGGACGTGCTGGTCATCGGCCTGGTGGTGGTGGTGCTCTTCGAGAGTGTGCTGAGCGCCTTGCGCACCTACGTGTTCTCGCACACCACCAGCCGCATCGACGTGGAGCTGGGCGCGCGGCTCTTCCGCCATCTGGTGGCCCTGCCCCTGGCCTACTTCCAGGCCCGCCGCGTGGGCGATTCGGTGGCCCGGGTGCGCGAGCTGGAGAACATCCGCAGCTTCCTCACCGGCAATGCCCTCACCCTGGTGCTGGACCTGGTGTTTTCGGTAGTGTTCATTGCGGTGATGCTCTTCTACAGCGTGCCGCTCACCCTCATCGTGCTGGCCGCGCTGCCGCTGTACGTGGGCCTGAGCCTGGCGGTGGTGCCGGTGCTGCGCGCGCGGCTGAACGAGAAGTTCGCCCGCGGCGCCGAGAACCAGGCCCTGCTGGTGGAAGCCGTCACCGGCATCCAGACCGTCAAGGCCAGTGCGCTGGAACCCGCCATGGCCCGGCGCTGGGACGACCAGCTCGCGGCCTACGTGTCGGCCGGCTTCAAGACCCAGACGCTGTCGTCGTTTGCGCACGAGGGCGTGAACCTTACGGCCAAGCTCGTGAACGCCGCCACCCTGTGGTACGGCGCCCACCTGGTGATGGACGGCCAGCTCACGGTGGGCATGTTCGTGGCCTTCAACATGTTCGCGCAGCGCGTGGCCCAGCCCATCATGCGCATCGCGCAGATGTGGACCGACTTCCAGCAGA
>CAZKGD010000084.1:0-13085 GCA_964552215.1 uncultured Caldimonas sp.
ATCGTGCGCCGCCATGGCGGGCAGATCTGGGCCGAATCGAAGGTGGGCTCAGGGGCCAGCTTCTACTTCACGCTGAACGAGCCCGGGCTGGCACCGCCCGTCACGCGCCCGGGGCACTGAGGGTTTCGAGCGCCGCCACGAAACGCCGGGCCTGTTCCTCGAGGCTGAGGCCTTCGTGCGCCGCCTGGCGACGCAGCCTGTCCAGGGCCTGGCGACGGTCGACGGAAAAGCGGTGCATCGCAATGCCCACCGCGATCGCCACCGTGTCGGTCAGGACCTCGTCAGCCCCGCCAGCAGGCCGGGCCGGGTCGTTGGCGGGGGCTGACGGCGCCACGCGACGGGATTGCTGATGAGCGAACGCCGCCTCCACCGCCGGAACGATCTGGCGGATGTCCAAAGGCTTGACAAGGTAGGCGACGGCGCCCAGTTCCTTGACCTTCTCGATGGTGGCATCGTCGGAAAAGGCCGACAGGAACATGAAGGGGGTGTGCAGCGAGGCGCGCAGGTACTCGGCCACGTCGAAGCCGCTCTTGCCTTCCATGCGGATGTCCAGCAGCGCCAGCCCCGGACGGTGCTCACGGGCCAACAGGATGGCGTCGTCGCCGTTGTCTGCGTCGATGACTTCATAGCCCGCCTGGCTGAGGCCATGGGTGAGCGTGGCCAGCACCAGCCGGTCGTCATCGACCACGAGGATCTTGCCTTTGTTCGTCACGCTGTCCCTTGGCGCCACCGGCAACGTCGCAAAAACGTATTGTCGTTCAACAAGCGCACAAGATCACACCTCCTGGCGCGACACCCCCGGGGGAACCAGCCGAACTGTGGCATGCACCACACCATCGGCCCCTTGCAGCGTGAATCGGGCGCTGCGCCGAGGCAACAGTGCGCGGATCAGTCCGAGCCCCGAGACACCGGCCGGCACTTGATCGAGGGTAAACCCTGGGCGCAGCGACCCTGGGTTGCTCACGTCCAGGTTGACGGCATCGGCTTCGCAGCGCAGGCTGCATTGGATGTCCCCGCCAGGGCTGTGCTTGACGGCGTTGGTGAGCAATTCGTTGAGGGTGAGCGCGATCGGTATGGACTCGGCTTCGGGCAGGACCCACTGGCCGGGCGACTCGCCTTCGATGGACAGCACGATGGTGCGGTCGAAGGTGCGTTGCACCGAGCCGGTGATGGCCTCGACCACCTTGTGCAGCCGCAAAGGTCCAGAAGCGCCGACCTGCAGGCCGTAAACATGCGCGATCGCCTGGACCTGGCCTGCCACTTCACTGATGGGGCCGGCCATCTCGGGTTTGCGCTGGGCGATCTGCTGCAGGAGGCCGGCCACCCCCTGCAGGTTGTTCTTGATGCGGTGATGAACCTCCTTCACCAGCAGCTCGCGCTGGGCGATGGCCGCTTCCAGACGGGCTTCCTCGGCCGCGCGCTGCTCGGTCACGTTGGCGGCCACCAGGAGGAGCTGGTCCGGCGCTTCGCCAGGCTGGGCCAGCGGCATGAATCGCGCATCCCAGACGGTGGGCTGACCCTTCACTCGCACGCGATACTCCTTGTGCGTGACTCCTTCGCTTCGAAGGGCTTCTTCCATGTCGGCCCGGAACCGGGCCGCCGCTTTGTCACCGTAGATGTCTTCGGGTGTGCTGCCCACCAGCTCGTCGATGCTGCGCCCGGCAATGTCAGCCGCCGTCTGGTTGATCTGCAGCACCTTGAGGGTGCGGGCATCGCGAAGCGTGATCGCCAGCGGCGCCAATTCGATGATGCGCTGCAGCGAAGCCTGGGCCTGGGCAATGCGGCGCTCGGCCTGGCGGCGGCTGTCGATGTCCAGCAGCGCAAAGGTGAGCTCTCGTCCGCCCAGGGCATGGGCTCCCGTCACGACGGCATTGCCGACCACCCAGAAGCGCCGGCCGTCTCGCGCGGCCACCTCGCATTCGAAGTTGTGGGTCTGCCCTTCGTCGAGCCGGGCCAGCAGGGCATGGTCTCGGAAAGGATGGGCCGGATCGTCCGAGGCGACCTCGCTCATGGGCCGGCCGGCAAAGTCGGCCAGTTCACCGCCAAACATGCGTCGCGCAGAGCGGTTCATCCATTCGATACCGTGCGGACCCACGGTGACGATACCCACGAAGACCGAGTCGAGGATGGCCCGGGTGCGTTCGGCCTGGGTGACGAGAGCCTGCTCGGCGCGATGGCGCGCATCGACGTTCACATAGGACGCGATGACTCCCCCTTCGGGCCGCCCCGGCTGGACCAGGCGCTTGCTCACCTGCACCCACTGCAGCCGCCCATCCTTGCGGCTGAGCACCCGTTCGCCGGTCCAGTGTCCCACGTCCGCCAGGGCCCGTGTTTCAGCATCTGCACGGCCTTCGGGATCCCACTCGACGTCGAACAGCTCAGCCTCCGTCCGCTGCTGGAGCTCTTCCAGGGCGTAGCCGCTGAGCAGGCTGAAACCCTCGTTGGCGCGCTGCACGCGCCCGTGGCGCAGGAAGATGATGCCCACGTCGGACAGGCTGAACATCAGCTCCCGGTCGCGCACGACGGCCTCGAGCTCCCTCTGCTGGGACTTCAGTCGGGTGATGTCGGAGAGCACGGCAATGGATTCAAGCTCAGGACCGGGGCTGTCCATGCGGCGCATCGACAGGGCGCACCAGCGCGCCTCACGCCCCGGCAACCTCACCTCGATCTCGGTCTCGAACTGCCCTGCCGACGCCAACGAATTGAGCGCGTCGCTGGCCAGGTCGTCGTCCTGCCCGGCGTCCACGAGCAGCTCGCCCAGGCGCGGCTCGAGGGTGGCGCTGCCTTCCAGACCCAGAAGCCGCTCGAACTGGCGGTTGTAGCGCAGCAGGGTTTCGCCTCGAAGATAGGCAATGCCAGCCGATGTGCTTTCGAGGATGGTGGTGAGTTCGCGCAGCAGACGGTCGTTGCGCTGCTGGGCCTGATGCTGGTCGGTCACGTCCAGGGTGACCACCGAGGTGCTGCGCTTGCCCGAGGTGAGCACCCGCGGCTCGACGCGGGTGAGCAGCCAGCGCAGCCCCAGTTCAGGGTGCACGATGGCGTAGCGCGCCTCGGTGCGTTCGCCGCTGCGCAAGGCCCGCTGGACGCGGTCGAACTCGGCCAGCGTGTCGGCACGCACGAGTTCTCGGCCAATGGCCTTGAGCTGGCTGGACGGCAGCATCTGCCCGGCGGCGGCGGCGCCGGTCGGCGCAAATCGCCCGCGGTCGTCGTCGAAGATGGCCAGGCCCGCATGCGCCGTCTCGACCAGGGCCCCGAGCTGGGACTGTGCCTTGTCGAGTTCGTCTTCGGCTGTGCGGTCTTCGATGACACACATGAAGCGCCGCCGGCTCTGATGGGCCTCCAGGCAGCGCACCACGGCCCGCAGCGCACGCTCGTCGCCATCGGGGTGCTCGACCCAGCCGTGCCGGTGCAGAGGTGGACTGCCGGGATGCAGACCTGCCAGCGGGCCGCCGCTGTACCAGCCCAGCAGTTCGCGCAGGCTTTCGTGCACGGCCGTCAGCGAACCTGGCAACTCGCCGACGAGTTGGGCGACGGCCGGATTGGCCCTGACGATGAGCCCATCCTCATCGAAGAGCACCATGCCCACCGGGGTGAGGTCGAACCAGTGCCCCAGCTCGGCTACCGAGCGCTCGGCCGCCTCGCGGGCGAGGTGTTCGCTGGTGCAGTCCTGAAGCACGGAAAAGCGCCAGGGCGCGCCCGCGCCGTCGCCGCGCACGACATGGGTGACTGCACGGTACCACCGCGTCTGCCCCCGCGCATCGATCAGGCGCCGCTGCGAGAACGCCGAGGCCTCACCGCCCTCCCCCAGCGCCAGGCTGAGCTGCTGGCGGGTCAGTCGCTGGGCGTCCCGGTCCTCGGGGTGCAGCAGCACGAGCGGATCGAGGCCGATGAGGTAGTCACGCGGGAAGCCGGTGTACTCGAGCAAAGCCTGGTTGACGTCCACCAGCCGCAGCTGGGCATCCTGCAAGGTGACCGGGAAAGGCGAATCCCAGAACATGCGGCGCAATTCGGCCAGCGGGGCGACTTCGGCAGGGGCCGGTGCGCCCGTCGGCTTCGGCACCTCGGCGCGAGACGCCGGACTGAGCTTCAACCACCAGCGCCGTGACGGTTGTTGTGCCAGGCTCACCCGCAGGGCCTGCCCCCCCGACAGCATGATGCGCGGGCCCAGAGCCCAGGCCTGTGGCCCGGCCACGGCGGGCTGACGGGCTCCCTGGCGCAACTGCCCAAGCACCCATTGGACTGCCGTCAGGCCCAGGGAGCCGACGAGCGACTGCATGCTCCCACCGCCAGCCACACGCAGGCGGTCCCGCGCCACCGCATTGGCCGCTTCGATGCGCCCGGCCTCGTCCAGCCACAGGCCCGGGTCGGCGTGCAGTTCGAAATCGGCCGCAACGCTGGGCGGCGGCGGGGCATTGACGGCGCTCATTGCGCCTCAGTGTAGAGCAGGGCCCGGCGGCTGCGAGGGAACGGCCCCCGGCTCGGGGGGCGGCAGCGTCATTCGAGCTGGTTGGCCATCGTGAGCGTGCCCAGTACGGCCCGATTGACTTCCTGAAGACTCATCAGCAGGTGCTCGGCGTACTCATTGATGACAGGTGCCGTCTCGGTTTCCACCGCCCGCGCCAGTTCCAGGTACGGGTGATGGGGGCCGGCGCCTTCCACCAGGGCCTGGTAGACCCGTTCGGGCACCGGGATGGTCTTGAGCAGCTCGCCAAAAGGCTTCTGGAAGAGCTTGTCCAGGAGGGAGAACACCCCGCAGATGAAGACTTCGCCGCGGGTCTCGTCGTCTCCGGTGTGGGCGACCAGCTGCTCCATGAAGATGCCTCGGCGCACGGACGCGAACATCACCGGGCGCATGTTGGCATCCTTGCTGGCCGTTGCCAGCAGCAGCGCCAGCCAGCGCTTGAGGCGTTTGTAGCCCAGCATCATGATGGCGTGGCGGAAGGAGCCGATCTCCACCGACAGGCCGAACGCCGGCGAGTTGATGTAGCGCATGAGCTGGTAGGCCAGCGTGGGATCGCGCTTGAGCACGGCCTCGAGCTTGTCGATGTCTTCGCCTTCGTCGACACGGCGGATGAGCTCCACCAGCACTGCCATGTCGGGCTGACCGGACTTGCCCCCGGAGGGCTTCTCGATGCTGGTCACGTCCTCGATGGGCCAGCCCAGGATGGCCAGTGCGCCGCGGGTGAAGCTGTTCTCCATCTCGGCCACGGTGCGCACGTTGCTCTGGATGAAGCCCATGGAACGCACCACGCCCGGCTCGACCTGGCCCGGCTTCTCGTTCTTGCGGCGGTCATCGGCCAGGTCGATGATGGAGTGCTTGAAGCACGGCAGGATCTCGCGCGGCAGCAGCGAGGGCGGACGCCCGTGCAGCAACAGCGTGTTGCCGTTGGCATGGAGCTGGGCGATGACCTGGGTGTTGGCCGGATCGCAGGCGATGAACGACGGGATTTCCACCATCACCGACGACAGCGGCCTGGCCCGCAGCAGGTCGTTGAGCAGGGTCTCGCTCATGATGTTGAGCGACACCGGCTGCCCGCCCTCGGGCCAGACCTCGGCGATGGCCGCCAGCAGGTGATCGGCCTTGAGAGCCTCCTGCGTTCGCAGCGAGGAAACCGTGAGGCGGGTGGCCGTGACCTTGCGGTTGCGGTCCACCATCGGGGAGTAGCTCAGCGCAATGTTGCGCAGAACGTCGTTGTCCATGGGCAGCGGCAGGATTCGGTGCAATGTTCGGGCCGGCACGCCCGGGGATGGATCAGCCCAGATACTGGAACAGGCTCATCCGCTGGACCGTGCCGTAGGTCTTGAGGACCGCATCGTAGCCGGTTTGCTTGTTCTGGAAGTCAGAAATTGCCTGAACCATGTCCAAATCCTCCGCACTCGAGCGCTCTGTCTTGGCGGCCAGCTTGGTGGCGGACAGCCGATCCTCCACGCCATCGATGCGGTTGAGGGTGTCGCCCACCGCGCTGCGCACACTTTGCAGGCGCCCGAGCACCGAGTCGATGTTGCGAAGGCCGTCTGTCGTGGTCTGGACCACTTCCGCGGGGATGGCGTTGCCATTGCGCAGGCCTGCGATGGCACGGTCCAGGGCCTCGAAGACGCTCAGGGTCGGCTCACTGGGCAGGATGCGGAATTCGTCGCCGTTCGCAGGGGAACCGCTGACGTTGAAGGAGATCCCGTCGATCGCGATGGCAGCGCCGGAGGTGTAGGGGCCGGTGGTCGGTGCCCCCATGGCGGCGCCCGAGCCTGGGTCGCGAGGCTGGATGCTGTAGGTGGTGACCCCGGCGGCCACGCTGAAGGTGACGTCGTAGCGCAGGCCTTGCACCAGGGCGGGATCGGTGACGCGGCCCGCATCGATCCAGGCCGCCCCGGCAACCGTGGTTCGCTGGGTCTCGAATACGCCGTTGCCCGTGCCGGCACTCATCCAGGCGGTCTGGCCGTCCACGGTGGCGGGCAGCACTTCACCCGAAGCCACCGAGACTGCCCCGCCGATACCGGTGAACTGCACGCCACCCGGGGTGTTGATGAAGGGCGTTCCCGCCGCGCCCTGGCCGGCGAAAAGATAGTTGCCTGCGCCGTCCTGCCGGTTGGCAATGGACAGCAGCTGGTCGCGGTACTGTTGCAGTTGCTGGGCCAGGCCCTGGCGCTCGGCGGCGGTATAGCTGCCATTGCCGGCAGCCACGAGCGATTCACGCGCCGACTGCAGCAGGCCCACCGCATCACCCAGCGCGCTTTCGGCCAGGGTCATCGCGGTGCGGCTGGATTCGACCGCCCGCTGCGACACCGTCGAACGCTCGACCGTGGCCAGCGCCCGCTCGGCGCGCGCGGCAGCCGTGGGGTCGTCGCTGGCACGAAGCACCCGCTTGCCGCTGGTCAGGCGCACCTGCGCGTCGGTGAGGTCGACCTGCCGGTCCTGGAGGTTCTGGATGGTGGCCTGGTAGGCCGTGGCGGTGGCGATGCGCATGATGTCGTCTCCGGTCGGTCGGGTCGTGTCAGCGGCCGGCCGTCTGCAGGATGGTGTCGAAGACCTGCTGGGCGACCTGGAGCACCTTGGCCGCCGCCTGGTAGGCCTGCTGGAACTGGATGAGCCGCGCCGCCTCCTCGTCGAGGTTCACGCCCGACAGGTTGTCGCGCGCTGCCTGGGCGTCTCGTGCAATCGCCTTGGACATGTCGGCCGAGGCCTTGGCACCTTGCACGCGAATGCCCACATCGGCCAGCACGCTCGCATAGGCATTGGCCAGGGTCTCACCGCCCACCATGGCTTCGTCGCGCAGGTCGAGCAACGCGAGAGCGTTGCCGTTGTTGCTGGCCAGCGCCCCTGACACTGCGGCAGTGGACACTACATCGATGCGGTCTCCTGCCTGCGGCACACCCGTGAGGGTCAGTTCCCAGCCGTTGATGCGGATCGGCTCACCCGGCACCAGGGTGGTGCTCGGCGTGCCGGTGACGGGTCCGACGATGGAGAAACTCGTCGGCGACGTGAAGACGATCTGGACCGGCTGGGCCAGGTTGGCATCGGCCTGCTTGGGCAGCAGGGTTCGGACCCCGACGGTGCCCTGGTTGGCGGGGCTGACCACGGCGGCCACAGGCGATGCAGCAGCAATCCCGTTCGGATCGGTCAGCGCAGCGCGCAGGTCGGTGGCCGCAAAACGCACGGGCTGGACGAGGAAGCGGTCGCCTTCGGCGGGCGCTCCGCCAGGCACCGTGAGCGTGACGCCCGCCACCTCGGTGCCGGGCGTGTAACCCGACCACCCGCCGTCAGGCAGGCGCCGCAGCTGCCACGCCCCAGCCTGGAAACGCAGTTCGAAGTCGCTGGCCTCCAGCGCCATGGGTCCGGTGAGCGATGCCGTCACCTGTGCGCTGCCCGTGTTGCCGGCATGCGGCAGGGTGCGCGGCGCACCCGTGCTCAGCAGGGGGCCTCCAGCGTTGCCGTTCAGATCGAACCCCAGGGCCTGCTGCTCGTTCAGGCGGGCCGCCAGCACGGCCGCCATGCGGCCGACCTGGTTGATCGCCGCCGGCAGGTCCTGGCTCTGGAAACGCAACATGCCGGCCAACGTACCGCCGCCCAGACTGCTCTCCACCAGCGGGCGGTCGACGCCGCCCTCGCGCACACCCAGTCTGAGGATGCTGTTGTCATAAGCATCGGGCACCAGGGTCAGCGACAGGGCATCGTTGCCCAGCACCAGGCGCTGCCCCCCGGCAATGAACAAGCCCACCGTGCCGTCGGGCGCAGGAATCTGAGTGACCTGGATGAACTGGCTGATTTCGCCAACCAGCCGATCCCGCTGATCGAGGAGATCGTTGGGCTCGTGGCCCAGGCCCTTGACCCGTGCAATCTGCTGGTTGAGATCGGCCACGCGCTTGGCAAGCTCGTTGACCGTGGCAATCGAGGTCTTCAGGTCCTGCGTGATGCCCTGCTGCAGCGCCGTGAGCTCTCCGGCTGCCGAACGGTAGCGGGAGGCCAGTTCCTCGACGCGCGACAGCACCACCTGGCGAGAAGAGGAGTCGGAGGGATTGCTGGCCACGTCCACGAAGGCATTGAGCAGGTGTCCCGCCGCAAAGCCCAGACCCGATTCCCCCATGCGGAAGGCCTGCTCCATGCGCTGCAGGTAGTCCAGCCGCGTGGCATCCCCCGCGGCCACGGCGGCCGTGTTCGACGCTTCGGCACTGAGGAAGGCGTTGTGGGCGCGCTGCACCGTCGAGATGTTCACGCCCTTGCCGAAGAAGCCGGCACCGGTGAACTGGCCACCCGCGGTTTCGAGCTGCACCGTCTGGCGCGAATAGCCCGGCGTGTTGGCGTTGGAGATGTTGTTCGCCGTGGTGTTGATCTGCGCCTGCGCGGCGAACATCGTGCGCGTGCCCAGGCTGATGAGTCCGCTCATGGTGGATCCTTAACTCGTGGCGCGCTGCAGCCGCAAGGTGGTGTTGATGACGCGCGTGAGCTTGTCGGCGTAGGCGGGGTCGGTGGCATAGCCGGCGTCCTGCAGACCCTGCGCGAAGCCCTGCGCGGTGTGGCCCTGCTCGATGACGCGGGCATAGCGCTGGTTGTTCTTGATCAGGCGCGCGTAGTCGCGGTAGGCGTCCTGCAGCGAGTCGTAGGCGCGGAATTTCTGCACCATCTTGCGCGGTTGGCCATTCACGTACTCGGTGGTGGTCACCTCGGCGACCTTGCCCTGCCAGCCGCCCGTGGCCTTGATGCCGAAGACGTTGTGGGACGAGGTCCCGTCGGCGTTCTTGATCTCGCGGCGGCCCCAGCCCGATTCGTGGGCCGCCTGGGCCAGGATGAAGTGCTCGGGGATGCCGGTCTCGCGGGAGGCGATCTGAGCCGCATCCCAGTGCTCGCGCAGGAACTCGCCCTGGGCTCCGGCAACCCGCGGAGCGGCCAGGGCCGTGGGCAGGGGGCGGGAGGCCACCGGGCCCGGCGCTGCCAGAGTCGCCGGGGTGCTCGAGAGCCCCATGTTGCGCTCGAGCTGGCGCGCGATCATGTCGGCCAGGCCGCCGGGCAGCCCGGCCAGCTTGGTGGCGTATTGCTGATCGAGCAGGTCGGTGCCCATGTCGGAGCCGGCGTTGTCGGTGAAGCCGGACTTCATCGTCGTGGCCCGCATGCTCTTCATGAGTTCCTGCATGAACACCGCTTCGAACTGGCGCGCGGCTTCCTTGACCGCCGCGCGCGGGTCCTGGCCGGCGCGCGCGCGCAGGGTGTCCAGCGACTTCACATCGCCGGACAAGCCGTGCTGCAGCGCCAGGGGGGAGTTCATCAGATCACCTCGAGTTCGGCCTGCAAGGCCCCCGCGGCCTTCATGGCCTGCAGGATGGCCAGCAGATCCATGGGCGTGGCGCCCAGGGAGTTGAGCGCACGCACGACGTCGGTGAGCTGGGTGCCGGCCGGCACCTCGATGAGCGAGCCACCGTCCTGCCGGATCTGGATGTCGGCCTGCTCGGCCACCACCGTCTCACCGCGCGAGAACGGGGCCGGCTGGCTGATGATGGGTGAGGAACTGATGGTGACCGACAGGTTGCCGTGGGCGACCGCCGCCGGCAGCAGCGTGACGGCCTGGTTCATCACGATGGACCCGGTGCGGGCATTGAGCACCACCTTGGCAGCAGGGGGCGCGCCCTGCACGGTGAGGTTCTCGATGTCGGCCAGGAAGGCCACACGCTCGCCAGGCGACCGGGGCGCACGCACACGCACGGTACGGCCATCCATGGCCTCCGCCACGCCCTCGCCCTTCGCGCGGTTGATGGCCTGAGCAACCTGGCGAGCGGTGTTGAAGTCGGCCGCGTTGAGATCCAGTTGCAGGAACTCGCCCTGGTGCAGCGGCGTGGGCACGCTGCGCTCGACCGTGGCACCCGCGGGAATGCGGCCTGCGCTCAGGTGGTTGACCTGGACCTTGCTGCCCCCGGCCGAAGCCCCGGCACCGCCGACGATGAGGTTGCCCTGCGCGAGTGCGTAGATGTTGCCGTCGGCACCCTTGAGCGGGGTGGCGATCAGCATGCCGCCACGCAGCGACTTCGCATTGCCCAGCGACGCCACGTTCACGTCGATGGCCTGTCCAGGCTGGGCAAAGGCGGGCAGCTGCGCCGTCACCATCACGGCTGCGACGTTCTTGAGCTGCATGTTGACCCCGGGCGGAACGGCCACGCCCATCTGCTGCAGCATCGCGATGATGCTCTGGGCCGTGAAGGGGGTCTGGGTGGTCTGGTCGCCGGTGCCATCCAGGCCCACGACGAGTCCGTAACCCACGAGCTGGTTGGAGCGCACACCCTGCACGGCGGCCACTTCCTTGATGCGCTGCGCCTGGGCCGGCAGGGGCCACCACAGGGCGGTGCTGGCCGCCAGGGCGGCCAGCGCGATCGCAATGCGCAGGAATCGGTCGGAGGGGGTGTTCATCGGCCAGTGTCCTCAAATCTTGAGGACATTGTTGGCCGTGATCAGAAAGGGATAACGCTCAAAAAGAAGCGTGCGAGCCAGCCAATTCCCTGCGCTTCAGCCTGCTGACCGCGACCGCGGTAGTCGATGCGCGCATCGGCAATCTGTGAAGAATTGACGAAATTGCCCGGCTGGATGGCCCGCGGGTCCACACGGCCTGTGAAGCGCATGACTTCCACGTTCTGGTTCAGGCCGATCTGCTTTTCGCCACCGATGACGAGGTGGCCGTTGGGCAGCACCTCCAGCACGGTGGCGCTGATGGTGCCGGTGAAATTGTTGGCCGCCTCCGTGCCGCCCTTGCCCGAGAAGCTGTTCTCGGAGCTGCCGCCCACGCTGGCGCGGCCGAAGGAGTTGGGGTTGATGCCGGGCAAGGCGGTCACGCCGCCGCTGATGCTGCCGCTCTTCTCCACCGTGGAAGCCGAGCGCTGGCTGGCCTGCACGCGCTCGACGATGTTCACGGTGAGGCTGTCGCCCACCAGTCGGGCGCGGTGGTCTTCAAAGAGCGGTCGATAGCTGGCCGTCTGGAAGAGGCCGCCGTTGCTGGCGGGCGCATAGGCCACGGGCTGGGGCCGGGCGGTCACGGTCTCGGGCATCTCGACCTTGGGGGCCAGGGTCTGGCATCCGCTCAGCAGGCCGGCAGCAAGAGCCAAGCCACAGGAGAACAGCCGTTGCATCACGAATCCTTGTGCAAGCGATCAGAGCTGCGCCAGGCGCTGGAGCATCTGGTCGGAGGTCTGGATGGCCTTGGAGTTGAGCTCGTAGGCCCGCTGGGTCTGGATCATGCCGATGAGCTCCTCCACCACGTTGACGTTGGAGGTCTCGAGGAAGCCCTGCTGCAGGGTGCCCAGGCCTTCGTTGCCTGGCACGCCTGCGGCCGGCGCGCCCGACGCGGCGGTCTCGACATACAGGTTTTGCCCACGCGGCTCCAGACCACCCGGGTTGACGAAACTCACCAGTTGCAGCGTGCCCAGCTGCACGGGCTGGGCCGAGCCGGGCACAACGGCGGTGACCACGCCGTCGCCACCGATGGTGACGCTGCTGGTGTTGGGCGGGATCGTGATGCCCGGCGCCACCAGGAAGCCGTTGTTGGTGACCAGCTGACCATTGGCATCGGTCTTGAACGAGCCGTCGCGCGTGTAGGCCGAGGTCCCGTCCGGCATCTGGATCTCGAAGAAGCCATTGCCGTTGATCGCCACATCCAGCGGGTTGGTGGACTGCTGCAGGCTGCCCTGCGCGAAGCTGCGCGCGGTGGCCACGGCACGCGTACCCAGGCCCACCTGCAGGCCGGTGGGCAACTGGGCCTGTTCGGCGGTGTTGGCGCCGCTCTGGCGCAGGTTCTGGTAGATCAGGTCCTCGAACTGCGCGTTGGAGCGCTTGTAGCCGGTGGTGGCCACGTTGGCGAGGTTGTTCGAGACATGGTCCAGCTGGACTTGCTGGGCTTCCATGCCGGTCTTGGAGATCCACAGGGAACGCATCATGGCGAGGGGCTCCTTCAGGCGTTGGTCGACAGCAGCTTGGCCGACGCGTTTTCATTGCGCTCCGCAGTCTGGAGCATCTTCATCTGGTGCTCGAACTGGCGGGCGGCGGAAATCATGGCCACCATGGTTTCGATGGCACTGACGTTCGAGCCTTCCAGCGCCCCGTCCTGCAGGCGGGCATTGGGATCGGCCGGCAGTTCCTCGCCGGCGGCGTCGCGGAACAGTCCGTCCAGGCCCCGCTGAAGGGGAGCCTCGGGCGTCACCATCTTCAGGCGTGCCACCGGCACGGTCTGGCCGTCGGGATTGCGGGCACTGATGGTGCCGTCGGGAGCGATGCTGAGCTGCGCATTGGGCGGCGCCTGCACGGGACCGCCATCGCCGATCACGACCAGTCCGCCTTGGGTCATCAGCGTGCCGTCAGCCGCCACGGTGAGCGAGCCAGCGCGGGTGTAGGCCTCGGTGCCGTCCAGCGACTGCACCGCCATCCAGGCGTTGCCCTGCATCGCCACGTCCAGCGGCCGGCCGGTGTGCTGCACGGGACCTTGCGTGGCGTCGTAGCCGGTGGTGGTTTCCAGTGCGTAGACGCGGGTGCTGGCCCCGTCGCCACGCACGGGCACGGCCCGGAAGGCCTGCAGTTCCGCGCGAAAGCCGGTGGTGGACACGTTGGCCAGGTTGTGCGC
>CAZKGD010000085.1:0-12927 GCA_964552215.1 uncultured Caldimonas sp.
GCGGCCCCAGCGGCCAGGGCGATGACCACCACCGAGGCAACGATGATGAGCAGGAGTTTCTTGCTTCCCTTGGTGGGGGCGGCGTCGGCGGCAGCGGCGGCAGACATGTGGAGGTCCTTCAATCGCAGGCGCGCCCCGGAAGGCTGCACCAAGAGGTTTGGTTTCGATTATTCGCGTTGCGAGCGGACCCGAAGCCATGAATAGCGGCGGATTTCCGGGGTTGCCGTGAGGTTTCGCCGCTATTGCGCATCAGGTGCTCAAGCATAGAGATCAAGCCGTCCAACGAGGGGGCGCGGCAGGAGCTGCGGGGCAGAGCCGGCCCCTTCGGCTTCTTCGCCGGGAGCCTGGCGGGGCCTGGTCCCCGCCTCGGCCGACAGGTTGCGTCGCGGCGGTGCCTCTTGCGACACACCGCCGCCGGTGAGCGTGAGCCCGGCACTGTGCAGCGCGGCGGCCAGGTGCGACAGGCTGGCCTCCAGCGCTGCCCGTGTTGCGCTGGTGCTGGCCGCGAACTCCACCTGGGCCTGCTGACCGTTGACGGCGATGTGCACGCTCACCGTGCCCATCTCTGCCGGGTTCAGATGCAGTTGAGCCTCCTGGACACCTTGGCGGGTCAGCACCGTGATGCTGCGTGCGAGCGCCTCGGGGAAGTCCGGATCGTGCACGGGTGTGGCCAGGGCCTGCTGGGCGACCGCAGGCGCCGGGTTCGCCGGATTGGCGCCGCTGGCACCCGACACCGCCGAGAGGCCACTCAGCCAGGGCGGGGAAGGGGATCCGGCGGGTTCGGCGCCGCGCCCCGCGTGCACCGAGGCCGTCGCCGGGGGCAGCATGCCCTCGAAGGCCTCGGCGACCTCGGTGTCTCCAAGCGTGTCCAGGGCCATCACCTCCTCCGCCAAGGGGGGGTGGGTGTCGTCGCCGTCGGCGTCGCCTGATGCATCGTCGAAGGCGGGCAACTCGTGCATTGCCGTGGCGCTGGCCTTGCTCGCCCCGTCGGTCTTGTCTGCCGAACCATCCGCGGCCAAGGCGATGCCACCAGCCCGGGCGGCGGGGGGTTCGGGCAGTTGCAGCCACCATGCACCGGGCAGTTCTCCGCTGGCAGGTGGCAGCGCCTCGTCGGTCTCATCGGCCACGGAAGGCTCGGCGGCAGGGTCGCTTGATGCGCTGCCCGACGCCTCGGGCCTCTTGGAAGGCTCGCCGCACTGGGGCCGGGTCGGTGCCGATGGATGGCTCGCCTTCGGGGGCGCCGAGCCTCCCGAATGGGTCGCAGGCAGGCTGCCCGGGTTGGGCGTTGCAGGGCTCGGTTGGGCGCGTTGGAGCCAGTGGCTGAAGGCCGGCCCGGCCGCTTCAGGGCGACCCGGTGCGGCACCCCGGGACTCGGGGGTGGCCCCCAGGCCGCCGGTGGACGGAAAGAGCAGGGACGTGACGGACATGATGAGGGTGGGAACGCAGCTCAGGCCATGGCCAAGCCGTTGCTGCCGGCGGCACGACGCGCCCAGGCCATGCGCGCAGCCTGTTCATCGGTGGCTTTCTGGTCCTGGCGGATGCGAGCCAGGTCGATTTCGCCCTGGCGGCGCTCGATCAGCTTGCGGATGGACGCTGCGCGCGTCTCACGCTCGCGCAGCATCTGCAGGGCCTGATCGAGATGGTGCTGGATACGCTGCACCGCAGCCTCCTGCTGGGAGCCGGCCTGATCCAGGCGTGCCATGAAGCTGTGATAACACTGCATGAGCTGCACGGTGCCCTGTTGCCGGAAGCGTTCGCCCCATCGGTGCTGGTAGTCGCGCCGGTAGTCGTCGAGCTGTCGCGCCTGGGACTGGGCGGCTTCCATCTGGTGACGCAGACGCAGCACGGTGGAGTGGGCCTGATCGCGGTCCTTCTCGGCCGCTTCCAGGGCCAGCATCAGGGGGTGCAGGCTGGGGTGCATGGGGTGCTCCTAAGCAAAGGTGTCGGGTCAGCGGGGTGTGATGCAGGCCTGCATCTGGCGCACGCTGTCGGCCAGGGGCGCACGTTCGCGCATGTTCTGCTGCAGCAGCTCCCGAATCGAAGGGAAGGCTTGTACCGCGGCGTCCAGCTCGGCGTCCTGGCCTGGCACGTAGGCGCCGAGCTGCAGCAGGTCGCGGCTGCGGTTGTAGCGCGCCAGCATCTGGCGCAGGCGGCGGGCTGCATCGAGGTGTTCCGGATCGGCAACGTTGTGCATCACGCGTGAGGCCGACTTCTCGATGTCGATGGCGGGGTAGTGTCCCGCTTCGGCCAGTTCGCGCGTCAGCACAATGTGACCGTCGAGGATGGCGCGGGCCGCGTCGGCGATCGGGTCCTGCTGGTCATCGCCTTCACTCAGCACGGTGTAGAAGGCGGTGATGGAGCCGGTGCCGTTCAAGCCATTGCCGCTGCGCTCCACCAGTTGGGGCAGCTTGGCAAAGCAGCTGGGCGGGTAGCCCTTGGTGGCCGGGGGTTCGCCGATGGCCAGGGCGATCTCTCGCTGGGCCATCGCATAGCGGGTGAGCGAGTCCATGAGCAGCAGCACGTGCATGCCGCGGTCGCGGTAGTGCTCGGCAATGGCCGTGGCGTAGGTGGCGCCTTGCATGCGGGTGAGCGGCGGGGCATCGGCCGGGGCGGCTACCACGATCGAACGGGCGAGCCCTTCCTCGCCGAGAATGTCCTCGATGAATTCCTTCACTTCGCGGCCGCGCTCACCGATCAGGCCGACGACGATGACATCGGCCTGGGTGTAGCGAGCCATCATGCCCAGCAGCACCGACTTGCCCACGCCGGAGCCGGCGAACAGGCCGATGCGCTGGCCGCGCCCCACGGTAAGCAGGGCGTTGATCGCGCGCACACCGGTGTCCAGAGGCTCGCGCACGGGGTCCCGGTCCATGGCATTGATGGGCCGGCGCGCCAGGGGTTCGTTGTGCACGTGCTCGATGCGGCCCTTGCGATCCATTGGGTGGCCGTGCGGGTCGATCACGCGACCCAGCAGGCCATCACCCATCGGCAAGTGCAGGCTGCGGTCTTCGGTGCGCCGCCAGGGGTGGCTGACCTGCCCCAGACGCGGTGGCGTGATCGGGCTGGACATCGGCACCACGCGGGCCCCGCTGGCCAGGCCATGCACTTCGCCCGTCGGCATGAGGTAGGCCCGATCGCCTGCGAAGCCCACCACCTCGGCCTGCACGGGGGGCTGCCCCTCCATGCGCACTTCGCAAACCGAACCGACCGGCACGCGAATGCCGGCGGCTTCCAGGACCAGGCCCGCCACCTTGACGAGTGTCCCCTGGGCTTCGAGGCCGAGCGGGGCGGCCGCAAAGGCGCGCAGGTCCTCCAGGTACTGATGCCAGGCACCGAGTTTCATCGCCGGGGTGTCGATGCCGCTCATGGTGTTTCTTCTCCTGACGCATCGGATGCAGCGGATGCGGTCCATTCGCTGTCATGGCCAAGAGTGGAGGCTGCGCGCCGCCACCGGGCCTCGACGCTGGCGTCGATCACGCCGATGTCCGATTCGACGATGCAGCCGCCGCGGGTGACCGAGGGGTCGCAGAACAGCCGGGCATCGCGTGCATCGAGGTCGAGCTGTCCCTGCTCAGTCAGCAGCTGGTGATCATCCGGATGCAGGTGCACGCGGATATGGCGCGCCGAATGCACGAGCGAATTCAGGGCTTCCTGGGCCACGGACTCGATGAGTTCCGGTCGTGTGGTGAGCTCGCTGCGCACCGCCTGGCGAGCAATCTCGAGGGCCACCTGCGACAGGCCCCGGGCCAGTTGCTGCTCCATGGCGTCAAGTTGCGCCTGGAAGGCTGCGGCGATTGCGGCCACCTGACCCGTGACCTGGGCCGCATAGCTTTGCTTGAAGTTGTCCAGCGCCACGAGCCCGTCGCGGTAGCCGTCCTTGTAGCCCATCTGCCGGGCTTCGGCGAGCTGGGCCTGATGCTGGGCTGCACGCTGCTCGGCGGTGGGCTCGGGTGGCGGCGCAGGTGGTACGCCAGGGCCTGGGGCCACGGTCTGGTCCTGGCCAGAGAAGGAATCCAGGCTCCATGCGGAAAAGGAGTGCAGCTCCTCACGCGGGATGAATCGGTTGTGCAGGGGGGTGCCCATGGTGGATGCGGTGCCTGCGATTCAGGTCAGACGAAGCCGTCGTCGCCACCGGTGGCCAGCACGATCTGGCCCTCGTCGGCGAGGCGTCGCACGATCTTGAGCAGTTCCTTCTGCTCGGCCTCCACCTCGGACAGCCGCACGGGTCCGCGCGACTCCAGGTCCTCGCGCAGGGTTTCGGCGGCGCGTGTGGACATGTTGCTGAAGATCTTCTCGCGCAGCTCGGGCGTGGCGCCCTTGAGGGCGATGATGAGCGACTCGGTCTGCACTTCCTTGAGCAGGGTCTGGATGCCGCGGTCGTCGATCTTCAGCAGATCGTCGAACACGAACATGTTGTCCATGATCTTCTGGGCCAGCTCGGGGTCGCTCTGGCGGATGTAGTCGAGCAGCGGGGCCTCGATGGACGAGCCCATCATGTTGATGATCTCGGCGGCCGTCTTGACGCCGCCCAGCGAGGCCTTGCGCAGCTTGTCGCCTCCGGCCAGCACCTTCGAGAGCACATCGTTGAGGTCTTTCAGCGCCGAGGGCTGGATGCCATCGAGCGTTGCGATGCGGATCATCACTTCATGGCGCTGGCGCTCAACGAAGTGCTTGAGCACCTCGGAGGACTGGTCGTAATCCAGGTGCACCAGGATGGCGGCGATGATCTGCGGGTGTTCGTTGCGCAGCAGTTCGGCCACCGAACCCGGGTCCATCCACTTCAGGCTTTCGATGCCCGAGACGTCGCCGCCCTGGAGGATGCGGTCGATCAGCAGGTTGGCCTTGTCGTCGCCCAGGGCCTTGCGCAGCACCGACTTCACGTACTCGTCGGTGTCGCTCACCAGCATGCTCTGGTCGGATGCATCGGTGGCGAAGCGGTCCAGCACGGTTTCCACCCGTTCGCGTGGAATGACCTTCATCTTGGCGATCGTTTCGCCCAGGCGCTGGACTTCCTTGGGCGTGAGGTGCTTGAAGACTTCGGCAGCCTCCTCCTCACCCAGCGACATCAGGAGGATCGCCGAGTCCTGCAGTCCGTCTTCATCCATGGTCGTGTTCTCGGTGTAGGGCTCGGACGGCTCAGGCCGCGGCTTCCTTGGTGACCCAGCCGCGCACGATGTTGGCGACAGCTGCGGGGTTGTCCTTGGCCAGCTGGCGCACGGCTTCGAGCTTGTTGCTGTTCATGGGGGCGGCCAGCAAGGGGATGCCGGCGCTGCCTTCGCCTTCGCCCAGCGGGGGAAGGACCTCGTTGCCATCCACGACCGCATCCACCATCTTCGGCGGGGCGGCCGGCGGTGTGGCCGCAGCCTTGAGGGCCGGGCGAACGACGCCGAGGATCAACAGCACGGCCAGCAAGGTGAGCGCCCCGGGGATGGCGAACTGTCGCAGCAGGTCCAGCATCTCGGGCTGCTTCCACAGCGGCACTTCCTCCGGCGTCTCCACCTTGGGGGCCTGGAAGGGGGCATTGATCACCTGGAGCGAATCGCCACGGTCGGTGGAGAAGCCCATGGACTCGCGCACCAGGGTGGTGAGCTTGGTGAGTTCCTCTTCGCTCAGCGGGACCTGGGTCGTGCGGCCGCGCGCGTCGGTCTGGCTGCGGTGGTTCACCACCACGGCGGCGCTCAGGCGCTTGACGGTGCCGGTGGCATTGCGCGTCACACGCACCGTCTTGTCGACCTCGTAGTTGGTGACGGCCTCGCGGCGCATCTGGGTGTTGCCGGCGCCCGCACCATTGGCTGCCTGCAGGGCCTGGGCGGGGCCGTTGATCGGTGCCTGGGCCGGCACCGGCGGCTGGTTGGTGGCGGCGCCGGGCACGCCCGTGGGGGTGGCGGCGTCGGCCTGGCTTGACTCCAGGCTCTGCATGCTGCGCACCGCGGCAGGCTCGGTGCCCTGGTTGGGACGAAACTGTTCAGAGGTGGATTCGCTCTGCGAGAAGTCAACCTCGGCCGTGACCTGGGCGCGCAGGTTGTCGCGGCCGACCACGGGTTCCAGGATGTCGGTGATGCGGCGCGTCAGCGTGGATTCGATCTGGGCCACATACTGGAGCTGGTTGGCGTCCAGCCCCTGGGTCTTGGCGTCGGGCGACTCGGTCAGCAAGCCGCCGTTCTGATCCACGATGGACACAGCCTTGGGCGACAGGTCGGGGACGCTGCTCGACACCAGGTGCACGATGCCGGCGATCTGGGCACGGTCGAGGCTGCGGCCGGGATGCAGTTGCACGAGCACCGAAGCCGAGGGCTTCTGCTGTTCACGGAAAAAGCCGTTCTGGTTGGGCAGGGCCAGGTGCACGCGGGCGTTGCTCACTGCGGCCAGGGCCTCGATGGAGCGGGTCAGCTCCCCTTCGAGGCCGCGCTGGAAGGTCAGGCGTTCCTGGAACTGGGTGATGCCGAAGCGGGCGTTGTCCATCAGCTCGAAACCCACCGTGGAGCCCTTGGGCAGACCGGCCGAGGCGAGCTTGAGCCGCACGTCGTGCACGCGGTTGGCTGGCACCAGGATGGCGGCGCCGCCGTCCGCGTGCTTGTACGGCACGTTCATCTGCGACAGCTGGGTGATGATGGCCCCGCCGTCCTTGTCGGACAGGTTGGCGTACAGCACCTTGTAGTCGGGGCGCGAGGACCACATCGACAAGGCCACCACGATGGCCGCCAGTCCGGCAAGGCCGACACCCAGCAGCAGCTTGCGCTGAGCGGGCAGCGCGTTCAGGCGCTGGGCAAGGCCCTGGGGGACCGGCTCGGCGGCCAGGGCGGGGGGCAGGTTCTGCGGCAGAGCGACGGCGTTGTCCATCGTTGGTGTTCCCGAGGTTCCGTGGGCCCCGGGATGGGCGCAGCCGCCATCGGTCCCAGGGTCTCATTGGGGACCGATTATTCGGAGGGGGAGGGGGGATCCAAGGGCGGAAGAAGGATGCAAACCCGCGCCAGTTCACCGCTTTGCCGACGCCTTGCACGCCTACCATCGGCATATCGGCAAGCCAGGCCCGGACTTGAGGCCAGCCTGCAGGAGAGCTTCGATGGACGTACGACTCAAACCCTTCAACTTCCAGCAGGCCCTGGCCAAGAGCGGCATGGTGCTGCCTTCGGACGCCGCCCGGCCGGGGAAGGTCGATTCGGGCGCGCCGTCGGTGGGCTTCTCACAGGCCTTGAACCAGGCCCTCAAGTCGGTCAGCGCGACCCAGCTCCAGGCCAGCGAGATGCAGCGTCAGGTCCAGCTGGGCAATCCGACGGTCTCCCTGGAGGAGACCATGGTCACCATGCAGAAGGCCCAGATCGGCTTCCAGGCCACGCTGCAGGTGCGCAACCGCCTGGTGCAGGCCTACACCGACATCATGAACATGGCCGTCTGAACGGGGCGTGAAGTGCGTCACGCTGAAGGCTGGGTCCAGCGCGCCAGGGCATCGAGCAGGTCGCTGGCCACCACAGGCTTGCTCAGGAAGTCGTTCATGCCGGCGTCGAGGCATGCGGCGCGATCCTCGGCGAACGCGTTCGCCGTCAGTGCAATGATGGGCACCACCAGCCCGCGCGGACCAGCCGCCCCGCTGCGAAGCTGGCGCGTGACCTCCAGCCCATCCATGTCGGGCATCTGCCAATCCATCAGCACCACATCGACGTTCAGGGACTGGAACCGTCTCAGCGCTTCCTGGCCGTCACCGACCACGGTCACCTGGTAGCCGGCCTGGCTCACCATGGCGCCCACGATGGTCTGGTTGACGAGGTCGTCCTCCACCAGCAGCACCTGGCCCTGCCACGGCAGGTCATGTGGCATGGCAGGCTGCGGAACCTGGGTGGAGGCCCCCGTACCCGAGCGGAAACGGCTGACCAGCGCCGAGCGCAGCACGGGCTTGAGCACGCTGCGCGGCATCTGTACCCGGTCGCGAGCGGCCTCGGCCGGGTACCAGGGCTGGCTGGCCATGCCGATGACCCGCTCGGGCGGTACCGCGTCGATCACCCCCTCCAGCAGTTCGACCAGGCCGGGCGCGTCCTGTGACACCAGCAACCAGGGCGTCTCGCCAGCGGTGGGCTCGTCGTGGAAGAGGTGCACCACGTCTTGTGCCGTGCGGCACCGGCAAGGGCGGTGGCCCATGCGCAGCAGCAACTGATGCAGCGCCTGGGCGCTGGCGTCATGGGGCTCGACATAGGCCACCGGAGCCTGCGATCGCGGTGCGGGGCCATCGTCGGGATGTGCCAGTGCATGCGGCAGCCGCATGCGTGCCGTGAAGCAGCTGCCTTGCCCCAGTGTGCTGCGCACGCTGAGTTCGCCGCCGAGCGCCCGCACCACTTCGCGACAGATCGTCAAGCCCAGGCCACTGCCGCCAAAGCGCCGGCGGGTGCCCTGTTCGGCCTGCTGGAAGCGCTCGAACACCGTCGGCAAGGCCTGGGGCGCGATGCCGATGCCGGTGTCCTCCACCTCGCAGACCACCTCGTCGGCTGCGCTGCCCGCACTCACGCGCAGGATCACGTCGCCTCGCTGGGTGAACTTGATCGCGTTGCCCATCAGGTTGAGGAGCACCTGGCGGATGCGTCCGGCATCGCTGCACCGCCAGGCGGGCAGGTCGGCATCGATGATGCAGGCCACCTGCAGGCCCTTGGCTCGCGCAGCCACGGCGGCGGTGTTGACCGCGGCCTCAGCGCAATCCACCAGATTGAAGTCTTCTTCGTGCAACTCCAGGGCACCGGCCTCGATGCGCGCCAGGTCGAGCACGCTGTCGATCATGCCCAGCAGACTGGTCCCGCTGGCCCGGATGATCTCGATCAGCTGGTCGCGATCGGCGCTGTCGCCGTGATGCTGTTGCAGCAACTGGGCGGCGCCGATGACACCGTTCAAGGGCGTGCGCAGTTCATGGCTCATGCTCGCCAGGAACTGGCTCTTGGCGCGGTTGGCGGCCATGGCCAGATCCCGCTCCCGGGCCAGCGCCTGCGAGCGCGCCGCCATGCCGCGGTGGTGGGCCCAGGCGGTCAGGGCCAGGCCGCAGAGCAGGGTCAGCATCGGCAGCAGCAGCGGCACGAGCGCCTGCCAAGACCACAGCGCCGCGGCACTGCCCACGATCACGATCGACGCCGCCAGGACGGTCAGCCGCACATCCCGCTGCAGGACCGTGCGGCGGGAGAGGGCGACCCATGCCGAGGGCAGGAGGGCCAGCGCCACCAGGGCGCCCACCCACCCCGGGCCGGCCGGGGTGAGTTGACGGCCCTGCTGCAGGGCCGCGTGGGCGATGGCCAGCGCCGCCGTGCCGCTGCGCTCGCCGCCAGGGGTGAGGAGCCGACCGGTTTCCAGCGCGCTCGATCCGATGAAGACCGCCTTGCCTGCCATGGCCACCACCGGGTGGCCTTCGGCCCCGGCAGGCTGGAAGAGCGCTGACAGTGGCACGGTAGGGACGGTGCCCGGGTGGGTGTGCCAGGGCAGCAGTCCGACCCCCTGCTGACGACCCGGCGAGCCGTCCTGACCGAGTGCCCGGGCGCTGGCCCAGGCCATGGCAGGCAGCACACGACCATGGGCCTCATGCCATGGGGGCACCCGGCGAAGCACGCCGTCCGGATCCAGTTCGACCGTGACCACCCCCACCGCCACCGAGGGGCCTGCCGCGCCGAGGAGGCTTTCGACGGGCAAGACAAAGCTGGACCATGGGACAGCCGTCTGGCCGGCTTGAAGCGGCTGGCTCGCCGCGGAGAGCCCAGAGGGTGGCGGGCGATCGCGAGGCTCGTGGTCCCTCGAGGCGCTGGCCGCCAACATCACCGCAACGCCGGGCGCCGACAAGGCCTCGCCCAGCTGTGCGTCGCCCGCGCGGGGGTCGGCGAAGACGATGTTCCAGACCACGATGCCCGCGCCCTGCTGCCGCAGGGCGTGGGTCAGGCGGGCGTGGACGTCACGCGGGTAGGGCCATCCCCCGAGCAACGGCTGCAGATCGCGCAGCGAGTCCTCGTCGATGTCGATCACCAGGACGTCGCTCAGATCGACCGGAGACGAAAAGCTGCGCACCTGCCAGTCTCCCAGGCGCAGCCCTGCATCGCGCACGACCGGCACACCCGCGATCAGCGCGGCCAGCACGAGCGCACCCAGCGGCACCCACGCCAGCGCAAGGCGTGGCCAGAAGAGGGAGGGGGCGGCCACAGGCGTGCTGGGGACCATGCGGGACGCCTGCGGGGCTACAGCAGGAGGAACAGGAGCAGCGTGGGCAGCAGCAGCCAGCTGGAGGAACGCGGAACGTCGATGCGTTGCGCCGGGCCGAAAGGGCCGGCATAGCCATCCGAATCCAGGGTCTGCACGCGAAGGTGATAGCGGCCTGCGGGGAGCTTGCCGAGCACGGCCTGGGGCTCATCGGTGGTGACATCCACCAGCAGCGCCTCGAAGCTCTCGCTGCGCGACAGCTGGTAGCGATAGCGCGCGCCCTCGCGCGCCCGCCAGCGCACGATCAGACCGTCGACGGAGGCCTCCGGTGCCTGCAGTTGCGGGCTTGGCGGGATCTCCCGCAGCTCGAAACCCTGCGGGTCGCTGAAGGGGCCCTGGTCACCGTCCATGCGCACGCTCGCCACCCGCCAGTGATAGCGCCCCGGGGGCAGGTCCAGTGCCTGTTCCGTGGCGTCGAGGCCCGCAAGGTCTGCGGTTGGCGAGGCGAACGAGAGCTCGTCGGCGAGCTGAAAGCGATAGCGCGCGGCTGCCGCGGAGCGGGTCCATTGGATGCGGACCTGGGTTCCGTATTGGCGGGTCGAGTCGAGCGGACCGCTGAGGAAGGGGGGCTCGGGCCGGGCCTTGAGCACGAAGTCCCAGCGGGCGGTCGCACCCTCGAGTCCATCACGATCGACGCCGCGCACGGCCAGCCGATAGCGCCCGTCCGGCAGATCGGGCCACTGCGCCACGGGCCCGCTGAAGCGGCCATCGAGCAGGAGGTGCTCGTCATCGCCCGGGTCGAGCACCTGCGCCCGGTAGGCGGCGGCGCCGGGATGCGCTGGCCACGCCAGGCGCAAAGGGACACGGTCCACCCGTTCGGGCAACCCGGCCAGCACCGGCGCGTTCAACAAGGGCTTGGGGAGGGCTGGGGCCTCACCAGGGAGGGCCACCGCCCCGAATCCTGCATCCAGCACCTGCCGCGGGCCCAGCGCGACGCGACCTTCGAGCACCTCGACCCGCGTCACGGCAGAGTCGGCCTCGGCATGGGCGCGGAACTCCGTGCCGCGGACCCCAAGGTTGACTGTGCGTGTGCGGATGTCGTAACGAGTGGGCGGGTCGCGTGCGGGCGGCACGACGCTGTCGACGCTGCCCTTGTCCAGGCGCAGGCCCGTGACGTGGGGCCCCTCGCGGCCCAGCCGCGCGGACCGGTCGATTTCCACCCGGGTGTCGGGGCGGACCAGCGCGCGGGTGCCGTCGCCAAAGCGCAAGGTGGCCGCCCCGCCCGCCCCCGCCTCGATCACGTCGCCAGCCTGCACCGTATCCCCCGCGGCCAAGGGCTCCGTCCTGCCCTGGCGGGTGCGCGTGGCGGGCTCGGTGATGCGGACGACCTGGGCCGGCGCGTCCTGCTCTCGCACCCAGGCCAGCGGGGCCCTCAGGGTGCTGCCCGGCCGAAGCCGGTAGGGGTCGGTCACCCGGTTGTAGGCTTGCAGGCGGCGCCAACTGATGCCGTCCCGCAGATGCTGGGCGGTCAACCCGATGAGGGTGTCGCCCGGCTGGACGGTGTGTTGCCAGTGCAGCGGTGCCGGGGCGGCAAGTGCGATTGGGAACGCTGGGGCTAGCGCGGCAAGGGCACCACACCACGCTGCAGCGGAAAGGAATCTCCCCCTGGGCATCCGGCCAACCCCCCGTCGATGAGCCAAGCTCGCCAGGGTGGAAGGATCCACCCGGCCCGGCATGGCCTCATCGTAGCGTGTGCGGCCCTTGGGCGGGGGAGCTTCGAGGCCCCTCCTTCGGGGGAGGGATCAGAAGCCCAGGCTGGCCAGCAGGTCGTCCACCTGCTCCTGGTTGGTCACCACGTCGGTGCGGCCCTGGGGGTTGACCACGGGTCCGTTCAGGAAGGTCTGCTCCACCTTGTGCACCTGGTCGGGCGGGGCGGTCTGCAGCAGCAGCTTGACGAGCTGGTCCTCGATGTCGGCCGCCAGCTTCACCACGCGGGCCACCACCTGGCCGGTCAGGTCGTGGAAGTCCTGGGCCATCATGATGTCGGTCAGGTGCTGGTCGATGCGGGCCGTGGTGGCCTCCACATCGCTCACGAAGTTCATCACGCCGCCGCTGGCCACGGCCTTGACCGGGTCGGCCACGATGGCCTGAGCCATGCGCCGCGTCTCGGCGGCGATGTGGTCGTGCTCGGCCTTGGCCTGATCCACCAAGTTCAGCACCTTCTCGGCGGCCTCGCCGGTCTTCGTGGCGATGTAGGTCAGGCGGCTGCGGGCATCGGGCAGGCTGTCGGTGATCTCGCCCAGCTTGGGCATGAAGCCCAGCTGCGCCAGCGTGTCATGCAGGTTGCGGGTCATCTCGCCGATCTGCTGGAACACCTCCGGGGAGGTGGTCAGCGTCGGGGCCGCGCTCTTGGGGTCGTGGGTGTCGCTCATGGTGCGGTTCCTCACTTGCCCAGCTTCTGCATGATCTTCTGGACTTTTTCCTCCAGCGTGGCCTTGGTGAAGGGCTTGACGATGTAGCCGGCGGCCCCGTCCTGGGCCGCACGCACGATGTCTTCCTTGCGCGCCTCGGCCGTGACCATCAGCACCGGCAGGTGCTTGAGCTTGTCGTCTTTCTTGATGGCCAGCAGCAAATCGAAGCCATTCATGTTGGGCATGTTGATGTCGCTCACCACAAAGTCGAAGTTGCCGTTCTGCAGCATCTGCAGCGCCACGGCGCCGTCCTCGGCCTCCTCGGCGTTGTTGTAGCCGATCTCCTTGAGCAGGCCGCGCA
>CAZKGD010000086.1:0-12903 GCA_964552215.1 uncultured Caldimonas sp.
GGTTGTAGCCCTCGTCCTCTTCCATGTAGCCGATGGTGTAGATGTGCACCATCAGCGACACGAAGGTCACCACGCACATCATCATCGCCGACAGACCGTCTATGAGGAAGCCCACCTCCATCTTCAGGTCGCCCAGCACCAGCCATTCGTAGACGGTGGCATTGAAGCGTGCCCCATCGACCGCCACGGCCTTGAGCACCATGGCCGAGAGGATGAAGGAGATCAGCACCCCGAGGATGGTGAAGAAGTGCGCGCCGCGGCGACCAACCACCTTGCCGAACAAGCCCGCGATGATGGCACCGGCCAGGGGTGCCAAGGGCACCGCGACCAGCATGTTTTGAGAGAGTTGCGACATCTTGTTGTGCCCTGTGCTGCGTCAACCCTTGAGGGCGTCGAGTTCGTCCACGTTGATGGTCGAGCGGTTGCGGAACAGCACGACCAGGATGGCCAGGCCGATCGCCGACTCGGCGGCTGCCACCGTCAGGATGAAGAAGACGAACACCTGTCCGGCCAGGTCGCCCAGGTAGTGGGAGAAGGCGATGAAGTTGAGGTTGACCGCCAGCAGCATCAGCTCGATGGCCATCAGCAGCACGATCAGGTTGCGCCGGTTCATGAAGATGCCGATGACCGACATCGCGAACAGGATGGCCCCCAGCGTGAGGTAGTGTCCGAGGGTGATGCTCATGCCTTGCCTCCGGGGGTGGATTCGTCGCCGCTCGGGGTGCTGGCCGCGGGCGTGTCCACAACCGGCTTGATCTGCAGCACGCGCAGGCGCTGTGCCTTGGTCACCCGCACCTGGTCGGCCGGGTCGATGTAGCGGGAGTCCTTGCGCCGGCGCAAGGTCAGCGCGATGGCCGCAATGATGGCCACCAGCAGCAGGACGGCCGCCACCTGGAGCGGGTAGATGTAGTTGGTGTACATCTCGATGCCCAGCAGCTTGGTGTTGCCCATCTCGATGGCTTCCGGTGTGGCAGCCGGGGCCTCGCGCACGCCAAAGCCCGTCATCAGCACCAGCGCCATCTCCAGCGCGATCAGCACGCCCACGAGACCGGCCACCGGGAAGTGCTTCCAGAAGTTCTGACGCATGGCGTCGACGTTGACGTCGAGCATCATCACGACGAAGAGGAAGAGCACCATCACGGCGCCGACGTAGACGAGCACCAGCGCGATGGCCAGGAACTCAGCCTGCAGCAGCATCCACACGCCGGCGGCGTTGAAGAAAGCCAGCACGAGGAACAGCGCGGCATGCACCGTGCTGCGCGCCGTGATGACGCGGAAGGACGCGAACAGCAGGACTGCTGAAAACACGTAAAAGAGCGCGCTTAGGGTATCCATGTCTTTGTTCTCGGTTGGCGGGCCTCAGGGCTCCTCCTCGGGGCCCGACCGGCCGGCAGGCCGCACGGGGGGCTTACCGGTACTTCGCGTCCGCCTCCTTGCTGGCCGCGATCTCCTTCTCGTAGCGATCCCCCACCGCCAGGAGCATGTCCTTGGTGAAGTAGAGGTCGCCCCGCTTCTCGCCGTGGTACTCGAAGATGTGGGTTTCAACGATGGAATCGACCGGGCAGCTTTCCTCGCAGAAACCGCAGAAGATGCACTTGGTCAGGTCGATGTCGTAGCGCGTGGTGCGTCGCGAGCCGTCATCACGCACGTCGGATTCGATGGTGATCGCCATCGCCGGACACACCGCCTCGCACAGCTTGCAGGCAATGCAGCGCTCCTCGCCGTTCTCGTAGCGGCGCAGCGCATGCAGGCCGCGGAAGCGCGGCGACAAGGGCGTCTTCTCCTCCGGAAACTGCACCGTGACATGCGGCGAGAGGAAATGGCGACCCGTGAGCGCCAGTCCCTTGATCAGCTCCGTGAGCATGAAACTGTTGATGAACCCTTTGAGGGAAGCTACAGCAGACATGGTTGGACCTCGTCAGACTTCCGGTTCAATTCCAGATGTTCCAGGGCGACTGGATCCACAGACCCACCACCACGAGCCACACCAGGGTCACGGGGATGAAGATCTTCCAGCCCAGGCGCATGATCTGGTCGTAGCGGAAACGCGGGAAGGTCGCGCGCACCCACAGGAAGATGGTGACCAGCACGAAGGTCTTCAGGCCGAGCCAGAGCCAGCCGGGGATCCAGTTGAAGAGCGCGCTGTCCACCGGCGGCAGCCAGCCGCCGAAGAACATCAGCGCGGCCAGGGCCGAGATCAGGATCATGTTCGCGTACTCGGCCAGGAAGAACATGGCAAAGGACATGCCCGAGTACTCGATCATGTGACCGGCCACGATCTCCGATTCGCCCTCCACCACGTCGAAGGGGTGGCGGTTGGTCTCGGCCAGACCCGAGATGAAGTACACCACGCAGATGGGCAGCAGCGGCAGCCAGTTCCACGACAGGAAGTTCAGGCCCATCTCGGCGAAATAGCCCTTGTCCTGGCTGACCACGATATCGGTCATGTTCAGGCTGCCAGTCACCATGAGCACCACCACGAAGGCGAAGCCCATCGCAATCTCGTAGGACACCATCTGCGCCGAGGCGCGCATCGCGCCCAGGAAGGCGTACTTGGAGTTCGAGGCCCAGCCCGCAATGATCACGCCGTACACCTCGAGCGAGGTGATGGCCATCAGGAAAAGCAGACCGGCGTTGATGTTGGCCAGCGCCACGTCCGGGCCGAAGGGAATGACCGCCCAGGCTGCCAGCGCCGGCATGATGGTCATGATCGGCGCAAGGTAGAACAGGCCCTTGTTGGCCGCCGTCGGGGAGATGATCTCCTTGAAGATCAGCTTGACCGCATCGGCAATCGGCTGGAGCAGGCCTGCGGGGCCGACCCGGTTGGGGCCCGGACGGATCTGCGTCCAGCCAATGGCCTTGCGCTCCCACAGCGTCAGGTAGGCCACGCAGATCATCAGCGGCAGCACCAGCGCCACGATCTTGATCAGGTTCCAGACCACGGGCCACGCGCCCCCGAGCTGGGCCTGACCGAATTGGGTGAAGGTCTCAAGCATCTGCAGCTTCCTCGATCACGCCTTGCTCAGTTCCACCGGGGCAAACAACGGCCCGAGTTCCGCCGTGGCGGGATGCCCCGCCGGCACCCGCACCGCCTGGGCCGCGAGCGTGGCGTCGCAGCGCACCGGCAGTGTCACGACCCCACCGCCGACCTGCACCCGCACGCGATCGCCTTCCTTCAGGCCGAGTTGGCTCCAGGCCGAGGTGCTCACCGAAACCACAGGCGCACGCGCATCCCCAGTCTGCTGCAGCGCCGGTGCACGGCGCACCAGCACATCGGTGCTGTAGATCGGCACGTCGGCGATGCGCTCGAGCCCGGTGGCTGACATTGCCGGGGTGGCGCCGAGCGCGGCCTCGTTGTTCAGCCGCTGCGCCAGTGCAGGCACGTCGCCGAGGGCCTGGGCACGCACCTCCTCGGCCGTCTCGAAGCTGAAACCCGGCAGATCGAGCATCGTGCCCAACACTCGGAGCACCTTCCACGCCGGACGGGTCTCACCCAGCGGCTTGACCACACCGTAGAAACTCTGGGGCCGGCCTTCAGCGTTGACAAAGGTGCCCGCCGTCTCGCTGAACGGGGCGATGGGCAGCATCACGTCGGCATGGCCCTGCGCGGCCGACTTGAACGCGGTCAGGGCCACGACCATTTCGGCGGATTCGAGCGCGCGGGCGGCGCGCAAGGGATCGGCCAGGTCGAGCTGGGGCTCCACATGCAGCAGCACATAGGCCTTGAGCGACTGGGCCAGCATGCCGCCCACGTCGAGCCCACCTGGGCCGGGCAGTGCGCCGACCAGCTGCGCACCCACGCTGTTGGCCGCCTCTCCGAACGAACCCACCGTCGCGCCGGTCTGGGCAGCGATCCAGCCGGCCAGCGCCAGCAGCTGCGAGGCCTGCGGATGCTGGACAGCCGCGTTGCCGAGCAGCACGGCCTTGTGTTCACCCTGGAGCAGCGAGCGGGCGATGGCCGCGGACGCATCGTCCGGGGTCGCAGCGATCGGCGCCGGGACACCCTTCTCGGCCGCAACAGCCGCAGCCACGCCCGCGAGGGTCTGCACCCAGGCCGACGGGGCCGCCGTCAGGCCTTGCGCCATGGGCATGAGCCAGTCGTCGTGCACCGCGTGCAGGCTGTGGATGCGCCCTCCCCGCTTGGCCGCCTGGCGCAGGCGCTGGGCGAAGAGCGGGTGGTCCTTGCGCAGGAAGGAGCCAACCACCAGCGCAGCATCCAGGCTGGAGAGCGACGCGATGGAGCGGCCCAGCCAGCGCGCCTGGCCTGAAGGTGCGGCCGCGAAGTCGGCGTGGCGCAGCCGATGGTCGATGTTGCCGCTGCCCAGGCCCTTCATGAGTTGCGCCAGCAGGTGCAGCTCCTCGGTCGTTGCATGCGGACTGCCCAGGGCGCCGATGGCGCTGGCACCGTGATCATTGCGGATCTGCTTCAGGCCGTTGGCCACGTATTCCAGCGCCGTCGGCCAGTCGACCTCGCGCCACTGACCGCCTTGCTTCAGCATCGGCACGGTGAGGCGGTCATCGCTGGTCAGGGCCTCATACGAGAATCGGTCGCGATCGGCGATCCAGCACTCGTTGACTTCCTCGTTCTCAAGGGGCACGACACGCATCACCTTGTTGGCCTTGACCTGCACGATCAGGTTGGCCCCGGTGGAGTCATGCGGGCTGACGCTCTTGCGGCGAGAAAGCTCCCAGGTGCGCGCGCTGTAGCGGAAGGGCTTGCTCGTCAACGCCCCGACCGGGCAGATGTCGATCATGTTGCCCGACAGCTCGGAGTCGACCGTGTTGCCCACGAAGGTGGTGATCTCGGCGTGTTCACCGCGGTGGAGCATGCCCAGTTCCATCACGCCGGCAATTTCCTGACCGAAGCGCACGCAACGGGTGCAGTGGATGCAGCGGCTCATCTCCTCCATGGAGATCAGCGGGCCCACCTCCTTGTGGAAGACCACACGCTTTTCTTCCTGGTAGCGCGAGGACGACCCGCCGTAGCCCACGGCCAGGTCCTGGAGCTGGCATTCGCCCCCTTGGTCACAGATGGGGCAGTCCAGCGGGTGATTGATGAGCAGGAACTCCATCACCGACTGCTGGGCCTTGATCGCCTTGTCGCTCTTGGTGCGCACGATCATGCCCTGCGTCACCGGCGTCGCGCACGCGGGCATGGGCTTGGGCGCCTTCTCGACGTCGACCAGGCACATGCGGCAGTTGGCCGCGATCGAGAGCTTCTTGTGGTAGCAGAAGTGCGGCACGTAGGTGCCGGCCTTCTCGGCCGCATGCATCACCATGCTGCCTTCGGGCACTTCCACCTTCTTGCCGTCGAGTTCGATTTCGATCATGGGTCTTGTCTCTCGCGCTCAGGACGCCTGGGTGTCCGCCGTGGCCACAGGCTTGGCGGCATGGCCCGGGATCAGGGCTTCGAATTCGTGGCGGAAGTGCTTGATCATGGCGCGCACCGGCATGGCTGCGGCATCGCCCAGGGCACAGATGGTGCGGCCCATGATGTTGCTGCTCACGTTGTCCAGCAGATCGATGTCCTCGGGACGGCCTCGGCCGTGCTCGATGCGATCGACCAGGCGCCACAACCAGCCCGTGCCCTCGCGACACGGTGTGCATTGCCCGCAGGACTCGTGCATGTAGAAGTAGGACAGGCGCTTGAGCGATTCCACCATGGAGCGGCTGTCGTCCATCACGATCACGGCACCGGAACCGAGCATCGACCCCGCCTTGGCGATCGAGTCGTAGTCCATCGTGCACTCCATCATGATGTGCGCGGGCAGCACGGGTGCCGACGAACCGCCCGGGATCACCGCCTTGAGCTGGCGCCCCTTGCGCACGCCGCCGGCCAGCTCCAGCAGCTTGGCAAACGGCGTCCCCATGGGCACTTCGTAGTTGCCGGGCCGCTCCACGTCGCCCGAAACCGAGAAGATCTTGGTGCCGCCATTGTTGGGCTTGCCGCACTCGAGGTAGGCCTGGCCGCCATGGCGGATGATCCAGGGCACCGCCGCGAAGGTCTCGGTGTTGTTGATCGTCGTGGGCTTGCCGTACAGGCCGAAGCTCGCGGGGAACGGCGGCTTGAAACGCGGCTGGCCCTTCTTGCCTTCCAGCGATTCGAGCAGCGCGGTTTCCTCGCCGCAGATGTAGGCGCCGAAGCCGTGGAAGGCGTGCAGCTGGAAGCTGAAGTTGCTGCCCAGGATCCGGTCACCCAGGTAGCCGGCGGCACGGGCCTCCTCGAGGGCCTCTTCGAAACGCTCGTAAACCTCGAAGATCTCGCCGTGGATGTAGTTGTAGCCCACGCTGATGCCCATCGCGTAGGCGGCAATGGCCATGCCTTCGATGACGATGTGCGGGTTGTAGCGCAGGATGTCACGGTCCTTGCAGGTGCCCGGCTCCCCCTCGTCGGAGTTGCACACCAGGTACTTCTGGCCGGGGAACTGGCGGGGCATGAAGCTCCACTTCAGGCCCGTGGGGAAACCGGCGCCGCCACGGCCGCGCAGCGCGGAGGTCTTCACCTCGGCGATCACCTGGTCGGGCGTGAGCCCTTCGCCGCCGTCCTGGCCGAGGATCTTGCGCAGGGCCTGGTAGCCGCCGCGCGCCTCGTAGTCCTTCAGGCGCCAGTTGCTGCCGTCCAGGCCCGCGTAGATCTGCGGCTGGATGTGGCGGTCGTGGAAACAGGTCTCAAGGCCGGTGGCCTGGAACTTCGACAGGTCAAGGGCCATCACTTCACCCCCTGCTTGGCAGCCGAATGCAGTTCCGCGAGCAGCGCATCCAGGCGGTCATGGCTCATGAAGCTGCACATCTGGCGGTCATTGACCAGCATCACCGGCGCGTCGGCGCAGGCCCCCAGGCACTCGCATTCCTGCAGCGTCACCAGGCCGTCGGGCGTGGTCCCGCCGATCTCGATGCCCAGACGCTGAGCAAGGTGCTCGGCCGCCGCCTGCCCTCCGCGCAGCTGGCACGGCAGGTTGGTGCAGACGTTGAGCTTGAACTTGCCCACCGGCCGCTGGTTGTACATGTTGTAGAAGGTCGTGACCTCGCGCACAGCCACGGCCGGCATGCCCAGGTACTGGGCCACGCCCAGTTCGGCCTCGGCGGAGACCCAGCCCTGTTCCTGCTGCACGATGGCCAGGCAGGCCATGACGGCCGACTGCTTCTGGTCGGCCGGGTACTTGGCCACCTCGCGGGCGAAACGCTCCAGCGTGGCCGGCGCAAACTGCGCCGGCTGGACCGGTTTGGCTTGGGCGCTCATCGGTCAATCTCTCCGAAGACGATGTCCATGGTGCCGATCACGGCCACGGCATCGGCAATCATGTGGCCGCGCGACATTTCGTCCATCGCGGCCAGGTGGGCAAAGCCCGGGGCACGGATCTTCAGGCGGTAGGGCTTGTTCGCACCATCGCTCACGAGGTAGATACCGAACTCGCCCTTGGGATGCTCGACGGCGGCATAGGCCTCGCCTTCGGGCACGTGGAAACCTTCGGTGAAGAGCTTGAAGTGGTGGATCAGCTCTTCCATGCTGGACTTCATCTCCACCCGCGATGGCGGCGCCACCTTGTGGTTGTCGGTGATCACGGGGCCGGGGTTCTTGCGCAGCCACTCCACGCACTGCTGGATGATGCGATTGGACTGACGCATCTCCTCGACACGCACCACATAGCGGTCATAGCAATCGCCATTGGTGCCCACGGGCACATCGAAGTCGAGCCGGTCGTAGACGTCGTAGGGCTGGTGCTTGCGCAGATCCCAGGCGATGCCCGAGCCGCGCAGCATCGCGCCGGTGAAGCCCAGGTTCAGGGCGCGCTCCGGCGACACCACGCCGATGCCCACGGTGCGCTGCTTCCAGATGCGGTTGTCGGTGAGCAGCGTCTCGTACTCGTCGATGTGCTTGGGGAAGCGTTTCGTGAAGTCCTCGATGAAGTCGAGCAGCGTGCCTTGGCGGTTCTCGTTGAGGCGGGCCAGCGCCTTGGCGTTGCGGATCTTCGAGACCTTGTACTGCGGCATGCTGTCGGGCAGGTCGCGGTAGACGCCTCCCGGGCGGAAGTAGGCCGCGTGCATGCGCGCGCCCGAGACGGCCTCGTACATGTCGAAGAGATCCTCGCGCTCGCGGAAGCAGTAGATGAGCATGTTCATCGCACCGCAGTCCAGCCCATGGCAGCCCAGCCACAGCAGGTGGTTGAGCAGGCGGGTGATCTCGGCGAACATGACCCGGATGTACTGCGCGCGCTCGGGCACCTCGACGCCCATCAGCTTCTCGATCGCCAGGCAGTAGGCGTGCTCGTTGCACATCATGGACACGTAGTCGAGACGGTCCATGTAGGGCAGCGACTGGATGTAGGTCTTGCTTTCGGCCAGCTTCTCGGTGGCTCGGTGCAGCAGGCCGATGTGCGGGTCGGCACGCTGGATGACCTCGCCGTCGAGTTCCAGCACCAGGCGCAGCACCCCGTGGGCCGCCGGGTGCTGCGGGCCGAAGTTCAGCGTGTAGTTCTTGATGTCAGCCATGGTTGCCTCGGGCTCAGTGCAGGCCGCCGTAGTGGTCTTCGCGGATCACGCGCGGGGTGATCTCACGCGGCTCGATCGTCACCGGCTGGTAGATGACGCGGCGCTGCTCGGGGTCATAGCGCATCTCGACGTGACCCGTGGTGGGGAAGTCCTTGCGGAACGGGTGGCCGATGAAGCCGTAGTCGGTGAGGATGCGGCGCAGGTCCGGGTGGCCGTCGAACAGGATGCCGAACAGGTCGAAGGCCTCGCGCTCGAACCAGGACGCCGCCGGCCAGGTATCGATGACCGAGGCGATCATCGGGTAGGCGTCGTCGTCGCAGAAGGCGCGCAGGCGCAGGCGCCAGTTGTGCCTGACCGACAGCAGGTGGAGGACCACGGCGAAGCGGCGGCCATCGCGGGGCCGGTCTCCGTACGTTTCGTAATCCATGCCGCAGAGGTCGATCAGCTGCTCGAAGCCCAGATCAGCGTGGTCGCGCAGCTTCAGCGCCGCGGCGGCGTAGCCGGCGGCGGGCACCTCGATCGTCATTTCACCGAGGCGCTGCGTTGGCGCGAAACCCTCGCGCGCGAGCACCTCCGCCAGCCTGGTCAGCTTCGCGCTCATCGGGCGATCGTGTTGGTTCGCTTGATCTTGTTCTGCAGCTGCACGATGCCGTAGAGCAGCGCCTCGGCCGTCGGCGGGCAGCCGGGCACGTACACGTCCACCGGCACGATGCGGTCGCAGCCGCGCACCACGGAGTAGGAATAATGGTAGTAGCCGCCGCCGTTGGCGCAGGAGCCCATCGAGATCACCCAGCGCGGCTCGGCCATCTGGTCGTAGACCTTGCGCAGCGCCGGCGCCATCTTGTTGCACAGCGTGCCGGCCACGATCATCAGGTCGGACTGGCGGGGGCTGGGGCGGAACAGCATGCCGAAGCGGTCGATGTCGTAGCGCGACGCCCCCGCATGCATCATCTCGACGGCGCAACACGCCAGGCCAAAGGTCATGGGCCACAGCGAACCGGTCTTGGACCAGTTGATCAGCTTGTCAGCCGTGGTGGTGATGAAACCTTCCTTGAGAACGCCTTCGATACTCATGACTGCACTCCTTGGTCATTCCCAATCCAGGGCGCCCTTCTTCCACTCGTAGATGAAGCCCACCACGAGGATGGCCAGAAAGACCATCATGGCCCAGAAGCCCACAGGCCCGATCTCGCGCAGGGCCACGGCCCAGGGGAAGAGGAAGGCGATTTCCAGGTCGAAGAGGATGAAGAGGATGGCCACGAGGTAATAGCGCACATCGAACTTCATGCGCGCGTCCTCGAAAGCCTCGAAGCCGCATTCGTAGGGAGAGTTCTTTTCCGGGTCGGGACGGCGGGGCCCCAGCACGAAGCCCAGCACCTGAGGCGCAACGCCCACCGCGATGCCGACCAGAATGAAAAGGATGACGGGGAGATACTGGTCGAGGATCATAGGCCTTGCGTCGCTTGGGTCATCGGTCTGTGTGTCCTGGCTGCGCCGTGTCGGTGTCGTCCGGCCTTTGCCGCAAGCGGCAAAAATAAGGCGCGCTGCCCCCAGCGGAAACCGCTGCTTCAGCACGCCCGATTTCCCCGAGGCCGTCCATGGAAACCGGACCCAGGGTCGACAGGGCACCGGATGAGGACCCTGTCGAAGATGCATTAAGTGGTGCCGACGGCGAGACTCGAACTCGCACAGCTTTCGCCACTACCCCCTCAAGATAGCGTGTCTACCAATTCCACCACGTCGGCACTGAACATTCACACAAGCCGGCACGGCCCACGTGCATGCATCAATCGTTCAGTTTTCGCTTTGCAAGCCACCCATGAAGACTGAGGGGAGTGGCTTGCGGCATAGACATAAATTCTAACTCGAAAAGCAGGGTTATCTCCAAGTGTTGCAGGCACTCTTTCGAGAGTCCTCTTGGCCTGGCTCAAACCCCGCCGGACGCTCAGTTCCCCGAGGGAATCTGCCCGGCACCGCCTGCAGGCGCCGAAGCCGGCGCCTGGGTCGCAGGAGCGGACGCATCGCCCGCCGGAGCACCCGGGATTTGGGCCGCGCCTGGCGCAACAGGCTGGTCGAGCACGCTCGCCCCGCCAGGGGCCGCAGCCTGTGGTGCGGCATTCGACAGGTAGGCCAAGGCCAGTGTGCAAACGAAGAAGATCGTGGCGCACACCGCGGTGGTGCGAGAGAGGAAATTGGCGCTGCCGGTGGCACCGAAGAGGCTGCCCGAGGAGCCCCCACCGAAGGAGGCGCCCATGTCAGCCCCCTTGCCGTGTTGGACCAGCACCAGGCCGATCATGGTGAGCGCGGCCAGCAACTGGACCACGAGGATCAGGGTCGTCATGAACTGCATCGAAGTTCTCCGGTGATTCGTCGTGCGCTCGCCCTCACAGGGCGGCGCGGCAAATGGCGATGAAGTCGGCGGCTTTCAGAGAGGCGCCACCAATGAGCCCGCCGTCGATGTCGGGCTGTGTGAACAGTGAGGCAGCGTTGTCGGGCTTGACGCTGCCCCCGTAGAGGATGCGCATCCCGTCGGCGTGCGGCGTGGCGGCCTTGAGCTGGGTGCGCAGCACCGCGTGCACGGCCTGGGCCTGCTCTGGCGTGGCCGTCTTTCCCGTGCCAATGGCCCATACAGGCTCGTAGGCCACCACCATCTGCGGTACGCAATGCCCCAGGGCATGGATCACGGCCGATAGCTGACGCTTCACCACGGCCTCGGTCTGCCCGGCTTCACGCTCGGCCAGCGTTTCGCCCACGCAGACCACTGGCGTCAGCCCCTTGCCAACCACCGAGCGGGCCTTGTCGGCCACGAGCTGGTCGCCTTCGCCATGCAAGCTGCGGCGCTCGGAATGACCCACGATGACATAGCGGCAGCCGAGGTCGGCCAGCATGGCCGCCGACACCTCGCCGGTGTAGGCGCCCTGCTCGTGGGCCGAGCAGTCCTGCGCCCCCAGCGCGATGTGGCTGCCCTGCAAGGCCAGCACGCAGGCCGCCAGGTAGGGAAAAGGTGGACACACGGCCGTGTCGCACACGAAAGGCTCGGCCGCACGCAGGCCGGCCAGCAACTCGGCGTTGGCCGCCAGGCTGCCGTGCATCTTCCAGTTGCCAATGACGAGTTTGCGTCGCATGCAGGGGGGCTCCACGGGACAGAACCGCAAATTCTACGAGGGCGCGCGCTCGACAGACGCCCACGCCAGGGCGAGCTTGCCGATGTGCTGGTTGGACTCCATCAGCGCATGTGCCTGCGCGGCCTCGGCGGGATCGAAGGTGCGGAACACCACGGGCACGATGCGCCGCGCAGCCAGCAAGGGCCACACACGCTCACGCAGCTCGCGAGCGATCTGCGCCTTGAAGGCCACGGGGCGCGGCCGCAAGGTCGAGCCCGTCACGGTGAGGCGGCGACGCATCAGGGCATTGAGGTCCAGCTCGGACTTGGCGCCCCGCTGCAGGGCGATGATGACCAGCCGGCCATCGTCGGCCAGGCAGGCGATCTCGCGCGGCAGATAGTCACCGGCCACCATGTCGAGGATGACGTCGGCGCCCTTGCCATCCGTGAACTCGCGCGTGCGCTCGGCGAAGTCTTCGGTCTTGTAGTTGATCGCGTGATCGGCCCCGAGCTTCAGGCAGGCGGCACATTTTTCGTCGGAGCCCGCCGTGGCGATCACGGTGGCACCGAAGGCCTTGGCCAGCTGGATAGCCGTGACGCCGATCCCGCTGGTGCCACCCTGCACGAGCAGGGTGTCGCCAGGCTGTAGACGGCCGCGCTGGAAGACGTTCGACCACACCGTGAAGAAGGTCTCCGGCAGACCGGAAGCTTCGACGTCAGACCACCCGTCAGGCACCGGCAGGCACTGGGCGACCGGCGCCACGCACAGCTCGGCGTAGCCGCCGCCCTGCACCAGGGCACAGACGCGGTCGCCCACCTTGAGACCGGCTTCAGACAAGGCCTGAGCGTCGCCGGCCACGATCTCGCCAGCCACTTCCAGGCCCGGCAGGTCGGAGGCCCCCGCCGGGACGGGGTAGAGGCCCTTGCGCTGCAGCACGTCGGGCCGGTTCACACCGGAAGCACCCACGCGGATCAGCACCTCGCCCGCCCCTGCGACGGGGTCGGGGCGTTCGGTCAGGCGCAACACCTCCGGCGCGCCGTATTCGACGATCTCAACCGCTTTCATGGTCGGATGACGGACGCGAGCGCCCGGCTCACTGCTGCTGTTGTTGCTGCTGTTCCTGGGCCTCGCGCTCGCCGGCAGGGGCTCGTTCGGCCAGCGCCTTCATCGACAGCTTCACACGGCCCTTCTCGTCGGTCTCGAGCACCTTCACGCGCACGATCTGGCCCTCTTGCAGGTAGTCGGTGACCTTGGCCACGCGCTCATGGGCGATCTGGCTGATGTGCAGCAGGCCGTCCTTGCCGGGCAG
>CAZKGD010000087.1:0-12809 GCA_964552215.1 uncultured Caldimonas sp.
TCACCTTGCCCGTGCCGTGGCAGTGCGGGCAGGTCTGCTGGATGCTGAAGAAGCCTTGGCGCAGGTGCACCGTGCCGGAGCCCTGGCAGGTCCCGCAGGTCTTGGCGCTGGTGCCGGGCTTGGCGCCGGTGCCGTGGCAGGTGTCGCACTCCTCCCAGCTGGGAATGCGGATCTGCGCCTCCTTGCCGTGGGCGGCCTCTTCCAGGGAGATCTCCATGGCATAGGACAGGTCGCTGCCGCGGTAGACCTGCGGGCCGCCGCCGCGGCGGCCACCGCCGGCCGCGCCGAAGATGTCGCCGAAGATGTCGCCGAAGGCCTCGGCGAAACCGCCGAAGCCCTCGGGGCCGGCGCCGCGGAAGCCCGCGCCACCCATGTTGGGATCCACCCCCGCATGGCCGTACTGGTCGTAGGCGGCGCGCTTCTTGGGGTCGGACAGCATCTCGTAGGCCTCCTTGGCCTCCTTGAAATGCTCCTCGGCTTCCTTGGCCTTCTCACCCTGGTTGCGGTCCGGGTGGTATTTCATGGCCAGCTTGCGATAGGCCTTCTTGATGTCGTCGTCCGACGCGTTCTTCGCGACGCCGAGGACGTCGTAGTAGTCACGCTTTGCCATGTTCTAGGTCACCTTCCAAAACGCAAATCCCCCGTGTGCAGTCTTGGCTGCCCACGGGGGTGGCTCACGGTCGTGGGCAAGCGTCGATTACTTCTTGTCCTTCACTTCGGTGAACTCGGCGTCCACCACGTTGTCGTCGCCCGGCTTGGCCGAAGCCTGGGCGCCCGGCTGCGGGTCGGCCTGTGCCGCACCTGCCGCCGCCTGGGCAGCCTGCATCTCGGCATAGACCTTCTCGCCCAGCTTCTGGCTGGCGGTCATCAATGCCTCGCTCTTGGCCTCGATGGCCGCCTTGTCCTCGCCTTTCAGCGCTTCCTCGGCGTCCTTGATCGCGGCCTCGATGGCCTCCTTCTCCGACGCTTCGAGTTTCTCACCGTGCTCGGCGAGCGACTTCTTCACGCTATGCACCAGTGCATCGGCCTGGTTGCGGGCCTGCACGAGCTCCAGCTTGCGCTTGTCCTCGGCCGCGTTGAGCTCGGCGTCCTTCACCATCTTCTGGATCTCGTCCTCGGTGAGGCCCGAGTTTGCCTTGATGGTGATCTTGTTCTCCTTGCCCGTGGCCTTGTCCTTCGCACCCACGTGCAGGATGCCGTTGGCGTCGATGTCGAAGGTCACCTCGATCTGGGGCACGCCGCGCGGGGCCGGCGGAATGCCCTCGAGGTTGAACTCGCCGAGCAGCTTGTTCCCCGAGGCCATCTCGCGCTCGCCCTGGAAGACCTTGATCGTCACGGCCGGCTGGTTGTCGTCGGCAGTGGAGAAGGTCTGCGCGAACTTGGTCGGGATGGTCGTGTTCTTGCTGATCATCTTGGTCATGACGCCGCCCAGGGTCTCGATGCCCAGCGACAGCGGGGTCACGTCGAGCAGCAGCACGTCCTTGCGTTCACCACCGAGCACCTGGCCCTGGATGGCCGCACCCACGGCCACGGCCTCGTCGGGGTTCACGTCCTTGCGCGGATCCTTGCCGAAGAACTCCTTGACCTTCTCCTGCACCTTGGGCATACGGGTCATCCCGCCCACCAGGATCACGTCGTCGATCTCGCCCACCTTCACGCCGGCATCCTTGATGGCGATGCGGCAGGGTTCGATCGTGCGCTCGATCAGCTCTTCCACCAGGGCCTCGAGCTTGGCGCGCGTGAGCTTGATGTTCAGGTGCTTCGGGCCGGACGCATCGGCCGTGATGTAGGGCAGGTTGATGTCGGTCTGGGAGCTGTTCGAGAGCTCGATCTTGGCCTTCTCGGCAGCTTCCTTCAGGCGCTGCAGGGCCAGCACGTCCTTGCTCAGGTCGACGCCTTGTTCCTTCTTGAACTCGGCGATGATGTAGTCGATGATGCGCTGGTCGAAGTCCTCGCCGCCCAGGAAGGTGTCGCCGTTGGTGGACAGCACCTCGAACTGCTTCTCGCCATCGACGTCGGCGATCTCGATGATGGAGATGTCGAAGGTGCCGCCGCCCAGGTCATAGACGGCGATCTTGCGGTCGCCCTTGGCGGTCTTGTCCAGGCCGAAGGCCAGCGCGGCCGCGGTGGGCTCGTTGATGATGCGCTTGACTTCCAGGCCGGCGATACGCCCGGCGTCCTTGGTGGCCTGGCGCTGGCTGTCGTTGAAGTAGGCCGGCACCGTGATCACGGCCTCGGTGACGGGCTCACCCAGGTAGTCCTCGGCGGTCTTCTTCATCTTGCGCAGCACCTCGGCGCTGACCTGCGGCGGCGCGAGCTTCTTGCCGCGCACCTCGACCCAGGCGTCGCCGTTGTCGGCGGCGGCGATCGTGTAGGGCATCAGGTCGATGTCCTTCTGCACTTCCTTCTCGGTGAACTTGCGGCCGATCAGGCGCTTCACCGCGTACAGGGTGTTCTTCGGGTTGGTGACGGCCTGGCGCTTGGCCGAGGCACCCACCAGCACCTCACCGTCTTCCTGGTAGGCAATGATGGACGGCGTGGTGCGCGCGCCCTCGCTGTTCTCGATGACCTTGGGGGTGTTGCCCTCCATGATGGCCACGCAAGAGTTGGTGGTGCCCAGGTCGATGCCGATGATTCTTGCCATGTTCAATGCTCCTGAATGCTGAAATCCGGTTGTCCGTTACTTGTGGATAAGTGTTCTGGTTTTCAAGGGTGGGGCCCGGCGTTCAGCGCGGCGCGGCCACCGTGACGAGGGCCGGGCGCAGCACCCGGTCGGCGATCACATAGCCCTTCTGCAGCACTGCCACGATGGTGTTGGGCGCCTGCTCGGCCGGTACCACGCTGATGGCCTGATGCTGGTGCGGGTCGAACTTGTCGCCGGCGGCCGGGTTCACCTCCAGCACCTTGTTGCGCTCCAGCGCCTGCGCCAGCTGGCGCAGCGTGGCGTGCACGCCTTCGCGCATCTGTTCGGTGGAGGCATTCTCGACCGCCAGGGCCGCTTCCAGGCTGTCCTTCACGGGCAGCAGGCTGTCGGCGAAGCCCTCGATGGCGAACTTGCGCGCCTTGGCGATCTCCTCCTCGGCGCGGCGACGGGTGTTCTCGACTTCGGCCTTGGCCCGCAGGTAGGCGTCGGACACCTCGGCGTGCTTGGCCTCCAGTTCGGCGAGCTTGTGCTCCACCGCCACGAGCTCTGCGGGCTCGGCCGTCAGTTCGGGGCTCGGATCTTGATGCTGTTCAGGATTTTGAGGTTCTACCATGACGTGTTCCCAAGGAATGCCGGCCACATGAGGGCGCGCTTCCTGGATTCAAGGGGGGCTGGAGGAGGTTCAGGGGTGTGAATTGTGAGGCAATTCACGGCCCGTCCCGCCCCGGGGTCTGGGGGGTGATGGCCAGTTCAGGCACACTGTGGGGTGTTGCTAGCGGCTGCAGCCCTGGTCAGGAGCGGGGTCGCCGCGGCCCAAGAGAACATTCAAGCACCCTCTGGGTGAAGTCCGGCCCGCCTTTGGAACCCAAGTCAGTCGTCGACCCGAGCGACCCCTCTGCTGCGCTGTCCGGCCCGCGCCGGGCCGATCTGGCCCTGAGGACAGCCTTGGTGCTCATCACGCCCGTGGTGCGCTGGCTGTTGCGCCGCGGGGTGCAGTATGGTGCCCTGGCCACGGCCTTGAAGAGGGTGTTCGTGAAGGTGGCTGCCGAAGAGCTAGAGCGCTCGGGGCGCCGGACTACCGACTCGGCCGTGAGCGTGCTCAGCGGCGTCCATCGCAAGGACGTCCGGGCTTTTTACCAGCTGGGGAGGGCGCTGCAGCGCGACAAGAGCCTGTCACCCGCCTCCCAGGTTTTCACGCGCTGGGCCACCGACGCGCGCTGGCGCGACCCTCACGGCGGCCAGCCGCTACGCCTGCCGCGCCTGGGCCCCGCGCCCTCCTTCGAGTCGCTGGCTCGGGAGGTATCGACCGATGTGCATCCGCGCACGCTCCTGGATGAGCTCCTGAGGCTCGAACTGGTGCGGGTCGTCGGTGATGAAATCGAGCTGGCGACCGACAGTTTCGTGCCCTCGGCCGACGAAGCAGCGATGGCTGAGCTGTTTGCCGCCAACGGCGCTGACCACCTTTCGGCGGCCGTGCACAACCTCACCACGCCCGGGCCGCGCCTGCTCGAGCAAAGCGTGTTTGCCACGGGGCTGTCTCGGGCCTCGGCCGAGGAGCTCGGCGTGCTCGCGCGCCGGCTCTGGGCCGAAGCTTTTGCACGCATGGCCGAGGAAGCCAGCCGCCGCCATCAGGCCGACCAGCCGGCCTTCCCCCCACACCGCATGCGTTTTGGCGTTTATTACTACACCGAGGCGATGAGCCGCGAAGGGGACGAGCCCCCGGTTCCCAAGGAGCCCTCCCAGTGAAGCCCGCCCTTTCACGATGGCTGTCGCATGCACTGACCCTGGTGCTTGGTGCGGCGCTTGGCGGCTGCGGCGGGGATGGCGTGGGGTCTGGGGGTACGGGAGCGCCTGTCAACGCCACTTCGGCCACCGTCAACGGCTTCGGCAGCGTCGTGGCGGATGGGGCGCTTTATGCCACCGATACCGCAGTGGTGCGCGAGGAGGTCGCGCCGGCGCAGTTCGATGCGGCCGTGCTCCGTTTGGGTCAGGTCATCGCGCTGCGCCACCAGGTGATGGCAGGTCTCGACCAGGCGCTCCAGATCGATGTGGAGCCTGCACTGGTCGGGGAGGTGAGCGCTGTGGACGCGCAGACCGGCACGCTGACGGTGCGCTCGCAGACCGTGCGCATCAATCGCCAGCCCGACGAGGGACCGGTCACCTTCTTCGACGGATTCGACGGCCTGGCCGCGGTGTCCGTGGGGGAGCGCGTGCGGGTGCATGGCCTGTTGCGCTGGGAGGGGAGCGGCCGCGAGGTGCGCGCCAGCCGCATCGAAAAACTCGCGACCGTGCCCGCAGCGGAGCGCGTGGTGGGCGTGGTCAGCGGTCTCGACACCACCGCGGGCACCCTGCGATTCGCCCTGGGCGGGCTGGCCGTCGATGCGTCGGGCGCGACGGTGTCGGGCGGTCCGGTGGCCAACGACCGCCGGGTGGCCGTGTGGTTCTTGCCCGGGACTTCCCAGGTGCTCGGGGTGCGCGTGCTGAGTCTGGGCGAGTCGGGGCGTCCTTCGACCCCCGGGCGCATCGGCGGGGTCGTCGGGCGTCTGGACACCGCGGCCCAGACCTTCGAGCTCGCTGGTGTGCCGGTACGGTACGCAGGGGCGCTGGTGACGCCGCAGGGCCCGACGTTCACCTTGTCCAACGGTGCATACGTGCAGGTGCGCGGCAGCCATCTTGACGATGGCGGCTTCCTGGCCACCCAGGTGCAGATTCGCCGACGCGAGACCCCCAACTTCGTGGAGGTGGAACTGGTGGGGCCGGTGGAATCCTGGGATTCGCTGGCTGATTTCCGCGTGCGCGGCACCCGCGTGAACGGCCAGGGGGCCCAGATCGTGGGCTGCGGCAACCCGTCCAGCCCGAGCATCGGCCTGGGGCAGCGGATACGCGTCGAAGGTGGCGTGCAGACGAGCGCCAGCGGGTCGTATGTGCAGGCCACGAGAACGGTGTGCCTGCCCACGCCGTGAACGTCACAGCCCCGGCGGCTCAGTCCACATCGTCCAGCGAGGCGCTCCAGCGCCGCCAGTCGGCCAGTTGCCGGCGACTGCGCTTGGTCGGGCGCCCCTGTTCGATCGTTTGTGCCGGATCGGCCAGGTAGTGGCGATGACGAGCGGCTTCTTCGCGGGCCCGCACACTCTCGGCCGTCTCTTCGTACAGTTGCTGGGCCACGGGTGCTGGCCCGCGCACGTCGCTCAGGCCGCGCAGCACCACCACGCGGGTGATGCCGGCCTGCTGGATGCTCAGACGGTCACCGATGCGTACCTCACGGGCGGGTTTGGCGGCCTGGTCATTGACCTTGACCCGGCCCTTGTCGACCTCGTCGGTGGCGAGACTGCGCGTCTTGTAGAAGCGCGCCGCCCACAGCCATTTGTCCAGCCGCATGGTGTCGATGACCGCTTCAGTTGGCGGCACCCAGCGAGCGGGCTCGTTCGCGTTGCCGTTCCAGGGCGGCGCCATCCGAGGTGTCCCTCGTGGGCCAGCCCGCGAGGTGCTGTTCGGCCACCGCGCTCAGCGCTGCAATCCACTCATGCTGGTCGTTCAGGCAGGGAATGTAGTGGAAGTCCGTTCCGCCAGCGCCCAGGAAGGCCTGCTTGCCCTCGATCGCGATTTCCTCCAGGGTTTCGATGCAGTCGCTCACGAAACCGGGGCATGCCACGTCCACGCGGCCCACTCCCGAGCGGCCAAGCTCGATCAGCGTAGGTTCGGTGTAGGGCTGCAGCCAGGGGGCCTTGCCGAAGCGGCTCTGGAAGGTGATGACCCACTGATCAGGGCGCAGCCCCAGGCGCTCGGCCAGCAGCCGGGCCGTCTTGTGGCACTCGCAGTGGTAGGGGTCGCCCAGCATGAGGGTGCGCTGGGGCACACCGTGGAAGCTCAGCAGGAGGCGGTCCGGCCGGCCGTGTTCCATCCAGTGCTGGCCGATGCGCCGGGCTAGCGCGTCGATGTACAAAGGGTGGTCGTGGTAGTGGTTCACGAAGCGCAGCTCGGGCAGGGTGCGTGCGCGCAGTGCCCAGTCGCTGACGGCATCGACCACGCTGGCCGTGGTGGTGCCCGAGTATTGCGGGTACAAAGGCAGCACCAGCACACGGGTGGCACCGGCCGCCCTCAGCGCATCGAGCTGGGTGGCCACCGATGGCTGGCCATAGCGCATGGCTGCAGCCACCGTCACACGGTGGCCGCGCTCACCCAGGTAGCCCTGCAACAGTTTGGCCTGCTTGTCGGTCCACACACGCAGAGGAGAGCCCTCTGGCGTCCAGATGCTTGCGTACTTGGCGGCCGACTTGGCCGGACGCACGCGCAGAATGATGCCGTGCAGGATGGGCTTCCAGAGCCAGCGCGGGATCTCGACGACGCGCGGGTCGCTGAGGAACTGCGCCAGGTAGCGGCGCAGCGCAGGGGCCGTGGGGGCGTCGGGCGTGCCCAGGTTGCATAGCAGCACTCCGGTGACGGGGGGCTGTCCATGACGGTAGGCGGGTTCGGGGGCAAAGCTCATGCGGATGGCGGGCTCCTTCGCAGCCGCATTATTCCCGAGCAGGGAGGATCGCGCGCAGCCGGGGATTCAGCCGCGCGGGTCCGCAGCGGCCGCCACCCGGGCGACGTCGGCCAGCACCTTGTCCAACGAGATCGGCTTTGTCCAGTAGCCCGCGAATCCTGCCGCACGGGCGCGCTCGATGTCGTCGGGCATCGCGTCTGCCGAGCACATGAAGGCGGGGGTCTCGTGCAGGCCGTGGTGTTGTCGCAGGTCTTCCAGGACCTCGAAGCCGCTCTTGCCGGGCAGGTGGGCGTCGAGCACCAGGATGTCGGGCCGCCAGCCCTGCACCTGCGACAGGGCGTCGGGGCCGTCTTCGGCAACGCGCAATTCGACATGTTCGCAAAGCCGCATCGCCTCCCGAAAGAGCAGGGCGTTGATCGGGTTGTCCTCGACGTAGAGCATGCGCAGCGCCTTGGCGCCCAGGGGCAGCGGCTTCGCGGGTGCGTCACCGTCTTGCGGGCCCGTCGCCGGCAGCGCGGGAGTCGCATCGCCTCGTGGCAGTTCCACGCTCACCGTGGTGCCCACGCCGAGGGTGCTGCTCACGGCAATGCTGCCTCCCATCTCCTCCACCAGACGCTTGGCGATCAACAGGCCCAGGCCCGTGCCCTCCACCGACGAGGTCTCGCGGCCCAGGCGTTCGAAGGGCTGAAAGAGCCGTTCGAGCTGCGAAGCTTCCAGGCCGGCGCCAGTGTCCTCGATGTCCACCCGCAGGCGCTGTCCCGCTGCCGCGCCACAACGCAGCACCACCCGCCCGGGCGACCGGTTGTACTTGATGGCGTTGGACACCAGGTTGATGAGCACCTGGCGCGTGCGCTGGGCGTCAGCCAGCACGGTCCAGTGGGCTTCGATGCGTTTGTCGACACTCACCTGAGCTTCTCGAGCCATCGGGGCCAGCAGCTCCAGGGCCTGGTCCACCACGGTGCCGAGGTGCAGCGTCTCCGGCGTGACGGCCAGCTGTCCGGCCTCCACGCGCTGCAGGTCCAGGACGTCGTTGATGAGCGCCAAGAGGTGGCGGCCAGCCTGCAGCATGTGGCCGGCGTAGTCGCGCACCCGGCGGGGGTGGGCGCTGTCGGCGCCCATGGCGAGGAGCTGTGCGAAGCCGATCATGGCATTGAGCGGCGTACGGATTTCGTGGCTCATGCGCGAGAGGAACTCGGTCTTTGCTTGGCTGGCCAGCTCGATCGCCTGCTTGTCCCGCAAGGCCTGCTCGGCCTGCTTCAGCCGTGTGATATCGGAGTAGGTGCCCACCAGGCGCAACGCCCGCCCGTTGGGAGCGCGGCTCATGGCCTTGCCACGCTCGAAGACCCAGAGATAGTGGCCGTCACGGTGGCGCATGCGATGCTCGGACTGGTAGTCCTCGGCCAGTCCCTTGAGGTGGGCGACGAGGGCCTGGCGCACCCGTGGCCAGTCGTCGGGATGGACGCGCTGCGCCCATTCCCTGGGGTGGCTGCTCAGGCTGTCGTCGGCGTGTCCGAGGGTGGCACGCCAGCTGTACGAGTAGTACACCTCGTTGCTGGGGACATCCCAGTCCCAGACGCCGTCGCCACTGCCCTCGAGCGCGAATTTCCAGCGCTGCTCGCTCTGGGCCAGGGCCATTTCGGCCTGACGCTGGCGGGTGATGTCCCGGAAGGTGATGACCGCGGACATGGGTTGCTCACCAGGGGCCAGCCGCAAGGGCTGGGCGCTCATCCCCAGCCAGCATGGCTGGCCATCGGCCCTGCGCAGGGCAAACACCTGTTCGGCCACCGACTCTCCGGCTTCGAGCGCGCGGTGGACCGGATGCTCCTGCGCCGGCAACGGGCTCAGGTCCTCGCGCAGGAGGTCCAACCCTGGGCGCATCATCAGGACGTCCATGGGCATGTCGAGGATGCGGCATGCCGCGGGATTGACCGCCACAACGACCCGTTCTCGCGTGAGCACCATCAGGCCGTCGCTGATGGACAGGGCCACCGAGCGGTAGAGCTCTTCGCTCAAGCGCAACCTGTCGGCGGCGATGCTGCGCTCGGTGATGTCCATGCCCACCCGCACCGTGCCGCCGCCAGCGAGGGCCTCCTCGGTCAGCATGATCCGGCGGTCGCGGTAGCGCAACTCGCGCGGAGGTGCTCCCGGGGGCTGGGGGGTCGTGAATTCATCGAGGAAGTACATCTCCAGACCGGCGGCTTCCGGGTAGTCGCCCGCCTGCAAGCCTTGCCGTACGGCTTCCCGCCAGGAGACGCCCCGGGGCCTGGGAAGGTGCCGGCCCGGGCCGGCACGCCAGCTGCGGTTGGCATGCACGATATGGTCCTGGCTGTCGGTGATGACGATGATGGCGCCGATGCTGTCGATGGCATCTTGCAGCACCATCTGGGCCTGGCGGGCCTGTTGTTGGGCGTGCAGTTCCCCGGTGACGACCCGGGTGGCCCCCCGGTACCCCCGGAAACGATCCGACGAATCGAACACCGGCACCCCTGATACCGAGACCGACAGGCGCCCTCGGGGTGTGTCCCGTTCCATCACGAGGTGGCTGAAGGGCGCTCGCGTTGCCCGGGCGCGCAAATAGGCCGCATGGTCGTCGGCATGGTCGGGGTCGCCGCTCGGTCGGAAGAGATCACGCCCCCACAGTCCGATTTCATCCTGGGGATGCAATCCGGTGTGCTTTTCGATGCTGGCCGATACCCAGGTGATGCGGCCCTCCGGGTCGCTTTCCCAGAGCCAGTCGCTGCCTGCGAGGCTGGCGGTGCGCACCCGCGCCTCCTGCAGGCGCGACCGTTGCTCCTTCAGCCGCGACCGGAGCATGTCCTCCAGCATCTGGCCCAACTGCATCAGGCCTTGGCGCGCGGTGTCTGCCAGCGATCGTGGCTGGGTGTCGTAGACGCACAGCGTGGCGACCACCTCGCCTTCCACCCGCAACGGCAGGCTGGCAAAGAATCGCAGCCGGTAGGCGTCCACCACGAACGGATGCCGTGCAAACCGGGAATCGGAAGTGAGGTCTTCGACCACGCTCAGGCCGGCCTTGTGCATCGTCTGGTTGCACAGCGCCAAGTCCCGGGGAACCTCCTGCGTCGAGGCTCCGACCACGGCCTTGAACCAGTGGCGATCCCGGTCCATGAAACCCAACAGGGCGAGCGGGCAGTCGGTGAGCCGCACTGCCAGGCTCACGGCGGCATCGAAGCTTGGCTCGGGGGCTGTGTCGATGATGCGCAGCTCGTGCAGCCGCTCCAGGCGGCGGTCTTCATCGGCGGCGGGCGGATGGGACATGATGTCCGGATGTCGAGGCGGGGGGCGGCAGAAGTCCGCTGCGCACTATAGGGGAAGTAGCGGGTGGATCCGAGAGGGTCGGCCGGGGGATTGCCCCAGGTTTGCGGCAGTAGTTGACGAATGCGGTACTGTGTGGGGTTGTGCACTTCCCAGTCCCCCCGTGAATCCTCTGGCACTCACGCTCGACCTCGATGACACCCTGTGGCCGGTGTGGCCCGCCATCGAGCGCGCCGAGGCGCAACTGCACGCCTGGTTTGGGCAGCATGCGCCGGCCACCGCCAGGCGCTTCGACACCGCCGGCCTGAGGGCCTTGCGTGACGAGGTGGCCCGCACGCATCCTCAGTGGGCACACGACCTGAGCACCATCCGGCTCGAGAGCCTGCGACGGGCATTGGCCGAGGCGGGCGACGACGTGAGTCTTGCCGAGCCGGCCTTCGAACTCTTTCTGCACTGGCGGCACCGCGTCGAGGTCTACGAGGACGTGGTGCCTGCCCTGGAGCGGCTGGCTGCCCGCTTCCCTCTCGTGGCACTGACCAACGGCAACGCCGATCTCCGGACCATCGGACTGGACCGGTGGTTCCGCGGTGTGGTCAGTGCGCGCGGCTTCGGCGTGGGCAAGCCGCATGCTGCGATTTTCATGGAAGCGTGTCGCTGCGCGGGGACGCCGGCTGCACGCGTGCTGCACGTGGGCGACGATCTCGTGCTGGACGTGAAGGCTGCACTCGCTGCCGGCCTGCAGGCCGCCTGGGTGGCGCGCCCCGACATCCATGCCGGCACCGACGATGCGCCGGAGGGGACACACCACGTGGTGCGCCACCTCGGGGAGCTGGCGGATCGGCTCGGTGCCTGAACACCCGGGCGACGACGCTCTTTCAGGGCGTGGCGTAGCTGAAGATCTCGAAGTGCAGGCTGGCGGCCCGGGGATCATCCGGCGGTGCCCCCAGCCCGATCACGCCCCGCCCGTGCAGCACGCAGCGGCCGCGGCGCAGCACCACGGTTTCGGGCTCGCTCGCGAAGCGCACGAAGCTGCCGTTACTGCTCTGGTCATCGAGATGGAAATTGCCGCCGTGCCACTCGATGCGGGCATGCAGCCGCGACACGCGTGTGTCGTCGATGCACAACGTGGACTCCGGGCTGCGGCCCAGCACCACCGGCATCTGCTGCGGCGTGTAAGTCTGATGGGTGCCGCCGACCGTGAGCCTCAGGCACTCGGCGGCGGGGGTGTCCGTGAAATCGGAGAACAGCGTGGACACCGGGGCATCGTCGGCCCAGGTTTCCAGCATGAAGACCTTGCAGGGCTCGGCGCGGCCGCGCAGGTGCAGTCGGTCCAGGCATCGAAAACGCTGCCGGTCGAGGCGATTGAGGCGTTCATGCACGGCATCGGTGATCAGTACCTCGTTGTCGCCGGCATGTTCCAGCAGCCGTGCGGCCACGTTCACGGCATCGCCGAAACAGTCGCCATCGACCTCGACGATCTCGCCATGGGCCAGGGCCACACGCAGCTTGAGAGAGGCGGCACCCGTTTCGGCGTCGGCCATGATGCGGGCAATGGCGTCCTGCATCTCGCAGGCCGCGCGCGCACTGCGCACCGGCTTCTCGAAGACGGCCATCAGGCCGTCGCCCAGCGTCTTGACGACCGTCCCCTGCTGGGACTTGACCACCTGGGTGAGCACCCCCACGGTGCGGGTGATGATCTCGGCGGCTTGGCTGTTGCCCAGGGATTCATAGAGCGAAGTGCTGCCGCGCAGGTCGGCAAACAGGACGGTTCGCTCGCGGGAAGAGGCCATCTGCACAGTGTGAAAAAACTCACGCGCAGTGTAGCCGCAGCCGATGGGCCTCCGGAACGAAAACGGCCCGGGGTTTGCCCCGGGCCGTTGCTTTCTCGCCAAAACCATTCACATCGCAACTGTCCGCACGGTCGAGGTGCGGCTGCGACTCAAAGATTGTCGAGGTAGGTGCGCAGCTTGTCCGAGCGGCTGGGGTGCTTGAGCTTGCGGATGGCCTTGGCCTCGATCTGGCGGATGCGCTCGCGCGTCACGTCAAACTGCTTGCCCACCTCTTCCAGCGTGTGGTCGGTGCTCATCTCGATGCCGAAGCGCATGCGCAACACCTTGGCCTCGCGGGGCGTGAGGCTGTCGAGGATGTCCTTGACCACGTCGCGCAGGCCGGCCTGCATGGCTGCGTCCACCGGCGCGGTGTTGTTGGTGTCCTCGATGAAGTCGCCCAGGTGGGAGTCGTCGTCGTCGCCGATGGGGGTTTCCATCGAGATCGGCTCCTTGGCGATCTTCATGATCTTGCGGATCTTGTCCTCGGGCATCTCCATCTTCTCGGCCAGCGTCGGCGCGTCGGGCTCGAAGCCGAACTCCTGCAGGTGCTGGCGCGAGATGCGGTTCATCTTGTTGA
>CAZKGD010000088.1:0-11998 GCA_964552215.1 uncultured Caldimonas sp.
GATCTTCATCGAGCAGAACTTGGGGCCGCACATCGAGCAGAAGTGCGCCACCTTGGCACTGTCCTTGGGCAGGGTCTCGTCGTGGAACTCGCGCGCGGTGTCCGGGTCCAGGCCGAGGTTGAACTGGTCGGTCCAGCGGAACTCGAAGCGCGCCTTCGACAGCGCGTCGTCGCGTGCCCTCGCGCCGGGGTGTCCCTTCGCGATGTCGGCGGCATGGGCCGCGATCTTGTAGGCGATCAGGCCCTGCTTCACGTCGTCGCGGTCGGGCAGGCCCAGGTGCTCCTTGGGCGTGACGTAGCACAGCATGGCCGTGCCGAACCAGCCGATCATGGCCGCGCCAATGGCCGAGGCGATGTGGTCGTAGCCAGGAGCCACGTCGATGGTGAGCGGCCCGAGGGTGTAGAACGGTGCCTCGTGGCAGTGTTTCAGCTGCTCTTCCATGTTGGCCTGGATCATGTGCATCGGCACGTGGCCCGGACCTTCGATCATGGTCTGGACGTCGTGGCGCCAGGCGATCTGCGTCAGCTCACCGAGCGTGCGCAGCTCGGCGAACTGGGCTTCGTCGTTGGCATCGCCCAGCGAGCCCGGCCGCAAGCCGTCGCCCAGCGAGAAGCTCACGTCGTAGGCCTTCATGATCTCGCAGATCTCTTCGAAGTGCGTGTAGAGGAAGTTCTCGCGGTGATGGGCCATGCACCACTTGGCCAGGATGGAGCCTCCGCGCGACACGATGCCGGTGCGCCGCTGCGCCGTGAGCGGGATGTAGGCCAGCCGCACCCCGGCGTGGATGGTGAAGTAGTCCACCCCTTGCTCGGCCTGCTCGATGAGGGTGTCGCGGAAGATGGCCCAGGTGAGGTCCTCGGCCACCCCGCCCACCTTCTCCAGCGCCTGGTAGATGGGCACGGTGCCGATGGGTACGGGTGAATTGCGCAAGATCCAGTCGCGCGTGGTGTGGATGTTGCGACCCGTGGACAGATCCATCACGGTGTCGGCACCCCAGCGGATGGCCCACACCAGCTTTTCCACTTCTTCCTCGATGCTGGAAGTCACGGCCGAGTTGCCGATGTTGGCGTTGACCTTGACGAGGAAGTTGCGCCCGATGGCCATGGGCTCGAGCTCGGGATGGTTGATGTTGGCCGGGATGATGGCTCGGCCACGGGCCACTTCGTCGCGCACGAACTCGGGCGTGATGACCTCGGGCAGCCGCGCGCCCAGCGGCTGGCCGCGCAGGCGGGCCTCACGCCCTGCATCGGCCAGGTGTTCGCGCATCCATGCGCGCCGGCCGTTCTCGCGGATCGCGACAAACTCCATCTCGGGCGTGACGATGCCGCGGCGGGCATAGTGCATCTGCGTGACGTTGGCGCCGGCCAGCGCCCGGCGCGGACGGCGCTGCAGTCCCTCCGCCTGGGCACGCAGGGCGTGCAGACGGTCGTGGGCCTCAGGACTCAGGCCGTCATCCACTGCCTGCGCCACACGGCCGGAATAGGTTGCGGTGTCAGCGCGCGTGTCGATCCAGGGTTCTCGCAGCGCGTCGAGACCTCGGCGCACGTCGATCGTGGCCTGCGGGTCGGTGTAGGGGCCGGAGGTATCGTAAAGGGTGACGGTCTCGCCGTTGGTCAGGCTCACCTCCCGCATCGGCACGCGCACGCTGGGGTGCAGCCCGCCAGCTTCCCAGACCTTGGTGGACGCAGGAAACGGCTCGCGGGCCTGGGCCAGCTGCTGGGAAAATTTGTCGGGGGCGTTCATGGGGGCTCCTTTCCGGTTCATGGGTGCTCCGGAAAGTGCCCCTGGGAGCGGGCCGGCCCCGAGGGGCCGGCTGCGAGGGACAGATTCAGCTCTTCTTCCGCCGGTATTAACCGGATCAAGTTCATCGGGTTTGGCGTCACACGCCATCTCAGCACAGAGTGCACCCCGGAGCGGGACACAGTGTAGGTGCGATGTCGGCAAGGCGTCAAGGCGGCCGCTATAGTGGCCGGCTGTCCATGCTGACTCTCACCCGCATCTCCTTCCGCCAGTTGCTGCTGGTGGCCTTCCTGCTCATTGCTGCCTTGCTGGCGGCCGTGTTGCTGCGCGGGCTCTACACACTGGAGGACCTCGTCAACCGTTCGCGCGAAGGGGCGCAACGCGCCGTGGTGCTCAGCGCCCAGGCCCAGGGCCTGGGCGAGTTGCTCGCCACGATGGAGCGCTCCGCCCGCCAGTACCTCGTGCTCGACGACCCGGCGCTGCGGGAGCGTTTCGAGCAGGCAGCGGCCGATGCCCGGACCCTGCTCGGGCAGCTCCAGGAACATGCCAGCCCCACACAACAGTCGGCCTGGCAGGAGTCGGTCGATCAGATCCACCTGCTCTTGCAGGGGCCACGCGAGACCGTGGGGTTGCGCGAGCGCGGGGTGAGCGAGTCCTTCGGCCGGCTGGTGGACCTTCATGCGGCGCTGACGGCGCAGGTCCGCGCCGGGAACGAGGACCACAACCGGGCGCTGCAGGCGGCGCTCGATGCCAGCCGCACGCAGTTGGGTCGGCAGGTGCTGGCTGCCATCGTCGTCGCGCTGGTGCTGGCGCTGGTGTTCGGCCTGTGGCTGGCCCGGCCGCTCAAACGTCTGGAGCGCGCCATCGTGGCGCTGGGGGAGAACCGGCTCGACGAGCCCATCGAGATCCGGGGCCCGGCCGACGTGCGCGAGGTGGGCCGCCGCCTGGACTGGCTGCGCCTGCGGTTGGCCGACATCGATGCCGACAAGGCACGCTTCCTGCGGCATGTCTCGCACGAGTTGAAGACGCCGCTGGCGGCCCTGCGCGAGGGGGTGTCCCTCTTCGAGGACGGCGTGGCGGGCACCCTCACCGACAACCAGCGCGAGATCGTGGCGATCCTGCGGCAGAACACCCTCGTGCTGCAGCAGCAGATCGAAGACCTGCTGCGCTTCAATGCAGCGGCCTTTGAGGCGAGGAGGCTGCAGCGCGAGCCCACCGATCTGGGAGAACTGCTGAGGGAGCGCATCGACGAGCAGCGGCTGCAGTGGCAGGCCAAGCAGCTGAGGGTTGAGCTCTCGGGCCAGACGCCCCGGGTGGCCGTGGACCGCGACAAGCTCGGCACGGCATTTCGTAACCTTTTGTCCAACGCCATACGCTACAGCCCGGTGGGCGCTAGCATCCAGGTGAGGCTGCAGGCCGAAGCCGACCGCGTCTGGCTCGACATCGTCGATGAAGGACCTGGCATCAGCGACGCCGACCGCAGCCGCGTGTTCGAACCCTTCTACCGCGGTGAAGTCCAACCGGCGGGCGCCGCGCGGGGCACCGGTATCGGCCTGTCCATCGTGCAGGAATACGTCGCTGCCCACGGTGGACGCATCGAAGTCCTGCCCAATGCGCCGGGCGCCCATTTCCGCATCGAGTTGATCCATGCCGTCTGACAGGCTCGTCCTTTCCTCGCTGTTGGTTGCCTGCCTGAGCCTGGCAGGCTGCGCACCTTTGCCCCAGGTGACCGAGCTACGGCCGGTGTCCGTGCCTGTGCGGGTGGAGGTGCCCGTGGCCGTGCCGGTGGTCGAATCCACCGACGCGGTGGCGCGCCGCTTTGCCGCCCACCATGACCGCATCCGCACCCTGAGCCCTGCCGAACTGCAGCAGGAGATCGTGCGCATCGGCGAACCGGGTGCCTCCGCAGCCGCCACCATGGAACTGGCGACGGTGCTGGGCTACACACGCGGCAACGGCGACCTGGTCCGCGCCATCGGCCTGCTCGATGCCCTGCTGCGCGCACCGGCCGCCGAGGCTTCGGAGTGGCTGCCCTGGGCGCGGCTGCTGCGCTCACGCTATGTCGAGCAGCGGCGTGCGGAAGAAAACGCCGAACGCCAGGCCCAGCAGCTGCGCGATGCGCAGCGTCGCCTCGAGCAGGCCCAGCAGCAACTCGAAGCCCTAAAGGCCATCGAACGCAGCCTCACGCAACGCCCTGGTACCCCCCCGCCCGGCGGCGCCGATCCCCGCCCGACCCCATGAGCCGCATCCTCCTCGTCGATGACGACCCTGACCTGCTGCGCCTGCTGTCCATGCGGCTGATTGCCGCGGGCTACCAGGTGCAGACCGTTGAGACCGCCGAGGCCGCCCTCGGCCAGCTCGCCATCGAGCGTCCTGACCTGGTCCTGAGCGATGTCCAGCTGCCGGGCATGGACGGCCTGGCCCTGTTCGACGCCATCCGGTCGCGTCATCCCGCGCTGCCGGTGATCCTGCTGACGGCTCATGGGACCATCCCGGACGCCGTGGACGCCACGTCCCGGGGCGTGTTCACCTACCTGACCAAACCCTTCGACGGCAAGGTCCTGCTCGATCGCATCGCCCAGGCACTGGCCCTGGTGGCCCCCGCTTCTAAGGACCGCACCGCCCGCGAACCCTGGCGCGAGGCCATCGTGAGCCGTTCGCCGGTCATGGCCGACCTGCTCGCCGAAGCCAAGCTGGTGGCGGCTTCGGATGCCTCGGTGCTGATCCGAGGGCCCAGCGGTTCGGGCAAGGAGTTGCTGGCCCAGGCCATCCACAAGGCCAGCCCGCGCGCAAGCCGTCCTTTCGTGGCCGTTAACTGCGGCGCCATCCCGGAGGCCCTGCTGGAATCCGAACTGTTCGGCCACGTCAAGGGCGCCTTCACCGGGGCGGTGAACCACCACCGCGGCCTCTTCCAGGCGGCCGACGGGGGCACCCTCTTCCTCGACGAAATCGGCGACATGCCGCTGGCCCTGCAGGTGAAGCTGCTGCGCGTACTGCAGGAGCGCAGCGTGCGCCCGGTGGGCGCGAGCCAGAGCGTGCCGGTGGACGTGCGCATCGTCTCGGCCACCCACCGCGACCTGGACGCGGCACTGCTGGAGGGCCAGTTCCGGGAAGACCTGTACTACCGCCTGAACGTGGTCACCCTCACCCTGCCCTCGCTGGCCGAGCGGCGCGAGGACATCCCGCTGCTGGCCCAGCACTTCGTCGAGCGGCTGGCGCGCAAGTACGGCAAGCAGATCAACGGCTTTGCGCCCGAGGCCCTCAAGGCCCTGGCCACGGCCCCCTGGCCGGGCAATGTCCGCCAGCTTGTGAATGTGGTGGAGCAGGTCTGCGCCCTGTCCACGACGCCGCTCATTCCCCTGAGCCTGGTGCAGCGTGCCTTGCGCGTGCCCAGCGTGGAAGTGCTCGGCTATGCCGAAGCGCGCCGGCGCTTCGAGCGGGAGTATCTGGTCGGGCTCCTCAAGCTCACCGATGGCCATGTGGCGGACGCGGCCCGACTGGCCGAACGCAATCGCACCGAGTTCTACCGCCTGCTGCAAAAGCATGGCCTCACGCCGGAACTTTTCCGCCAGGAAGGGTCTGTCGCCGACGAGCGACAGGAAAAACCGGCCCCCTGACAAGCACTTGCCGGGGCGTGAGGAATTCACGTCGCCGTTCAGCGACAAAACCACCCGTCGGGAGGCCCTTGAGTCGCTCAGCTTCTCATGTTTCACTTGAGAAAGTAAGTCTATCTATCTGATATTAAAGAAAAACATTGCTCTGGCATGTCGATTGCATCCACGCTTTCACTGCCCGTGCACGACGGGCTCCCAACGGAGTTTTCATGTCGACCTTGGACACGTCCTTTTCGTCTGCCCCGCACAGCGCGCCATGCCTGCCTCGTTCGGCCGATGCAGCGATGGCGCCGCCTTTGCACAGAAGCGCCATGCCGGCCCGCCCCTGGGTGGGTTTGCGCACAGGACTGGCGCGTGCCCTGCGCGGCAAGCAGGTGTCGGCAGGGCTGTCGTCATCGCCCGACAGCCCGGCCCCCTGGGAGCAGGCGGCCGCCCGGCGACGCCACGCCTTCCTGGCAACCATCGCCGGACTCACGGTCGTGGCCACGGTGGGGCTGGCGCAAATGCTGCCCGCCGCAGACACCACCAGTCTTCAGGCCCTGCGGACGGCACAGATCGGTCTCTTCGCCCTGCTGTTCGCCTGGGTGTCTGCCGGCTTTGCCACGGCCCTGATGGGGTTCGTGGTCCATCTGCGGGGGGACCGTTACGCCCTGTCCGCCGATGCCGTGCGACATCGCCCGCTCCCCGACGACGCACGCACCGCGCTGATCATGCCGATCTGCAACGAACACGTCCCGACCGTGTTCGCCGGCCTGCGCGCCACCTGCGAATCGCTCGCCAGCACAGGCGGACAGCGCCATTTCGATCTCTACATCCTGTCCGACAGCTCGAAGCCCGAGCTCTGGGCCGCCGAGCGCGCCGCCTGGGAACAACTGCGCACCTCGCTCGACGAGGACGGGATCGCCGTGCAGGTGTATTACCGCCGCCGCAAGCTGCGCCGCCATCGCAAGGCCGGCAACGTCGCCGATTTCTGTCGCCGTTGGGGGCGCAACTACCGCTACATGGTGGTCCTGGACGCCGACAGCGTGATGAGCGGGCGGTGCCTGACGGACCTCGTGCGCCTGATGGAGGCCCACCCTCAGGCGGGCATCATCCAGACCTTGCCGCAGGCCGTGGGGCAGACCACGCTGCACGCCCGTGCCCAGCAGTTTGCCTCGCGCGTCACAGGTCGCCTGTTCACGCTGGGCATGCAGTACTGGCAACTCGGCGAATCTCACTACTGGGGGCACAACGCCATCATCCGCGTGGCCCCGTTCATGGCCCACTGCGGGCTGGCTGACGTCCCCGGGCGCGGTGCGCTCAGCGGTGAAATCCTCTCCCACGACTTCGTCGAAGCCGCCTTGATGCGCCGCGCCGGCTACCACGTCTGGCTGGTCTCCGACCTGGGTGGGAGCTACGAGCAGAACCCTTCCAACCTGATCGAGGAGTTGCAGCGCGACCGACGGTGGTGCCAGGGCAACCTGCAGAACTTCCAGCTCATCGCCGAGCCAGGCCTGCATCCCGTGCACCGGGCCATGCTGGCCACCGGCGCCATGGCCTATGTGTCGGCCCCGCTGTGGCTGGGCTTTCTCGGCCTGGGCGTGGCGAGCTGGGTGCAGCATGCGGCTCAGTCGGACGGGGCCGGCCTGGCGCCGCCCAGCCACCTGCTCGCCTTGTGGGGTCTCACCTTGATCCTGCTGATGCTGCCGAGGGCGCTGGCGGTGGCCGTGGTCTTCCTGCGGCGCGAACAGGCTGAGTTTGGCGGGGGCTGGGCCCTGGTGCGCAGCGCCATGGCCGAAGCCGCCTTGTCCGTGGTGCAGGCACCGGTGCGCATGGCGGCCCACACCGGTTTCGTGGTGGCAGCGCTCACCGGCTGGCGGATCGGTTGGACCTCGCCGGCCCGCGAGGCGCTGGCACTGCGTTGGCGCGATGCCCTGCGCCGCTTCGCCCCGGAATCGACCGGTGCCGGGCTGGCCTTGCTGGCGCTGGGCGTGGCCCATCTCCCGGCCCTGCCCTGGATGCTGCCGGTCGGGCTGCCCTTGCTGGCCGCCGCCCCGCTGGCTGTCTGGACGAGCCGGGAGAACGACCTGTCTCAGGCCGCTCGCACCCTGCTGATCCCCGAGGAGCGCCAGGCACCGCGCGTCTTGCGTCGGGCCTGGCGGTTCGCGCGCCAGCCCCAGGCCGTGGCGGCCTGAGGTCCTTGACCCTCAGCGCGCCGGGCGCAGCGTAAGCGTCGCGCCCCCCTGCCCGGCCGGCATCCAGACGGGAACGTAGTCCACGGCGGCCCAGCGGGGCAGGAAGTCGTGATAGTGGCGTGACAGCGCAATGCCCGACTGGCCACTGGAATGCATGATCCGCGACTGTGACGGGTCCTTCAGGTCGTAGAGCGCTCGCAGGCTCGGGCCGTGCTCGTTGAGGTAGCGCTCGCCCGTGGTGCTGTCCGCCCGCAGATTCACCCGGGCCACGTTGACGGTGTAGGTGTCCCCGCCCACCGGGGTACGCAACTCGAACAGGGGCGACAAGGCCTTGATGCGGCTGAAGGGGCGGTGTTCGGCTCGCGCCACGTGGGCACTGCCCCACTGCCACTTCGAGGGGTCCGGCCCCTGCAGGGCCTCCAGTTCCTCCAGCGCGCGGGTCAAGGCCGCGTCGATCTGCTGCTGGCAGCTCTCGGTGACATCGGGGGTGCGCTTGTCATCGCACCACCAGGCGTCATTGCGCTCGACGATGCCCTCTATCGCATCACGGTAGTTGCGTGAACCCACCATCGTTCGCGCAAGGAACTCCGGCCCCACCTCGTCGGCCAGCACGGCCTCGGTCAGGTGACGGGCCCAGGCCCAGAAGACCAGGGGCTCGGCTCGCTCAGCGGCCATCACCCCGTCGAACGTGGCCAGTTGTGCCTGAACCGTGGCGGCCAGGCGATGCTCGGACCGAGCCGACCGCAGTGCCGGCAGCAGCTTCACGGTGGCCAGCGAGAGTTCGTCGGCCTGGATCTTTCCGAAGCTGTCCAGGTCATGCGTGGCGCGGGCCTCCAGCAAGGCTTCGATGCGGTCTTGCCGGTAGGGCAAGGCCCATTCGCTGCCCAGGTAGTGCGGATAGTCGGGCCCATGGATACGCTGGTTGGCCGTGGCAATCCAGCCGATCGGTGGGTCGATGTCGCGCGGCGTCAGGGACGGGTCCAGGTAGCCCACCCAGTCATAGCGGGCATCCCAGCCGGGCGCAGGCACCTGGCCCTTGAGGTCGTTTTCAGGCGAGCGCAGCGGCACGCGCCCTGCAGCGACCCAGCCAATACGCCCCTCGCGATCGGCCACCACCATGTTCTGCATCGGGGCGATGTTCAGGGCTGTGGCCTCGATGAACGTCTGGACGCTGCTCGCGCGGTTCATGGCCAGGGCAGATTCCATCGAGGTGTTGGGCACGTCCAGGGCCGTCCAGCGCATGGCCAGGGCGTAGCGGGGGGCTCCCTGCGGCCCCGTCAGGCCCTGGGTCGCCGCGATCTGGGCGTCCGAGATCACCGGCCCATGCCGCGTGGAGCGCACGGTCATCCGCACCTCGGGCTTGCCACGCACCTTGATCACTTCCTCGTGCGTCTCGAAGCTGGCCCAGCCCTCGGGGGTGCGGTACTGGCTCGGGTCATCGGCCTTGATTTCTTCCAGATACAGGTCCTGAACGTCCGGACCGGTGTTGGTGAACCCCCAGGCGATCTGCTCGTTCTGGCCCAGCACCACCACCGGCAGCCCCGGCATCGTGGCGCCCGCCACCTTGAAGCCCGGGGCTTCCAGCCGCGCGAAGTACCACAGGGCCGGGGCACTGAGCTTGAGGTGGGGGTCATTGGCCAGCAGGGGCTGGCCGGTGGCCGAGCGGGCGCCCGACACCACCCAGTTGTTCGAGCCCTGGCCCTCGATCCCCGAGGGCGGCGCAGCGTTCAGGGCCTGCTGGCCCAGGCTGCCGTCCACCTTGAGCTCCCGGTACAGGGCCGCGTAGTCGGCCAGCGGGAGCGGCTGCTCGCCAGGATACGGCGGCATCAATTCGTTGATGCGATCCACCGGCAGGTTCAGCGCCAGGCGCATGCGGATCAGCTCGGCATTCCAGTTGGCCCCCAGGTCCCAGGCCATCATCGTCGTCCAGGCCAGGGTGTCGGCCGGCTCCCAGCGCCCCGGCTGCAGGCCCAGCACGATGAACTCCGGCGGCCGCGCCTCCATGTGCCGCTCCACGAAGGTGTTGATGCCGGCCGCGTAGGCCTCGAGCACCGCGCGAGTTTCCCCTTCGACGGCCGCCCATTGCTGCTCGGCCGTCCTGCGCACGCCCAGGGCACGCAGGAACTGGTCGGTCTCCAGGGCCGCCTCGCCGAACGCTTCGGCCACCTGGCCGCTGCCGATGCGGCGGTGCGTCTCGAGCTGCCACAGGCGGTCCTGGGCATGCACGAAGCCCAGGGCAAACATCAGGTCCTCGATCGACTGGGCCTTGATCGTGGGAATGCCGTGGGCATCCCGGGTGATGCTCACCGGCGCCGACAGCCCGGCCACGTCCAGCTCGCCCTGAGTCTTGGGCAGCACCAGCGCCCGGTAAGTCCACACCGCGGCGCCGGCCGCCAGCACCAGCAGCAGCGCGCCTGCCAGAATCCCTCTGAGCCACTTCACGTTGTCGCCTCCATCGTCTGTTACTGCCCACACCGGTCTGGGCGTGGCGTGATGGAGTGTGTCACAGACTCCGGATGCGCCCTGCTCTGCCCAGTGGCAGCGTTGGCTTGCGGAAGCATGCAGAATCCACCCACATGAACATCATCATCCTGGACGACTATCAGGACGCCGTGCGCAAGCTCAAGTGCGCTGCGATGCTCGAGCCCTACCACGCCAAGGTCTTCACCAACACGGTCAAGGGCATCGGTCAGCTGTCGGTGCGCCTGCGCGACGCTGATGTGCTGGTGCTGATCCGGGAACGCACGCAGTTCCCGCGGCAGTTGCTGGAAAAGCTGCCACGGCTCAAGCTCATCTCCCAGACCGGCCGGGCCGGCCCCCATATCGATATCGACGCCTGCACACGCCTGGGCATCGCTGTTGCCGAAGGGGTGGGCTCGCCTGTGGCGCCCGCCGAGCTCACCTGGGCCCTGATCATGGCGGCCATGCGCCGGCTGCCCCAGTACATTGGCAACCTCAAGCACGGGGCCTGGCAGCAGTCTGGGCTCAAGGCCGCGTCGATGCCTCCCAACTTCGGCCTGGGGATGGTGCTCAAGGGCAAGACGCTGGGCCTGTGGGGCTACGGCAAGATCGGGCAACTCGTGGCGGGCTACGGCCGGGCCTTCGGGATGAAGGTGCTGGTGTGGGGCAGCGAGGCCTCGCGCCAGCGCGCCCAGGCCGACGGCCATGATGCTGCCTTCAGTCGAGAAGCGCTGTTCGAAGCCAGCGACGTCCTGTCGCTGCACCTGCGTCTCGTGCCAGAGACGCGGGGTGTGGTGAAGCTGGACGACCTGCTGCGCATGAAGCCCACGGCCCTGTTCGTCAACACCTCGCGTGCCGAACTGGTGGAAGACAACGCCCTGGTGAGCGGCCTGAACAAGGGCCGCCCGGGCATGGCCGCCGTCGATGTGTACGAGGCCGAGCCGCCCCTGCCCGGCCATCCGCTGCTGCGGCTGGAAAACGCGGTGTGCACCCCGCACATCGGCTACGTCGAGCAAGACAGCTATGAGCTCTATTTCGGCGCGGCCTTCCAGAACGTCATCCAGTTCATTCAGGGCCAGCCGACGAACCTGGTCAACCCCGACGCCCTGAAGGTCTTTCGGGGATGAATGCGGCCAGTCATCCGCTGGGCCCGACCCGACGGGCCCTGATGATGGGCAACTTTGTCATCGGCTGTGGCGTGATGGTGGTGGCCGGCACGCTCAACGACATGGCAGCCTCGCTGCAGGTCTCGGTGGCCGTGGCCGGGCAGCTCATTGCCATCGCCGCCGTGGTGATGGGCCTAGGGGCCCCGCTGCTGGCGGTGTGGGTGTCCGGTTGGGACCGGCGCCGGCTGCTCGTGGCCGCCCTGGTCTGGTACGGCCTGGGCCATGCCTTGAGCGCGCTGATGCCCGACTACAGTGCCTTGTGGCCCGTGCGGGCGCTGACGATGCTGGCTGCGGCGGTCTTCACCCCGCAGGCCGCGGCCGCCATCGGTCACATGGCAGCCCCCGCCGAACGCGGTCGCAGCATCACGGCGGTCTTCCTGGGCTGGGCGCTGGCCTCGGTACTGGGCATGCCGCTCAACGCCTGGGTAGGCGAGACCTACGGCTGGCGTGTAGCAATGGGCGGCATCGCTGCGCTGGCCCTGGCGATGGCTGTCGTGGTGCACCGCAGCATGCCGGCAGGCATCCAGCCACCGGGGCTCAGCCTGCGGGCTTGGCGAGGTGTCATTTCGAATCCCGTGCTCATGGCCATGGTGGGCGTGACAGCCCTGGCAGGCGCGGGCCAGTTCACGGTGTTCTCCTACTTCGCGCCCTACTTCCGCGATGTCATGCAAGCCAGTCCAGGGCAGCTCGCCCTGGTGTTTGGCTGGTTCGGCCTCTTTGGCCTGGCGGGCAACCTCGCACTGTCGCGGCGGGTCGATCGCATCGGCGCCCATCGGGCAGTAGCCTGGCTGCTGGCACTGATCCTGGTCAGCCTCGTGCTGTGGCCGCTGGCCCGCAGTGTGGG
>CAZKGD010000089.1:0-11873 GCA_964552215.1 uncultured Caldimonas sp.
CCATTGCACACCGCGGTGGGCTTTCTGTTATTTGACATAATATACATTATCGCTAGTCTAAACGAGTTGGCCCGACATCCTCCAGCGACCGAGCGTGGACTCAAGCCCCTTGGGGCAACTTCACTGCGGCACTCGTACCGTGCACGTCCGTTGACCAGAGGGCCGCGCCCGCTTGTGCCGCGGTCGCCAAGGGCGCGGGCTGGAAATCGATCCAGATCGCAAAGCCGCGACCGTCCAGACCCTCATCCATGCCGATCGTGGCGCCGTGAAGTTGCGCGATGCGCGCCACCAGTGACAGGCCGATGCCGCTGCCGCGCCCACCTGTGCCAGGCACACGGTAGAAGCGATCAAAGATGCGGTGGCGCTCCTGTTCAGGCACACCCGGTCCGTTGTCTGCCACGCGCAAACGCACGCGACGGTCTCCAGGACTCGACGCGATGGACCTGCACGAGATTTCGCAGCGGCCACCTTCGGGCGTGTAGCGCAGGGCGTTGTCGATCAGGTTGCGCACCAGCACCCCCAGCGCGTCCACCTGGCCGTGCACGCTGCACGGCTCCAGATCGAGGCCGATGCGCTGACGACGGCTGCAGGCGACGACTTCGAAGTCGTGCGTGACCAGCGCGACGGTCTCGAACAGCTCCACCGTATCGTCGGGCTTGAGATGGGAGGCATCGATGCGCGCCAGGTCGAGCAGTTGCTCCGACAGGCGCGCGCTACGCTTCACGCCGGCAGTCAGGCGCCGGAGCGCAGCCTGTCGGTCTTCGGGGCGCTGCGCCGTGGCGGCAAGTTCGGCATGGGCCAGTAGACCGGCCAAGGGGGTGCGCAGTTCATGGGCTGCATCGGCAATGAAGCGTTTTTCCGCCTGCACCGTGGCGTCGAGCTGGCCCAGCAAGCCGTTGAAGGATTCCACCAAGGGCCGCACTTCGGCGGGCAGGGTGCTCACGGGCAGGGGCTGGAGGTCGAGCGGCTGGCGTCGGCGCAAAGCCTCGCGCAAGGCACCGACAGGCCGGAACGACCAGTGCACCACGCCCCAGATGGCGCCCTTCAGCAGGATGAGCACCAGCACGGCCGAGATCAGGCTGATCTGCGTCCAGGCGTGCACGTCGGCCAGCAGCACCCGCTTGGGTTTGCCCACTTGCACCTGCAGCTGGCCGGTGGCATCGGACACGGCATAGACCCGCCAGCGTTCGCCGTTGATCACGGTCTCGGCAAAACCATCGCTGAAGTCGGGCTTGAGGGCCTCGGCGGGCGCGTCCGGCGAAGCCATCACCACCCTCTCCCGCCGATCCCAGGCCTGGAAGCTGATCTTGTCTCCGCCATAGTCGGCGCCTGCGGGCAAGCTGAAACGAGGGCTGTCGGCCAGCTCACCCAGTTGCGCTGGCATCGACAGCAGCACCTGGGTGCCGATGTTGCTCAGCATCTTGTCGAGCACGCCGGTCTGCTGACGGCCGAACTGATAGACAAAGCAGACCACCCACGTCAGCCAGAAGAGCGCCAACAGCGAGAACAGCACCACCAGCAGGCGGACTTTCAGCGAGCGCGCCCGCGGACACTCCTGGGCCTGCATGGGGTCGCACGGGCGGGCAAGGCTCATGCCATGGTCTCCTGGGCAATGCTGTAGCCGAAGCCATGCACGGTGGTGATCAGCTGGTCGCCGAGCTTGCGGCGCAGCTGGTGCACATAGACGGCAATGGTGTTGCTCTCGATGCTGCTGGAGCCGCCATAGACGGCATCCTGCAACTGGTCGCGGGTGACGGTGCGCCCACGCCGCTCCATCAGGGCCAGCAAGGTTCGGTACTCGTGCACACTGAGCGCCACGCGCTTCCCGTCACGCTCCACACACTGTCGCGAAGGGTCGATCACGATGTCGCCGTGCGTCAGCACGGGAGCCACCCTGCCCTGCGCGCGCCTCAGCACGGCACGCAGACGGGCTTCGAGCTCATCGAGTTGGAAAGGCTTGACCAGATAGTCGTCGGCCCCGGCGTCCAGGCCCTGAATGCGGTCGCTGAGCTGGTCGCGTGCGGTGGCGATGATGACCGGCGTCGGGTCGTAGCGCGTGCGCAGGAACTGCAGCACCGACAAGCCTGAGCCCTGCGGCAGACCCAGGTCGAGCAGCACGGCCTGGTAGCCGTGGTCGGTCAACGCCAGGCGCGCGCCGGCAGCGTCACCCACGCAATCCACCTGCCAGCAACCGCGCTGCAGGTGCTGCTGCAGGGCCGCCGCCAGCAGCTCGTCATCTTCCACCACCAGCAGTTGCATGCTTGTCCCTCGATGGCGTCACCCGCGGGCGCCTGGTCGCTACTGTGCGCCCAAGCGATTAAAGAGTTCTTAAAGCACCCACCCCACCATGCCCCCAGTGGACCCGATGGAGACCCGCATGCTTGCCCGCACTGGCTTGAGCCCCCTGCCCCGCCCCGCACCGATGCCAACGACGCCGCAGACAACCCCTGCCCTTGCCGACATTGTGCCGCCGAGCTGGCCGGACGAGGCCACCACGGTCCCGCCTGGCCTCTTCCTTCGCCACTGCCTGTCCTTGCACGAGGGCAGTGTCCGGCAGGTGGTGGCGCGGGGGGATGCCGAGAGCCTGCTCTGGGAGGCGCCGCGCGAACGCGTCCTGCAAAGTCACTACCGGCACCCCCTGCCTTGCGGCGGGCCGGAGTCGTCGGGCGCGACCGACCTGCATGCCCTGCTGGATACCGATGGTTGGCCCGTGGCGTGGTGGCAGCGCTTCGTGCTGGGTCCGTCCTCCTGGCCAGCCTGGGCCTTGCCCTATGCGATCGAGCACCAGTCGATGCATGCCCTCGAGGCCGATCCTGGGACTTCCGCCCCGAAAACGGGCTTTTCCCGCCCGCAGGCGCCACATCTGAAGCAGCACGCCTTCTACATCGAAAGCTTCATGGATGAACTCGCCCACGCCACAGGCCGCGATCCCCTGGCCTACCGCCTGGGCCTGCTGGAGGCTCGGCCGGTGCATACCCGGCTCCTGCAACATGCCGCGCAGCGCATCGGGTGGAGTCGGTCCCGTGTGCCTGGCCGAGGCCTCGGTCTCGCACTTGCCGGTGCCGGCGGGGTTGCCGTCCAGGTGATGGATGTGTCTGCCGGTGGGGCGGATGGCCTGCGCATCCATCGCGTGGTGGTGGCCGTGACGTGTGCGCCCAGCGAGGACCGCGTGACTGCGCAGGCGATGGCGGCTGCATCGGTCCGGGCCAGCCTGAAGGTGGCGCTGGAAGGGCTGCGGCCCGGTCCCTCCGCCTGGCATCCGGATCGGGATCCGCCGGAGATCGTCGTGGACTGTTTCGAGCAAGAGGATGTCGTCACGCCAGCGCCCGAGCGGGCTGCCGCGGCCACCCTGCCTGCCTTGTGCAATGCGCTGTTCCTTTGCACGGGCCAGCGCGTGCGCGAGTGGCCGGTGTCAGCCGGCCGTTGAGCCCGCGCGGCTCAGCGCTGCGGGGCCAGGGGCAGGAAGAGCAAGGCAGCCACGCGAGAGCGCGGCCGCGGTGTCGCGGCCGACGGCACGGTCGTGGACATCGGCGGCGGTGAGGACGGCGCAGCGCCTCGCGCACCTTGCTGGGCGGGGGCCTGGCTCGCCCGATGGGCAGACCGCTCAGCCTGGGCTTGCGTCGGAGTACCGGGCAGCGCCCTCCAGTGTTGTGTTGACCACATGGAACACCTCGCTTTGGGTTGAACAATGCGAGGCATTCTGGAAAACCGCGTTTAAGAACTTCTTAGCCGCAACCCCACAGGGGCTGCGGCTTTCGGACACAGGGTCGAGTTCACGGAGCGAAGACGAAGTCGGCGGTCTGGTCGGCCGACGACAGATCCACCTCGGCCTCCTGGTTGTCCTGGCCCGGGACACGGGCCTGCACGGTGTAGCGTGCTGCCGCCCCGGCATCGGGCGTGAAGCTGTAGGAGGTGGCGGCGACGTCATAGGCCGTGAAGGCGGGAGCTGCCACCGGCAGGCTGAACAGGTAGCCCCCCGTGTCGGCATCTACCGGGCGGGCCGTCCACTCGATGGTTTGCCCGTTGACGGTCTGGAGCGCACGCACCATCGCATCGGGTACCTCGGCCGAACCGCTGGTGCTCACCACGCCGGAGACCGAACGCATGTCGCTGTTGGTCAGCGCGATGGGGGTGGACGATGGGTTGATCGTCGTGCGTCCCACGTCCGACACCGGCACACCCGTCATCACCAGCGTCACACGCCCCTCGGCGGCGATGACGAGGTCGTAGTTGCCGGCCGGCACGGGCGACAGCAGGAAGCGCCCCTGCGCGTCGGTCACCGTCGCGCGGGCCACCAGGCCATCCTGCTGAAGCGACACGGCAGCACCGGAGGGAGGCAAGGCCGTCAGGTGGCCCAGCACCGACAGCGCACCGTTGTCCACACGCGGGATGGCGGTGAGCACCGGCTTGAGCAAGTAACGACCCGAATTTCCGGCTCGCACCACCGACTTGCAGGCGTCGAAGTCGAGCACCACATCCGCCATTTCCCCTTCTTCGACGACCAGGTTGACGGGGATTTTCAGGCCGGTCTGCTGCGCGCTCGGTGTCTGCAGGGGCACTTCGTCCTGGCCCGTGGGGACGAGCGAATTGGCCATCGGGTCTTGCGGCGAATTGCCGGCAAGCACCAGACGCAACTGGGTGTAGGTGCCGACCGGCAGGGTCGTGGTGCCGAGTTCTTCCAGCACCCCGTTGGTCAGCGTGAGCAGGTCCACGCGACGCGGCGGGTCGAGCACGAGGCTCTGCCAGCCGCTGTCGGTGTCCATGGCCTCGCTGCTGCGGTGCACGTCCACACGCACCACGGTCACGTTGACCTCGTCATAGCCGCAGGCGGGCGCATCGGTCAGCGCCACGCGCAGGCTGCCTTGGCCCGATGTCGAGCTGCCGCCTCCCCCACCGCCGCATGCGGCCGCCAGGGCGGTGAGGGCAAGCACGGCGCTCGCCATGCGCAAACGTGTCCAGAACCTGTTCATGATGTCATCCACTCCGAGAAGCAATCCAATGCATGGGAGGTTATCCCATCCATCCAGGCATGGGTGACCCCATGACGTCACAATCGTTTCCGGCCGTAACGAGCCGCCCTCCTCCGCGTCACTGCTGAAAGCATTTCATGCAACTCAAATGGCTCGAAGACCTGCTGGCCCTCGCCGAGGCCGGTACCCTGGCCAAGGCCGCACAGCAACGGCACGTCACCCACCCGGCCTTCGGACGGCGCATCCGTGCCCTCGAGGCTTGGGCTGGCACGCCCTTGATCGACCGCGCTGCCACCACCTTGCGCTTCACAGCCGAGGGCCAGGCCATGCTGGAAGCCGCCCGTGAGGCGCTCGCCGCCCTGGCGAGCGCACGCCGGCGGCCTGTCGGTGACACAGAAGACCTCCCGCTTCGCATTGCCACGGGACGCACCCTTGCCCGCACCCTGTTCGCCACGTGGTATGCACGCATGGCACCCCTGATCGGGCCGCGCCCGGTGCAGGTCTCGACCCGGGTGGTGCAGGAAACGACCAGCCTGCTTGAGAACGGCGCCGCTGACTTCATGCTCACCTACTTCCATCCCGTGCTCGCGCTGCGGCTGGACCCGCGCCGCTTCACCCACCTGCGCCTCGCCGACGAAGCTTTGTGGCCCGTGAGCGCACCCGACGACCAGGGGCGTGCGCTGCACGCGCTGTCGCGCCGCCGCCCGTCTCCCTGGCTGCCGTACACCACCAGCCTGGCGCTGGGGCGACTCCTGGAAGACCACCTGCACAGCCAGCTCAAGCCGCCTCGGCTTCGCACCGCCATCGAGTGCGACTCGGCCGATGCCGCCCACGAGTTTGCGCTGCGCGGTTTCGGCATCGCCTGGCTGCCCCGCTCCATGGTGGCGGCCGACTGCCGTGCCGGCCGGCTGCACAAGCTGGGGGACCGCAGTGACGAGATCCGTCTGGAAGTGCGGCTGTACCGTCCACGCCGAAGGCTGCCTGCCTGGGTGGAGGCACTCTGGGAAGCCAGTACCGACATGACTTCCGAGTGAAGGGGCAGTGTGCTGAACGGGCACGACAATGTGCCGGATCGGCACATTCGCGAAGTGGCCGGAAACGATCATTGACGTCATCCACCCACCAGAAGGAGACGCCCCATGCAACTCACCCGCCGCGCCTTCCAGGCCCTGGCTGCCACGGCTGTGCTGCTTTCCGCCCCCGCCTGGGCCCAGTCGGGCCCCTACCCCAGCCGCCCAATCACGATGCTGATCGGCTATCCGCCGGGCGGCAGCACCGACCTGACCGGACGCACCGTGGCCGACGAGTTGGCCCGCCTCCTCAAGACCACGGTCGTGGTCGAGAACCTTGGGGGCGCCGGTGGGGCCCTGGCGGCGCAGAAGCTCATCGCCGCGCCGGCAGATGGCTACACGCTGATGGTGGGAGCCAACAATGAACTGATCATCAACCAGCATATCAACCGGCAGATCAAGTACGACGGGCTGAAGGACTTCACGCCCATCGGCCTGGTGGCCTCCCAGCCCCTGGTGCTGGTGGCCTCGCCAAAGGCCGGGGTGAAGACCACCGCCGAGTTCGTCGAGAAGGTCAGGCGTCAGCCGGGCCAGTTCAGCTATGGCAGCTCGGGCGTGGGCACCTCCCTGCACCTGGCCGGTGAACTCGTGAAGGAACGCGCCGGACTGGACCTGGTCCACGTGCCCTACCGTGGCGTGGCCCCGCTCACGACCGACCTGCTGGGCAACACCATTGAATATGGCGTCTATGTGCTCTCGTCGGGGCTGCCGCATATCCGCGCCGGCAAGGTGACGGCCCTGGGCACCACGGAGGCCAAACGCTCGGCCCTCACCCCCGACATCCCCGCGCTGTCCGAACACCCGGCCATGAAGGACATCGACGTGAGCACCTGGTTCATGCTCGTCGGCCCGCCGGGTCTGCCCCAGCCGGTTGTGCAGACCCTGCAGACAGCCCTGGACGAGGCTCTGAAAGCGCCAGCGCTGCGCCAGAAGCTCGAGGCATCCGGGTCCACCGTGGTGAACGCCCAGCCGGACCTGCGCGCCTTCATGACCGCAGAATCCGCGAAGTTCAAGCGCATGGCCGAAGTGGCCAAGATCGAGCCCTGATGCCCATGACCGAGTTCCTGCTGCCCGCTCCCGACCTGTCCCGCTGGCGCGCCGGCAACACCGGCACCGAAGGCGTCTGGCGCTTCGAGGGGGCGCAACCGGGCCCCAAGGTGGCCGTCGCGGCCCTCATCCACGGCAACGAGCTGTGCGGTGCCTGGGCGGTGGCCGGCCTGCTGGAGCAGTTGGCCCGTGGCCTGCGCGTGCGCCGTGGCCAGCTGACCCTGCTGCTGTGCAACCTGGCCGCCTTCGACCGCTTCGACCCGGGCGCACCCGATGCCTCGCGCTTCGTCGAGGAAGACCTCAATCGGCAGTGGAGCCTTGATCGCATGGCCTCGGCCAGCAGCCTGGAGCGGCGCCGCGCCGCCCAGTTGCGGCCCTGGCTGGAAGACGCCGACCTTCTGCTCGACCTGCATTCCATGCACGAACCGGGCAGCCCGCTGCTGCTCACCGGCACCCTGCCGCGGCACGTCGCCTTTGCGCGCCGGCTCGGCCTGGGCGGCCATGTGGTGATCGACGCCGGACATGCGGAGGGTACCCGCCTGCGAGACTTCGGTGCCTTCGGTGAGCCGCAGGGCTCGGCCCAGTCGCTGCTGATCGAATGCGGCTACCACGGCGACCCGCACAGCCGCCGTGTGGCCGAAGATGCGGTCTACCGCCTGATGCAGTGCGCGGGCTGTGTCGATGAAACGGCCCTGCCGCCGCAGTGGCGCCTGGACACCGAACCTGCACGCTGGTCCCTGACGGTGACCGACGCCGTGGTGGCGCGCAGCCTCGATTTCCAGTTCGCGCAGCCCTGGCGCAACCTCGAGGTGCTGCCTCACCAGGGCACGCTCATCGGCACCAATGCCGGCGAGCCGGTCCTCAGTCCCTATGACGATTGCGCGCTGGTGATGCCCTCGCTGCGCCAGTTGCGCCCGGGCGTGACGGTGGTGCGTCTGGCGAGGCGTACAGCGCTGCAGGACTGAGCTCAGGCCGGCAGCCGCCAGTCGATCTGGTCGAGGGCTGCCAGGAAGTCAGGCACCCGGTCTGCTTCCAGGAGATCGATGCCCCCGGCACCTGCCCGCCCGCCACCACCGAAGCGCCGGCACAGCGCATCGGCACTGCCGGCGCAGTCCCGAGGTGCACGCAGGCTGACCAGAAACCCGCCTTGCGCATGCGCCTTGAGGACCGCCTGCGCTCGCGCCGGATCGCGCAGCACCATCTCGTTGGCCAGCACCCCCACCACACGTCGGCTCCAGGGCGTGTCGGGCAGTTCCCGCACCACGGCCTGCGCACTCTCCCAGCGCAGTGGGGCACGCAGACCTTGTTCGAGATCCGCGCAGCGACGCTCGTCGAGTTGAGCAAACACCGGGTCGCGTGCCCAGGCCTGCAACGGGTCGGCATGTCCGAGCATATGCTCGAAGAGTTCGCCCGGCGGCAGGTGCACATCCACCACGGTGTCGCCGTAGGCGTTGTAGTTGATGGCTTCGCCCAGACGCCGCAGCACAGCCCGCTGGGCGACGTCCCATCCACCGGCTTCAGCCAGCCGCTCGGCCACGGCGCCGAGGTTGTCGCCGTAGGCGCCCACCAGGGCCCAGGCGCGGTGACGGCCCTGCAGGAAGCGATCCATCAGCAGGCTGGTGCACAAGCGCGCATCACCATCGAGATGGGCCTGCAGTTGCGGATGCACGGGCACGTCGCCGGGATGATGGTGGTCGAAGTAGCGCACACGCACCCCCTGCCCCAGCAATCGCCGCAAAGCGGCACCGTTGCGGTGCATGGACACGTCGCACACCAGCACGTCGTCGCCGGGGCCAGCCTGCACCCGCTCCAGCAATTCGATGTCACGTTTCAGCCCGGTGACCAGTTCGGCCGGCCCCGGGTGGGCCAGTCGCCACTGCACCACGGCACACAGGCCGTCGGCGTCACCATTGCAGACGTCAATCTGGCGACTCATCGGGGTTTCTTTCAAGGCTTTCCAGGGCTTCCAGCACTTCCGAGTCGGGCACCTGATGGAAGTCGCGGTAGTGGGCTCCCACCCCGTGGAACCAGGCCGGCTGGCTCAGGCAGACGATGCGGTCGGCCTCGTCCGCCAGCAAGGCCAGGCTGTCGGGCGGAGCCACAGGCACGGCCAGCACCACCGCCTTCGGTTGTGCCTGCCGCAGGGCCCGCAGTGCTGCGCGCATCGTGGTGCCCGTGGCAATGCCGTCATCCACCACGATCACGGTACGGCCCTTCAAGAGGGGCAGCGGCTTGCCATGGCGGTAGTGATCGCGCCGACGTGCAATTTCACGCAGGGCATCGCGCTCCTGGTCGGCGAGGTAGCGCGCGTCGGCTCCGGTGTCTCGACAAAGCGCCTCATCCACCACCGTCTGGGGCGGGTCGCCCTCGACGACCGCGGCCACCGCCAGCTCAGGCTGCCCTGGGGCGCCGATCTTGCGCACCAGCAGCAGGTCGATCGGCGCACGCAGCCGCTCGGCGATAGGCGCCGCTACGGGCACGCCGCCGCGCGGCAGCGCCAGCACCACCGGATGCTTCAGCCTCAGTTTCTCGAGGACCTCGGACAGCAGTTCGCCCGCTTGCCGTCGGTCTGTGAACACCGGTTCCATGTGCAGCGTCCCCCGTACAAGCATAGAACCATTTACGTCGCCCAATCGAGTTGGTTTGACCAGCATCAATCCCCATGGCCTGACCAGGCGGAGGATGACGGGAAAGTGAAACAGTTTCTGCGTCGAGTGAAAACCGGTCGCGCTTTGCGATCCGCGCGCCTACGATGGATATCTCAACCGTGTTCCTGAAGGAGACACGCCATGTCCGCTCCCAAGGCGGCCCCCAGAGGCCACAGCTCCCCCAGATCCTCCCCCGCGCCCCAGCCCGCCGACATCTGGGGCAATCTGGTGCGCCATCAGCTCGAGTGGGGGGTGAAATCCACCCTCACCCTCATCAAGAGCGCCGAGGCCATGCGCAAGATTCAGTTGCACTACGCCAACTTGGCGCGTGAACGCCATGAAGACGTGCTGGAACGCCTGCACGATGCCACATCGCCGGAGCAGATGGTGAGCTTGCAAGCCGAGCTCTGGCGCTTCGACGGCGCAGGTGCCATGCGCTACTGGCAGGATCTCTTCGACGCCGCAGCACGCATGAATGCCGACCTGATCGGCTGCGTGGCTGGAGCCGCCGAGGCGACCCGGGATGACAGCCTGGCCACGGCGATGCAACCCTTCCAGGGCGGCATGCACACCGGCATTGCGCCGCTGGACGAGCTCATCAATGCCTCGCTCAACCAACAGCTGATGAAGCCCGCGAGAGCGTCATGACAGCGCGGCGATGACTTCCGGCGGAGCCTGGACGAGCTCGATCAGCACGCCCTCTCCGCCCAGCGGGAACTCGTCGTTGCCCTTGGGGTGGACGAAGCAGATGTCATGACCGGCGGCGCCCTTACGGATACCGCCGGGGGCGAAGCGCAGCCCCTTGGCGCTGAGCCACGCCACGGCCTGGGGCAGGTCGTCCACCCAGAGGCCCACATGGTTCAGAGGCGTGGCATGTACCGCGGGCTTCTTGTCGGGGTCCAGCGGCTGCATGAGATCCACCTCGACTGCCGTGGCACCGTGCCCGAGTTCGCAGATGTCTTCGTCGACGTTCTCCCGTTCGGAGACGAAGCTGCTCTTGACCTGCAGCCCCAGCAGATCGACCCAGAGCGCTCGCAGGCGCTGCTTGTCGGGCCCGCCGATGGCAATCTGCTGGATGCCCAGCACCTTGAAGGGTTTGCTGTTCATGCTCATTCGAACCTCAGGATGGGCTGATCCACCGCCAGGCTGTCACCGGGGGAGGCCAGCACCTCGGCCACCACGCAGTCCTGCGCGGCGGTGAGGATGTTCTCCATCTTCATCGCCTCGATGACCGCCAGACGCTCGCCGGCCTGCACGGTCTGCCCCACCTGGGCCAGCACCTGCGTGAGCAGGCCCGGCATGGGCGAGAGCAGGAACTTGCTGGTGTCGGGCGGCGCCTTGTAGGGCATCAGCTTGAAGAGCTCGGCTCCACGTGGCGACAGCACCTGCGCATCGATGCGAACGCCGTTGTGCATCACCTGCAGCCACACGCCGTGGCGTTCGATCTGAGCGGTGAAGGGCTGCCCGTTGCAGCGACCGCTGGCCCTCACCCCGCCGAAACGCCAATCCTTGTCGATCTCGTAGGCGTGGTCGCCGATGTTCACCACCAGGGCGCCTCCCTCCTGGCCGGCCACCCGGACCGGATGGTGGACATGCTGGCCTTGCTCACCCCTGACGACCACCACGTGGTCGATGGCCACACGCACCTCCCGCCCCGACATCTGGCCGCTGATGCCCAGCGCCCGGTCGCGGTACTTGCGGTGGGCGGCGGCCGCCAGCGCCACCGGAAAGAGCGGATCGTCGTGCGCCACGTCCGAGGCCGAGAAGCCCTTCGGGTAATGCTGGGCGATGAAGCCGGTGTTGAACTGCCCGGCCTGGAAGTCCGGATGAGCCAGCAGTGCGGCCTGGAAAGGGATGTTGCTGGAGATGCCGCGGATCACGAAGGCGTTGAGGGCCTCGCGCATCTTGGCGATGGCATCCGCCCGGTCGAGCCCGTGCACGATGAGCTTGGCGATCATCGAGTCGTAGTACATCGGGATCTCGCCGCCCTCGTAGACCCCGGTGTCGACCCGCACGCCGCCGCCCTCCGGCACGGGTTGCGCCGCCTGCATCGTGGTGTCGGGCGGCAGGTAGCGCACCAACCGTCCGGTCGAGGGCAGGAAGTTGCGGAACGGGTCCTCGGCGTTGATGCGGCACTC
>CAZKGD010000090.1:0-11650 GCA_964552215.1 uncultured Caldimonas sp.
CCCCCGCCACGATGCCGCCCCAGGTGCGGTGCATCAGCCAGCCGATGTAGGTGGCCAGCTGCTGGGCCTCGGGGCCGGGCAGCAGCATGCAGTAGTTCAGCGCATGCAGAAAGCGCTTCTCGCTGATCCAGCGACGGCGCTCGACCAGTTCGCTGTGCATGATCGCGATCTGCCCGGCCGGGCCGCCGAAGCTGATGAAGCCGAGCTTGAGCCAGAAACGGAAGGCCTCGCCGAAGCTCACCGGCGCCGGGGCGGCGGTCTCGTTGGCGGACGGCACAGGGGCCTCAGGGGCAGAGGATGCATTCATCGGGAGGTCTCGGGAGCGGCGTAAAGGGCATCAAACACCTGGCCCGCGGCAGCGGCCAGGCGGTCGTCGTCGGCATGCACCTGGCGCAGGCCGGCCAGCACCGCCTCGAGGCCGGCGGCCTCGGGGGCCGGGATGCCGCCCACGTCGAGGTAGTGCACGGCCGCGGCGATGCGCTGCAGGGGCGGGTCGGCGTCCAGCCCGAAGCTGGCCGCCAGCACCTCGAAGCTGACCCGCGCGCCCACGTGGGTGAAGCGCGCGCCGTCGTAGTCGAAACCCAGGGCGCCACGCGGCGGCGGGGTGGCGCCGGCCGGGTCGTCGAGCCAGAGGAAATCGGCCTGCGGGTCGATGAAGCGCCGGATCAACCAGGCGCAGGCCAGGCGGTCGACCCAGGGCCGGCGGCGCGTGGCCCAGCGCTTGCCCTGGAAATGCCGCGCGTCCAGCCGCTCGATGCCATGCGCCGGCTGCGCCCTCGGTTCGCCGCGCGAATGACGGGCATCGACGGCGGCGCGCAGGGCCTGCAGGTCGGCATCGGCCTGGGCGGCGGCGGCACCGGGGTAGTAGTCGATGGCCCGCAGGGCCGCCAGCGCTTCGGCCACGGCGCGCAGGCGCCGCCGGGCCTCGGCTTCGGTCAGGGTGTCGAGTTCAGCCTGAAGGGCCTGGACCGTGTGGCGCCAGGCGGCATAGGCCTCGCTGCGGTCGAACAGTGCCAGGATCTCGTCGCGCTGCGCCGCATCGCGCGGCGACAGCTCCAGCACGCTGGCCGTGCCGCCATGCTCGCGCACCTCGGCTGCCAGCGGGTCGAAGGCCGCCGCCCGCTCAGCCGGCAGCACGTAGGCGCCGTCGCGCAGGGCCACACAGCCCAGGGCCTTCAGCGCACGCCACACCCGCAGCCGCACGGCGTTGGGCTGGGTGGGCAGGGTGACGAGCAGCAACGACCACATGCTGGTGAAATATATATCTCAAACAGAGAAATATCAATTTCACCAGCACTACCACTTTCCTGCCGAGGTCAGCAGCCCGTGGGCCCCTGGGCCACCAAGGCCTGGAAGCGACGTTCGATTTCCTCGGGTGCCGGGTCCTCGCGGTGGGTGGAAATCATCCAGCGGTGGCCGAAGGGGTCGATGATCGCGCCGCTGCGGTCGCCCCAGAACTGGTCGGCCACCGGCATGGTCACCTCAGCGCCTTCGGCCACGGCGCGGGCCACCACCGCATCCACGTCGGGCACGTAGATCAGCGCGGTGGAGCCCGAGTCGCCGATGGTCTTCGGGCTCAGGGCCCGGTAGTCGGGCTGCTCCTCGCTGAGCATGAACTGGGCGGGGCCCACGCGCATTTCGGCGTGCATCACCACGCCACCCGGGCCGTCCAGGCGGTAGAGCAACTCGGCGCCAAAGGCCCGCTGGTAGTAGGCAATGGCATCGGCCGCACCCCGGATCGTCAGGTAGGGCGTGGCGCCTGAGGCTGGCGGCACGGGGTTCACCGCAGCCGCCGCGGCCTGGCGCTCGATCTCGGCGCGCTGCCGGTCTTCCTGGGCCCGCAGTTCCGGCGTGAGCGCCTCGCCGAAATCCTCGGCCTCGTAGATCGGCCGCAGTTCGAGTTCGCCATGCACCCCCGTGGGGTTGGGGCATCGCTTGGCCCATTCGATCGCCTCGTCGAGCGACTTCACCTGCCAGATCCAGTAGCCCCCGACCAGGTCCTTGCTTTCGGTGAAAGGCCCGTCGATGACGGTGCGCGTCTCGCCCGAGAAACGCACCCGCGCCCCCCGGGACGTCGGTTTCAGGCCCTCCCCCGCCAGCATCACCCCGGCCTTCACCAGTTCATCGTTGAAACGGCCCATCTCGGCAAACATTTCCTCGCTGGGCATCACACCGGCCTCGGTTTCGGCCGTGGCCTTGACCATCACCATGACTCGCATCGTCGCTCTCCTTGAGTGGGTTCAAAAACTATCCTCTGTTCCCACGACGAAGCAAGCCGGCGGCGATCGACACGGCCCGCCAGGATTTGTGTCACCAGGTCAATCCGCCAGCGCCGGCTCCAGGGGGCGGCTGCGGTTGACCAGCCACACCAGCGAGAGCATCACCGGCACCTCGACCAGCACCCCCACCACCGTGGCCAGGGCGGCACCGGAGTTCAGGCCGAAGAGCGACACGGCCACGGCCACCGCCAGCTCGAAGAAGTTGCTGGTGCCGATCAGGCAGGCCGGTCCGGCGATCGCGTGCGGCAGGCGCATGAGGCGGGCGCCGGCCCAGGCCAGCGCAAAGATGCCGTAGGTCTGCAGCACCAGCGGCACCGCGATCATCGCGATCACCAGCGGCTGGGACACCAGCGTGTCGGCCTGGAAGCCGAACAGCAGCACCACCGTGGCCACCAGCCCCGCCACCGACGCAGGCTTGAGCCAGGCCACGAAGTCGCCCACTGCGTGGGGCGAGCGGCGCTGCAGCACGCGGCGTGTGGCCAGGCCGGCCAGCAGTGGCAGCACCACGTACAGCACGGTGGACAGCACCAGCGTTTCCCAGGGCACGGTGAGATCGGTCACGCCCAGCAGCAAGGCGGCGATGGGGGCAAAGGCCACCACCATGATCAGGTCGTTCACCGACACCTGCACCAGCGTGTAGGCGGCATCGCCCTTCACGAGCTGGCTCCAGACGAAGACCATGGCCGTGCACGGCGCCACGCCCAGCAGGATCATCCCGGCGATGTATTCGCTGGCCGATTGCGGATCGACCCAGGGGGCAAAGAGGTGCTGGAAGAAGAGCACGCCCAGCGCCGCCATCGTGAAGGGCTTGATGAGCCAGTTCACCACCAGCGTGAGCGCCAGACCCCGCGGCCGCTGGCCCACCTGGCGCACGGCCGACCAGTCGATCTGGATCATCATCGGATAGATCATCACCCAGATGAACACGGCCACCACCAGATTCACATGCGCGAACTCCATCGCGGCAATGAGCTGGAAGGCGCCGGGCACCACCAGCCCCAGCCCCACGCCGGCCAGGATGCCCAGCCCCACCCACACGGTGAGGTAGCGTTCGAACAGCCCCATGGCGGCGTTCAGCGCTGGCCGATGTCGGTGATCTCGCGCTGGATGGCGAGCCGGTCGAGCGAGGCCAGCGGCAGGGCCAGCATCAGCTCGATGCGGCGCTTCAGGGTGGTGGCGGTGTCCCAGTAGGCGCGGGCCCTCAGCTCGTCGCTGCCCTCCACCCGCGAAGGGTCGGGCACGCCCCAGTGGGCCGTCATGGGCTGGCCGGGCCACACGGGGCACACCTCGCCGGCGGCCTGGTCGCACACGGTGAACACGAAGTCCATCGCCGGTGCGCCGGGCTGGGCGAACTCCGACCAGTCCTTGCTGCGGAACCCGTCGGTGGGCACCTGCAGCTTCGCCAGCGTCTGCAGCGCCAGCGGCTGGATGAAGCCCGCCGGATGGCTGCCGGCCGAGTGGGCGCGGAAGCCCCCGCGCGCCAGGCTGTTCAGCAGGCCTTCGGCCATGACCGAGCGCGCCGAGTTGTGGGTGCAGATGAAGAGGACGTTGTAGACCTTGCCGGACGTGTTCATGTCGGACCTTTGCTTGTGGACGTCAACAGGTGGTGCAGCCGCGGCCCCCGGGCGCCGCCACGGGGGTGAGACCGCAGTCCTCGCCCTGGCAGCAATGCTGGGTGAGGTAGGCCAGCAGCCCGTTCATGCGTGCGATCTCGGGGCGGTAGATGAGGTGACGGCCGTCACGCTCCTGGCTCACCAGGCCGGCGTGCATCAGCTCCTTCAGGTGGAAGGACAGCGTCGAGGCCGTCACGCCCAGCGTGGCCGCGAGGTCGCCCGGGGTCATGCCCGAGGGGCCGGCACCCACCAGGGTGCGGAAGATGCGCAGCCGCGCGCCCTGGGCCAGGGCAGCCATGGCCAGCAGCGCGGCGGTTTCGTCCACGGTGTCGATCGGGGGCGAGGCGGCGGGGAAGGCGGTGGTGGCCATGCGGGTTCCCTTCAGTGCGCCGGTGCCGTCTGGCGGGTGGACGTGGGCAGCGCCAGGGTCACGGCCCAGCAGGCCAGCAGCATCGCAGCCGAGCCCGCCAGCGACCACGACAGCCCGCCCCACTGGTAGAGCAGGCCCGACATCAGCGTGCCGAAGAAGCGGCCCAGCGCATTGGCCGCGTAATAGAAGCCCACGTCCTCGGCGGCCTTTTCGCTGCCGGCGTAGGCAAGCACCAGATAGGAGTGCACCGAGGAGTTGATGGCAAACGCAAAGCCGAACACCGCGAGGCCGCCCACCACCACCCATTCGAGCTGCGGCACCTCGGCCGCCACGAGCACGGCCAGCACCAGCGGCACGGCCGCCAGCGCGGCCGACCACCAGCGCGCCGCCGGCACCTCGTGGCTCAGGCCGTCGTCGCTGCGCCGCACGATCTGCGGGGCCAAGGCCTGCACGGCGCCGTAGCCGATGGTCCAGGCCGCGAGGAAGCTGCCCACCATCGTGAAGTTCCAGCCCGAGGCGTACAGGAACACCGGCACCCCCACCACGAACCACACGTCGCGCGCGCCGAACAGCGCCACGCGCGCCGCAGCCAGCAGGTTGATGCCGCGGTTCTTGGCGAACAGCTCACGCGCCGACTTCGACGCGCGGCTCTTGCCCATCAGCGGCGGCACGAACGCCACCACGCCCACGAACACCACCGCCAGCAGCGCCGCCATCAGCCACAGGGAGTGCTGGAACCCCAGCGACTGCAGCATCACGCCGCCCAGGAAGAAGCCCACGCCCTTCATGGCGTTCTTGCTGCCGGTGAAGAAGGCCACCCACTTGAAGAGCTGGCCCGAGGCCTCGCCCGCCGTGAGCTTGATGGCCGACTTGGCTGAAGTCTTGGTGAGGTCCTTGGCCACCCCGCAGATGCCCTGTGCCATCACCACCCAGGCCACGCTGGCCGCGGCCGTCCAGGTGGGCGACAGCGCCGAGAGCAGCAGGAAGCCGGTGATCTGCGTGGCCAGGCCCACGGCCAGCATGCGCGCAATGCCGAATCGTGTGGCCAGCCAGCCGCCGATGAGGTTGGCCACCACACCGGCCGCTTCATACAGCAGGAAGAGGAAAGCCAGCGTGAAGGGCGAGTAGCCCAGCTGGTAGAAGTGCAGCAGCACCAGCATGCGCAAGGCGCCGTCGGTGAGCGTGAAGCCCCAGTACGATGCAGTGACCAGGGCGTAGTTGCGAGTACCGGCATTCATCGGGTGCGCCTCACAGGCCCTGCGCGTGCAGGTGGCAAGCCAGATCCACCATGCGGCAGGCATAGCCCATCTCGTTGTCGTACCAGGCATAGACCTTCAGCAGCGTGCCGTCGGTCACCATGGTGCTGGGCGCATCCACGATGCTGCTGCGCGTGTCGCGGGCATAGTCGGCGCTCACCAGGGGGCGCTCCTCATAGCCCAGGATGCCCGCCAGCGGCCCGTCGGCGGCGGCGGCCTTGAACAGCGCGTTCACCTCCGCAGGTGTGGTGGCGCGCTGCAGCTCGAACACGCAGTCGGTGAGCGAGGCATTGAGCACGGGGGCGCGCACCGCATGGCCATTGAGCTTGCCTTTCAGCTCGGGGTAGATCAGCGCGATCGCCGTGGCGCTGCCCGTGGTGGTGGGCGCCAGGCTCAGCATCGCGCTGCGGGCGCGGCGCAGGTCCTTGTGGGGCGCGTCCACCACGAGGTTGGTGTTGGTGGGGTCGTGGATGGTGGTGATCTGCCCATGGCGGATGCCCAGGGCCTCGTGCACCACCTTCACCACCGGCGCGAGGCAGTTGGTGGTGCAGCTCGCCGCCGTCACGATGCGGTGCTTCGCCGGGTCGTACAGGCCGTGGTTCACGCCCACGACGATGTTCAGCACCTCGCCCACCTTCACCGGCGCCGCCACGATCACACGCTTGGCGCCACGGTCGAGGTGGCCTTGCAGCGTCTCGGGCGTGAGGAACTTGCCGGTGCATTCCAGCACCACGTCCACCCCCAGATCGCCCCAGGGCACCTCGCCCGGCGTGGCGTGGGCGCTGAAGCCCAGGCGCCGATCGCCGATGTGCACCGCTGCCTCACCCTCGGCTTCGATGCGCTCGCGCCAGCGGCCCTGCACGCTGTCGAAGGCCAGCAGGTGGGCGGTGGCGGCGGCGCCGCCCTTGATCTCGTTGAGGTGCACCACCTCCAGCCGGTTGCCGGCCCGCGGGTCGTCGGCCGGCCGTTCAGCCGCGCCAAACGCCGCCCGCAAGGCCAGACGCCCGATGCGGCCCATGCCGTTGATGCCCACACGCCAAGAAGAACCGCTCATGGTCTGCAATCCGTCGATGTTTCGATGATTATCGAATCATAGGGCGTGCGTGTGACGGTTCGGTGACAGCTCCCTCCCTCCCCGCTCAGCGCGAGACGATCAGCCGCAGCCCCAGCCCCACGAAGACGACGCCGGCGATGCGGTCGAGCCACAGGCCGATGCGCGGCGTCTTCTGCAGCCACTGGCCGATGGTGCCCGAGAACAGCCCCAGCAGCGAAAACAGGAGGGCGGCCTGTGCGGTGAAGACGAGGCCCAGCTGCGCCATCTGCCAGCCCACCTGGCCATTCGCGGGCACCACGAACTGCGGCAGGAAGGACAGGAAGAACAGCACCACCTTGGGGTTGATGGCGTTGGCCAACACCCCCTTGAAGAAGAGCCTCGCCAGCGATTCCTCCCCCAGGCCGTCACGCGCCACCTGCGCCCCGCCGCGGCTGCGCAGCGCCTGGATGCCCAGCCAGATCAGGTAGAGCCCGCCGCCGATCTTCAGCGCCAGGAAAGCCGTGGGCGAGGCCGCGATCACCGCGCTCACGCCGATGACCGCCAGCACCGTGTGGCTCAGGCAGCCCAGCGCACACCCCAGGCCAAACGCCACCCCGTGGCGCCGCCCCTTGGAGATGCCCATGCCCAGCACCATGAGGTTGTCCGGGCCCGGCGAGGCGGTGATGAGGAGGGCGGCCAGCAGGAAGCCGAAGAACTGTTCGGGGGTGAGCATGGCGGTCTTAACCTAAACCATTGTCAAACAACGAATTTCGCTAATAATCAACAAAATGGACTCGAACAGCGAAATCCTGGAGATCGACGCCAATGCAGCGCGTCAGTACATCGACGCGGTGGCAACGTTCGAGGCCTGGGAAGAGGCTCAGGCCGAGGCCGTCCAGGTACGCGGGTCCATGTACTGGCACAAGTCTCCCACAGGCGATCCGGCGGCGGCCTACCTGGTGCGCAAGTCTGCGAGCGGCTCCGACACCAGCCTGGGGCGTCGCTCGCCCGAAACCGAAGCCATCTACGAGCGGTTCGTGCAACGCAAGGCCGAGGCCGCCGAGCGGTTGAAAGGCCTGAAGGAATCCCTGGAACTGCATCGCCGCATGAACCGCGCCCTGCGGGTGGGCCGGGTCGATCCGTTGGTGGTGGCCGTTCTGACCAAGCTCGAGGCCAGCGGCTTGTCCGAACACTTCCGCGTCGTCGGCACACATGCGCTGTACGCCTACGAGGCGGCTGCGGGCGTGCGCTTCGCTGCCGACGCGCTGGCCACCCGGGACATCGACCTTTTGTGGGACGTGCGCAAGCGCCTGCAGTTCGCCACCACCCTGCAGCGCATCGACAGCTCGATGCTGGGCGTGTTCCAGCAAGTGGACAAGACGTTCCGCCGGCGGGCCAAGCAGCTCTACACGGCGGTCAACAAGGATGGCTTCGAGATCGACATCCTGCGCCGTGAGCAGACGGCGGACGACCCTCACCCCGTCAAGCTGAGCGATGCAGAGGAAGACTTCTACGCCGTCCAGGCACCAAAGGCCCATCTGCTGATGGACGCTCCGCGCTTCTCAGCGGTGGTCGTGGCCACCAACGGCACCATGGCCCGCATGCACACCTTGCATCCCATGCACTTCGTCCGCTTCAAGACGTGGATGTCCAAGCTCGAAGGCCGCGAAGCCATCAAGCGCTCGCGAGACGCCCTGCAGGCGCGGCTGGTCGAGACGGTGGTCGCGCAGTACCTGCCTCACCTGAGAGGCTGAGTGGTTTCGCTGGTGGCTGCCCCTGCACGCGCATACGGCAGCCTGGCTCAACAAGGCAAGGTGCCTCGTGCGCCTACTTCGGCCTGTGCAGTGCGCAGAGCTTGTTGCCGTCCGGGTCCCGCACATAGGCCAGGTGCAAGGCGCCCAGCTTGTCGTCACGCAGGCCCGGCGGGTCTTCGATCGACGTTCCACCGTGCGCAAGCGCCGTGTCGTGGAACTGGCGCACCTGCTCGGGCGACTCGCACTTGAACCCGATGGTCCCACCATTGGCGGCCGTGGCCGGCGCCCCGTCGATCGGCTCGCTCACGCAGAACGTCGCGCCGTTGTGCCGGTAGAACAACCGCGTCTGCCCGGTGCGATTCTGGTTCCGGAAGGGCTCCCCCGCGCCGAGCACACCCAGCACGGCGTCATAGAACCTCTTCGAACGTTCGATGTCGTTGGACCCGACCATCACGTGACTGAACATGGACTGTCTCCTGATCTTTCCTTGGGTAGAGGCTTGCTGCCGGCAGCGGCCATGCTGCCAGCCTGGCGCTGGCCGCGCGGCGGCATGTGGCGGTTGGCAGGGTACAGCAAAGAGAACGGTCGCGAAGCGCAGACGCCATCGCGGCACCCAACCGCGGCCCTAGCGGGTCTTGGCGTTCTTGATGCCGGCGATCAGCAGGCGCAGCGACTCATTGAACTCATGGTCGGGGTTGCTGGATGCGGCGGCGTCGGCGGCTTCGCGCAGGCAGGGGAAACAATCCGCCGGCAACGAGCGGAAGCGCTCGATCGTTTCCTCGGCAGACTCACCGGCTCGCAAAGCCAGCGGGCCGGCCAGCTCGCCCTGGGCCAGGCCAATGATCAGGGCCATCACACTCCTGAAGGCAATGAGCAGGCCGTCGCCCTGCAGGCCCGCGCGCGCGATGCTGGCCAGTAGCGCCTCGGCCACACGCAGCGTCGCTGGCGAACGGCTGCGGCAGGTGAGGATGAGGGGGACGGCGTGAGGATGCGCCCGGACGGCGCTCCACAGGGCCCGGGCGATGACAACGAGTTCCTCTTCCCAGCGACAGCCTTGCGGCACAACCCACGTTGCCTTGCCAGCCACGGCCTCGACCACCAGCACGTCGAGTTCCTCTCGTGTGCCCACGTAGTTGTACAGCGTCATTGCCCCTGTGCCGAGCGCCTGTGCGAGCGAGCGCATGGACAGCGCCTCCAGGCCGTGCTCGTCGACGATGGAAAGCGCTTTGGCCTGCAGCTCTTCTCGCGTGAATCTTGCCGGTCGACCCATGGTTGCAGTTGACGGTTGGGGAGTGAGCTGGTTCTAATACGTACATCGTACTTTAACGGGGCCGTCAATGAACCTCCTGGAACCTGGTGCCCGGGCGCCCTCCCTGGATGCCACCACCATTCACGGCCTTCCCGTGTCTGTGCCCGGCGGGCGGGCACGTTGGGTGCACCTGCAGTTTCGCCGGTTCGCGGGTTGCCCCGTGTGCAACTTCCATCTGATGACCATGGCAAAGCGGCAACCCGAGATCGAGGCCGCGGGCGTGCACCAGATCGTCTTCTTTCACTCCACACCCGAGGAGATGATGAAGTACCAGGCCCAGCTTCCATTCGACTGCGTCGCCGATGCCGGCATGCATCACTACCGCCGCTGGGGGGTCCAGAAGTCGCTGCGCTCGCTTTTTCATCCCCGCGTGGTGCTGAACGGCGCGCGCTGGGTGCTCACGCAACGCCGCTTCTACCGCAGGGCCGAAAACGGCATGATCGGTTTACCCGCCGACTTCCTGGTGGACGGCGAGGGCATCGTGCGCGCGTCGAAGTATGGGACGCACGCCGACGACCAATGGGACGTGGACGAACTGCTCAGCCTGGTCCGTGCCCCCCAGTGAATGCCGGCGGCTGTCGTCAATCAGGCAAATCGACGAAGAGGTCACTTGGGTGAGGAGTCCACTGGCGAGTAGTTCACCATCCAGCCGATGCCGAAGCGGTCGGTCAGCGCGCCGAAGTAGTCGCCCCAGAACTGGTCGGCCATCGGCATGGTGACCGTGCCGCCTTCGGCGAGCGCGTTGAAGATGCGGTCGGCTTCCTGCTTGCTGTGCGGGTGGACAGAGAGGGAGAAGTTGTTCCCGTCCACAGGCTCGGGGCCCATGCCCGCGATCCTGTCGCTGGCCATGATCATCTGGCCGTCCTCGAAATCGAGGCTGCCGTGCATGACAAGGTTCTGCTGCTCGGGCGTGAGTTCGAAGCCTTCTTCCTTGGGCATCGCGCTGAACCGGAAAACCTCCGACAGCTTGCCGCCAAGAACCTTCGCGTAGAAGCGCATGGCTTCCTCGGCCTTGCCGCCGAAGTTGAGGTAGGCATGGATCTTCATGGCTTCATCGTCCTTTCTGAGTGAGAGATGGGAGGAAGAGAAAGTCCATGAAGATTGTGTTCGTGGGCGCCGACGCCACCAAGACCCTGTTCGCGGCCCATGCAGGGGGCCACTGTGGGTGACCCCGGCGCAGCAGGATCAGGCCGGCTCGCCCTGGCTTGCACCCTTGGACAAGAACGCCTCGCCGCGCGGCGACACCCGGTAGCCGGTTCCAAGGCTCTGCGTGAAGCCCAGCTCCTTGAGCTTGCGAATGCTGAGCTTGAGCCATTCCTTCTCGAACCCCAGTTGCTGCGCCAAGTCGGCCGCACAGCGGCCGGGCGCCTCATGCAGTGCACACATCGTCTTGAACGTCCAGGCGCCGTGCTTGGAAGCCTGGTCCAGCCGGGCGAGCTTGGCGCGCAGTTGCTCAAGCTCCTGGGGCGACACCTCGGTGTTGTTGCTCAGCTCCGTCCGAGGGTCTGCGCCCTGCCAACGAATGCGGATGCGGTACACCACCCCTTGCGGGCGCTTGCCCAGCTCGGCGCGCAATGCATCCAGGCCGGGCAACCCTGCGGCGCGAGCGTCCGAAACCGTGAGGTCGGATTCCAAGACAGGCTCCACCGACTCGATGGCAAGCACCCCCACCGTCGTGCGAAGCGTGCCGCCGGACTTGACGGTGGGTTTGACCCACCGCCGGAAGAGCGCGGAGATGCGTCCTTCTGCGATCAGCTTCAGGTCGTGGGCTGGGATGAGCATGTCTTGCGGGGCCGAGCACTCGGAGCTGCGCCTGCCGCTTGCATCGTGTGGTGCCTCGGGGATGCAGATTCCATGTCGGCGCGGGACACCTTTGGTCCCACCGCAGATGCCGGATAGATGACTGCAGGGGCATCTTCCCCACAGGCCTCATCGATCAAATCCGTGCGATCGCGGGGGAGTCCATATACGTGGGGTTAGGTGTCGGGTCCCGGATGATTCCTAACCTGTTTTGAGAACAGATGCGGATGGGAGCG
>CAZKGD010000091.1:0-11431 GCA_964552215.1 uncultured Caldimonas sp.
GTCGAGGCTGACGCTGGGGATGAACCGGGACGCGCGATCGCGCCCGCCGCTCAGGATGGGCTCGTCCAGGCGGTAGCTGGCGGCATTGAAGTCCACGCGCGGGGTGAGGAAGGCGCCGGGCGTGTCGAACAGCGGCCAGGACAGGCGCCCCAGCGCATGCGCGCGCTGCCCCTCGGGCCGTCCGGCGGCGGCGTCGGGAAGTTCGAAGCGGTTGTATTCGAGTTCGAGGTCGAATCTCGGCCCCATGGCCCCGCCCCAGCTGCGGCGCAGCCCCAGCTGGGGTGCACGGGCATAGGGGGCATCGATCGGTGCATCCAGGTCCTGCAGCACCTGCCAGCGCTGCGCACGGGCGTAGGCCTGCCAGCGTCCCGCCCCGCCCCAGTCGGTGCGCAGGTCGCTGACCAGCAGTCGCGGCGTGAGGCTGGGGATGTTGCGCTCGAAATCCTTCCAGTAGTCGTCATCGGACGCGCGGGTGTGGGTCCAGCGGTAGCGCCCCTCCAGCGGGAGTGCACCACGATGCTGCAGGTGCAGCAGATCGCGACGCTCGCCGGTCGTCCGGTCATTGGGCAGCAGCTCGAGCTGCAACTCGCCCGAGTGGTTCGGCAGCAGATAGCGCAGCTCGCTGCCCAGCCCGGCACCACGGCGCGTGGACAGGCTGGGTGTGAGCGTCATGTCCAGCTGCGGAGCGATGTTCCAGTAGTAGGGCACCGCCACTTCGAGGCCGCTGCGGCTGTCGAGGTTGATCGACGGCGGCAGCCAGCCCGACTTGCGTGCGTCGGTGATGGGAAAGCTGAGCACCGGTGCCCCGAGGATGGGCACGCCGTAGAAGCGCAGGACGGCGCCGGTGGCCACACCTTCGTTGTTCTCGAAATCGAGCTTCACGCCGCTGGCTTCGAGCACCCAGGCGTAGTTGCCGGTGTCGTCCGGTGTGCAGCTGGAATAGGTCGCGTCGATGGCCGCCACCTGATCGCGGCCGAGGAAGTCCAGCCGCGCGGCCTGCCCGCCGGCGCCAGTGACCTCGAAGTGATAGGCCGGGTGCAGGAAGAAGCCCTCGTAGCGCTCGATCTGCAGTTGCAGCTCCGGGCCGCGAAAGACATTGCCGTCGCGACGCACGACCACGTGCCCCTGCGCCTTGGCCACGCCGGTGCCAGGGTCGTACTCCAGGCGGTCGGCCTCGATCTCCACCGGCCCCTGCGACAGCGCCACCTCGCCTTGGGCGACCGTGGGCCCGCCCACCTGGCCGCTCAGTTCCTGCGCGCGCAACACAATGGGCACGGGCGCAGGCGCCTCCTCAGCGGGCGCAGCCGTCGCGCAGGCACCCGCCAGCGCCCAGGCCATCAATGGAAGACGAGCAGACAGGACGAGGCGTGGCAAAGCGAAGCTGCAGGCTTTGTCCGCCGAGGGCGCCGGCGGGGGTTTGTAGAATCGATCGATTATTTCACGACCTGTGCATGAGCCCGATCGAGCCCGCCACCCCTGCTTCCTCCCCTGCCTCGGCCGTGTCGTGGAACGACCCCGCCCGCGAGCGAGCCTTCCATGCCTGGCTGGACAGCCTGGACGGCCTGGGGCTCGTGCCCGGCTCGGTGCGTCCGGCCAGCGCGGACGCGAGCTTCCGCCGCTACCTGCGCATCGACACCGCCCACGGCACACGCATCGTGATGGACGCCCCGCCCAGCCACGAAGACTGCCGCCCCTTCGTCCAACTGGCCCGCCTGCTGCGCACCGCCGGCCTGCAGGCCCCCGAGATCCTGGCCTGGCACGAGGCCGACGGCTTCATGCTGCTGTCCGACCTCGGCTCGACCACCTACCTGCAGGCCCTCAACGACCGCCCCGATCAGACCGACGCGCTCTACCGCGACGCCCTGGTCGCACTGGTGAGGCTGCAAGGTCTCGAGGCCCGCACGCAGGTCCCGGCCTATGACCGCGCGCTGCTGCTGCGCGAGATGCAACTCTTCCCCGACTGGTACATCGCCCGCCACCAGGGCCTGGTGCTGACCGAGAAGGAACAGGCCGTGCTCGAACACAGCTTCGAGCACCTGCTGGCCAACGCCCTGGCCCAGCCGGCCGTGCTGGTGCACCGCGACTACCACTGCCGCAACCTGATGGTGTGCGGCGCACCCGGCAGCGCGGGCAATCCGGGCGTGCTCGACTTCCAGGACGCCGTCTGGGGCCCCATCACCTACGACCTGGTCTCGCTGCTGCGCGACGCCTATGTCGAATGGGACGAAGCCCAGCAGATCGACTGGGCCGTCCGCTACTGGGAGGGCGCGCGCCGCGCCGGCCTGCCGGTGCAGGCCGATTTCGGCGAGTTCTGGCGCGACATGGAATGGATGGGCCTGCAGCGCCACCTGAAGGTGCTGGGCATCTTCTGCCGCCTCTATCACCGCGACGGCAAGGAGGGCTACCTGAAGGACCTGCCGCTGGTGTGGCGCCATGCCCACCGCGTGGCCAGCCGTTACCGCGAGTTCGCAGCGCTGGCCCAGCTGCTCGAGAAGGTGGCGGGCGAACACCGCCAGGTGGGCTACACCTTCTGAGTCAGGCCATCGCGGCTCGCAGGGCGATGTCGCCCACCGCCGGGCCGCACCAGTACCCCGGGGTCTCGCATCCCGCTGCGGCCAGCCAGGGATCGTGGTCCTCGCCGCCGAAGGTCTCGACCAGGAAGTCGAGGAAGGCCCGTGTGCGTGCCGGAAGATGCTTGCGCGTGGGGATGGCCGCATAGATCTGCGTCGTGAGGACCTGCCACTCGGGCAGCACCCGCTCGAGGGCGTGCTCCAGGAGGGTATCGGCGACAACGAAGGAGGGCAGGCCGGCGATGCCCATGCCGGCCAGGGCAGCAGCGTAGGTGGTGTCCAGGTGGGCCGTGCTCAGCACGGTGGCCTGCGGCTCGTGCACCACGGTTTCCTCCGCATGCCCCCGGACGTCCACCCCCCGCTGGAAGCTGATGCCTCCCTGCAGGATGCTCGGGGGCGGCAGGAGAGAGTCGTGGCCGGCCAGCTCCGACGGGTGCCGCGGCCGGCCTCGACGCTCGAGGTATTCCGGGGCGGCACACGTGATGACCTCGGAGCGGGCCAGGCGTTTGGCGACGAAATGGCCGTCCAGCGGCTTGGAGCCCAGCATCAGGATGCTCACGTCGTGGGATTCGTGCACGGTCTCCACCGGCCCGGGCACGGTGAGCTCGAGCGAGACCTGCGGGTAGCGCGCCCGAAACCGTGGCAGGTGCTTGGCCAGCTGGTGCACGGCAAAGGCCGGTGGGCACACCACGCGCAGGTGACCGGCCGGCTCCCGCACGGCGGCCTGGGTCACCGCCTCGGCCTCCTCCACGTCGGCGAGGATCTGGCGGACCCGGTCGAGGTAGGCCTCGCCGGTGTCCGTGAGGCTCAGGCGGCGCGTGGTGCGCTGGATCAGCCGGGCCCCCAGGTGGGTCTCCAGGTCGGCCACCGCCCGGGTGACCACGGCGGCCGAGAGGTCCAGGGCGCGCGCCGCGGCGGCAAAGCCGCCCACCTCGATCACCTTCGCGAATATGCGCATGGAGTGCAATCGATCCATTTCAAGTCCTGAGTTCCTTGCAGATTCCGCAATTGTTCATTGAAGTCCAAGACGTTTTTCCGTTCAGGGTTAACACCTAAAGTTCTCCCCATCGATGAACCCGATGCCCTCCACAAGACGGCCGGTTCACCGAGGGGCCGCTCAGGATGAGCCCGTCCGGCCCGATTCGGAAACCCTCAATATGGAGCTCTCATCATGAACGCCAAGACCTTGATCGCTGCCGTCCTCTCCGCTGGTTTCGCTGCCGGTGCCTTCGCCCAGGAAGCCACGATCTTCGCCGACACCCCCGCAAGCTCAACCCTGACCCGCGCCGAAGTCAAGGCCCAGGCCGATGCCGCCGACCGCGCCGTGGTGTTTGCCGGTGAAGCCACCGTGTTCCCGCAAGCCACTGTGGCGGCCCAGCCCCGCAGCCGCGCCGAAGTGCGTGCCGAGGCGCGTCAGGCCCTGAGCGAGGGCTTCAGCTTCGGCGGCGAAGCCACCTACTTCCCCGAGGAGCGCTTCGCCAGCGTGCGCACCCGTGAGGAAGTGCGTGCCGAAGCCATCGCCCACCTGCGTGCCCAACGCTCGGGCAGCTGATCCCCCTGGGGCCAGCAGGGATGCATCCATCCCCGCCGCCCCTCGCGTATGGACTTCCAGGCCCGTCCAAGTCGACGGGCCCCTCACGAATCGAAAGGATCCCATCATGAACAAGTCGCTCATCGCCGCTGTCGTCGCCCTCACCGCCTCCTTTGGCGCCCTGGCTCAGGAAGCCACCGTGTTCCCCGAGGCACCTGCCTCGACCCTGACCCGCGCCGAGGTGAAGGCCCAGGCGGCCGCTGCCGACCGCGACGTCCTCTTCGCCGGCGAAGCCACGGTGTTTCCGGACGCCGCAGCCTCCAACACCGTGACCCGCGCCGAGGTGCGCGCCGAGGCCCGCGAGGCCCTGCGCAACGGCGTGAACTTCGGCGGCGAAGCCACCCTGTGACGGGCCCGGCTTTGGCACACTGCGGTCTTGCCTGCAGTGTGCCAAGCGATGCCCCGTCTTTTCGTCGATCTCCCACTGGCCCCCAGCCAGTCGCTGACCCTCCCCCCCGGACCGTCCCGGCACGTGCAGGTGCTTCGCCTGCAACCCGGTGACGGTCTTGTCCTTTTCAACGGCCAGGGTGGCGAGTGGACCGCCACCGTCACGCGCATGGGCCGCCAGGAGGTGGAAGTCCGCCTCGATCACCCCCTGGACATCAACCGCGAGCTGCCCCGGCACGTGACGCTGGCCGCGGGCATGCCCGCGAACGAGCGCATGGACTGGCTGGTGGAGAAGGCCACCGAACTCGGGGCGGCCGCCTTCGCACCCTTGGTGTGCGAACGCTCGGTGCTGCGCCTGGCCGGCGAGCGCGCGCAGAAGAAACAGGCCCACTGGCAGGGCGTAGCCGTGGCTGCGGCCGAACAGAGCGGGCGCACCCGCGTGCCCGCCGTTCATGGGGTGCAGCCACTGCGGGAGGGCCTGGCGGCCCTCGATACCGGTGCCACGCGCTGGGTGCTCAGCCTGCGCGATGACGCGGCACCGCTGCCGCAGGCGCTGCGCGAACTGCCGGCCGAGGGCTCCCTGGTCCTGCTGAGCGGCCCCGAAGGCGGCCTGAGCCCCGCCGAGGAAGACCTGGCCCGCGGTCTCGGCCATCGCCCCGTGAACCTGGGCCCGCGCGTGCTGCGCGCCGAAACCGCCCCACTGGCCGTGCTCGCGGCCCTTGCAGTGGTCTGACGGCCGTTCACGTTTGCGGCGACACTCGGGGCACCCCGTCCCCGAACCGCCGCCATGAACCGCCACCTCTGGCTCCTGACGCTGTGTCAGGGCTTCTTCATGACCAACAACGTCACCTTCATCGCCATCAACGGGCTGGTGGGGCTGGCGCTGGCGCCGGTGGCCTGGATGGCCACCCTGCCGGTGATGGGCTATGTGGTGGGCGGTGCCCTGGCCACCGGGGTGGTGGCCCGCACGCAGCGGGCCTGGGGCCGCAAGCGTTCCTTCCAGGCCGGGCTCCTGGTGGCCATTGGCGCGGCCGCGCTGTGCGCCTACGCGGCGGCCACGAGCCAGTTCTGGCTGCTGGTGGCGGCCACGGTCATTGCCGGCTACTACAACGCCAATGCCGCGCTCTACCGCTTTGCGGCCGTCGAGCTGGTGCCGCCGGCCGCGAAGGAAAAGGCCATCTCCTGGGTGCTGGCCGGCGGCATCCTGGGCGCGGTGATCGGCCCCAACCTGGCGCATTACACGCGTGACTGGTTCAGCGTGCCTTTTGCCGGCGCCTATGCCGCGCTGGCCGGCGTGGCGCTGCTGTCACTCGCCGTGCTGAGCTTCATCCACTTCCCCGCCCTGCCCAAGGCCGACCCGGCTCGCCCGGGGCGCCCCTTGCGCGAGATCGCGCGACAGCCGGTCTTCATCGTGGCGGTGATGTGTGCTGCGCTGGGCTTTGGCGTGATGAACCTGCTGATGGCCGCCACACCGATCGCCATGCAGCACCACCACCACGAGTTCCGCCACACCGCGCTGGTGCTGGAGTGGCATGTGCTGGGCATGTTCGTGCCCAGCTTCTTCACCGGCCACCTGGTCAAGCGCTTCGGCGTGGTCAAGGTGCTGTGGGCCGGCGTGGCGCTCAACCTGGGCTGCATCGCCGTGGCCCTATCGGGGGTGGACCTGATGCAGTTCCTCATCGCGCTGCTGCTGCTGGGCGTGGGCTGGAATTTCCTCTACGTGGGGGGCACGACGCTCTTCACCGAGGCCTACCGCCCCGAGGAACGCACCACCGCCCAGGCCGCGATGGACTTCTGGGTGATGAGCACGATGGCCGTCACGTCCTTTGCCTCGGGCGCACTCATCACCTCGCAGGGCTGGACCTGGCTCAACTGGGGCTCGCTGCTGCCCGTGGCCCTGGTGGCCGGCGGCATCGTGTGGCTGATGGCGCAGCGCCGCGTGGCCGCGGCCTGATCCTGCGCTTCAGTCGCGCAGCAGCGACGCATCCCAGGCGCGCACGCGCTGGCGCTGCTCGCCCAGGCCGGTGATGCCCAGGCGCAGTTCGTCGCCGTCGCGCAGGAAGCGCTGGGGCTTGGCGCCCATGCCCACGCCGGGGGGCGTGCCGGTGGTGATGAGGTCGCCGGGGCGCAAGGTCATGAAGCGGCTGATGTAGCTCACGAGTTCGGCCACGCCGAAGACCATGGTGCGGGTGCTGCCGCGCTGGCGCGGCTCGCCGTTGAGGTCGAGCCACAGGTCCAGGGCCTGCGGGTCGCCCACCTCGTCGGCGGTGACGAGCCAGGGGCCCACCGGGCCGAAGGTGTCGCAGCCCTTGCCCTTGTCCCACTGGCCGCCGCGTTCGAGCTGGTATTCGCGTTCCGACACATCGTTCACCACGCAATAGCCAGCCACATAGTGCAGCGCGTCGCTTTCGCTCACGTAGCGCGCCGTGCGGCCGATCACGACGCCCAGCTCCACCTCCCAGTCGCCCTTGAGCGAGCCTTGAGGCAGCACGACGGTGTCGTTCGCGCCCACCACGCAGTCGTTGGGCTTGAGGAAAAGGATGGGCTCCTGGGGCACGGGCATGCCGGCCTCGGCCGCGTGGTCGCTGTAGTTCAGGCCCACCCCGATGAACTTGCCCAGGCCCGCCCAGGGCGGCGCGATGCGCCCGGGCGAGGCGATGACCGGCAGCGTGGAGGGATCGACCTGTCGCAGCAGGCCCAGCCCTTCGGGCATGAGCGTCTGTGCGGTGATGTCGGGGATCACGCCGGAGAGGTCGCGCACCTGGCCTTGGGCATCGACCAGGGCCGGGCGTTCGCGGCCGGGTTCGCCGTGGCGCATCAGCTTCATCGATCGTCCTTCAGGGCATCGCCGCCATCACGCCGGCCACGGCCGCCGTGAGCTTCTTGCCATAGGGCACGTGCAGGAATTCGTTGGGCCCATGAGCATTGCTCTTGGGGCCCAGCACGCCGCAGACCATCATCTGCGCCTTGGGGAAGCCCTGCTGCAGCAGACTCATCAAGGGAATGGTGCCGCCCTGGCCGATGAAGCCCACCGGCGCACCGTAGAAGGACTGCGAGGCCGAATCGAGCGCCTGGTGCAGCCAGGGCGCGAGCGTGGGCGCGTTCCAGCCGGTGGCCGCGCCATGGTCGCTGTGGAAGGTGACCTTGGCCTGGTGAGGCGGGTCGGCTTCGAGCAGGGCTTTCAGTTCCTGCGCGGCCTTTGCGCCATCCACCAGCGGGGGCAGGCGCAGCGACAGCTTAAAGGCCGTGTAGGGGCGCAGCACGTTGCCGGCATTGCCCAGGGCGGGGAAGCCTTCGGCGCCGGTCACGCTGAGCGTGGGTTTCCAGGTGCGGCGCAGCAGGGCTTCGGCGGGGTCGGTGGTGGTGGGCAGGGTGAAGGCGCCGTCGGCGCCGCAGGCCCAGGGGAAGCGCTTCCAGACCTCGTCGCCCAGGATCTGCGCGGTGGCCTGGGCCTGGTCGATGCGTTCGGCCGGGATCTCGCAGTGGAAGCTCTCGGGCAACAGGCGGCCGGTGGCGCTGTCCTCCAGGCGGTCGAGCAGGCGGCGCAGGATGCGGAAGCTCGAGGGCACCAGGCCGCTCGCATCGCCCGAGTGCACGCCTTCGGTGAGCACCTCCACCTTGAGCACGCCGCTGACCATGCCGCGCAGCGAGGTGGTGAGCCACAGCTGGTCGTAGTTGCCGGCGCCGGAGTCGAGGCACACCACCAGGCTCACTTCGCCCAGGCGTGGGCGCAAGGCATCGATGTAGGCCGGCAGGTCGTAGGAGCCGCTTTCCTCGCAGGTCTCGATGATCCCCACCACGCGCGGGTGCGGGATGCCCTGGCGCTGCAGGGCCAGCAGCGCGGTGATGGAGGCATAGACGGCATACCCGTCATCGGCCCCGCCGCGGCCATAGAGCTTGCCGTCCTCGTACTTGGGCGTCCAGGGGCCGAGGTCGGAACGCCAGCCGCTGAATTCGGGTTGCTTGTCGAGGTGGCCGTACATCAGCACGGTGTCGGTACTGCCCGTCTTCGTGGCGGGCACCTCGAAGAAGATCACCGGCGTGCGCGGCCGCCCGGCGGCGTCGGCGAGGCGCACCACCTCCAGCGTCAGGCCCGCGACCTTCTTGCTTTCCACCCAGGCCGCCGCATTGCGCACCACGGTCTCGAGATGATCGTTGTGCACCCACTGCGGGTCGAAGGCCGGCGACTTCGCGGGGATCGCGATGTAGTCGGACAGCAGCGGGACGATCTCGCGATCCCAGATCTCGTTGACGAAGGCTTGCAGGCCGTCGGGGTCGGCCAGGGGGTTGAGCGGCAGGCGGTCGGGGGCGTTCATGCGGGGCTCCTTGGAACGGCGTCAGGAGGAATCCGCACAGTGTAGGCCGGACACCCCGGACGTGCCGATCTGGGTATGTTTCAGCGGGGATGTTTCAGGTGTGAACGATCCCGACAACTATCCCTGGGTGCGCGGGAAGCGCTCGTCCAGCCAGCCGCGCATCGTGTCGAAGACCTTCTCGCGGGCCTCCAGCGGCTCGTTCACCAGCTCGTGGAAGTAGCCCTCGAAGGGGTGCGCCTGCACCAGGTCCTTCGGTGCCAGGGCCGCAAAGGTGGCGCTGCCAGCCGGGCGCACCAGGCGGTCGGCCCCGGCCCACATCAGCAGCGTGGGGTGTTTCCACTGCGGGGCGCGGGCGCGCACGAACTCACCCCCTTGCAGCATGAAATTCACCAGCCGCGGCGTGATCTTGTCGTGCACCAGCGGGTCGTTCTTGTAGGCGACCACCTCGTCGGCATCGCGCGAAACGCCGTTCGCGTCCAGGCCGTTGGGCAGCTGCAGCGTGGGCGTGAGGCTGTAGCTGGCCTTGAGCGCCCCGCGCTGCAGCGTCGACAGGCCGATGTCCAGGGCCGGCGAGGACAGCATCACGGCATCCACCGGGCGCAGCTCACCCGCCACGAACCGCGCCACCGTGAGCCCGCCCATGCTGTGGCCGAAGAGCAGAAAGGGCCCAGGATGCTGCTCGCGCACCGGATCGATCACGGTGGCCAGGTCGGTGAGCAGGTCGTCGTCCTTTTGCAGGCTGCCACGCGGGCCCAGCGACAGGCCATGGCCCCGATGGTCGTAGCCCACCGCCTGGAAGCCCCACTCGCGCAGACGCGTGGCCACGTGCTCGTAGCGCGCACTGTGCTCGCCCAAACCGTGCACGATCAGCACGGTGCCACGCACACGGCCCTCGGGCGCCGGCCAGGTGCGCAGGCTCAGCAAGGTGCCGTCGTAGCCGGACAGCGTGGACACGGTGGCGGTGGAGGCTTTCTTCATGGTGTGCGCAATCAATGGAACCGGCTGGACTATGCTTGCATGCCAGCGCACTGTCCAGCCCCATGAACCCGACGGACCCTTCCGACGATCACCTGCCGTATGCCGGCCTGCGGGTGGTCGAGCTCACGCACATGGTGATGGGCCCGAGCTGCGGTCTGCTGCTGGGCGACCTGGGTGCCGACGTCATCAAGATCGAGCCTCCCGGCGGCGACCCCACGCGCCGGCTGCTGGGCTCGGGCGCGGGCTTCTTCGCGATGTTCAACCGCAACAAGCGCAGCCTTGCGGTGGACCTGAAGGATGCGCGCGGGCGCGAGGTGCTGCTGCGGCTCGTGGCCACAGCCGACGTGTTCTGCGAGAACTTCAAGCCCGGCGCCATGGCGGCACTGGGGCTCGACTACCCCTCGCTCTCGGCCCTGAACCCGCGGCTGGTCTACGTGTCGCACAAGGGCTTCCTGCCCGGCCCCTACGAGCACCGCACCGCGCTGGACGAGGTGGTGCAGATGATGGGCGGGCTGGCCTACATGACCGGCCCACCGGGCCAGCCGCTGCGCGCAGGCAGCAGCGTGAACGACATCATGGGGGGCCTCTTCGGTGCGCTGGGCGCGATGGCGGCGCTGGCCCGGCGCGAGAAGACCGGCCGCGGCCAGGAGGTACAGGCCGCGCTCTTCGAGAACAACGTCTTCCTCGTGGCCCAGCACATGATGCAGTTCGCGGTGACGGGCCGCCCCGCCGCCCCCATGCCCGCGCGCATCTCGGCCTGGGGCCTCTACGACGTCTTCACCGCGCGGGACGGCGGGCAGATCTTCCTGGCCGTGGTGTCCGATGCGCAGTGGGCCACCTTCTGCGCCGCCTTCGGCCTGGAGGCGCTGGCGGCTGACGAGCGGCTGCGCAGCAACAACGACCGTGTGCGCGCGCGCGACTGGCTGCTGCCTCGCCTGCGCGAAGAACTGGCCCCTTTTCCCGCCGACGAGATCGCCCGCCGCTTCGAGACCCACGGCCTGCCGTTTGCGCCCATCACGCGCCCGCACGAGCTCTTCGACGACCCCCACCTGCGCGCCACGGGCGGCCTGGCCCCGGTGCACCTGGCCGGCGACACCCACGGCGGTGGCCACGCCGTGGACACCGCCGTGCCCCTGCTCCCGCTGACCCTCGACGGACAGCGCCCGCCCTTGCGGCGCGCGCCACCGTCCATCGGCGAGCACAGCGACGAGCTGCTGCACGAGCTGGGCTACCGCAACGGCGAGATCGAGGCGCTGCGCGAGGCAGGGGTGATCGCCCTGCAGGACGCCGGGTCATCCCGTCCCGGCGGCTAAGCTACGGGGTTTGTGTCCTGAAGTCCTTCCCGATGACTCCCAAGCGCCAGAACAACCCGCTGCTCGAAGTCGCGATCGCGATCGTGATCCCGGCAGTGATCCTGATGAAGCTCAGCGGGGCCGAGCACCTGGGCCCCGTGCGTGCGCTGCTGCTGGCCCTGGCCTTCCCGCTGGGCTGGGGCCTGTACGACGGCATCCGCAACCGGCATCTGAGCTGGATTGCGGCACTGGGCCTGGTGAGCACGCTGCTCACCGGCGGCATCGGCGTGATGCAGC
>CAZKGD010000092.1:0-10817 GCA_964552215.1 uncultured Caldimonas sp.
GCGCACTTGCATGGGGTGCAAGGGGTCGCGAGTTCGAATCCCGCCACCCCGACCATAGAACGGCAGAGCCCGGTGTCCACAAGACACCGGGCTTTTTGCTTTGTACCCGGCGCGCTTACGCCACCTTGGCTACATTGCACGCATGATCTCGCGTGCCCGCTTCCATGTTCGCTGCGCTGGCTAGCCACCCCTGGGCCTATCCGATGCTCGAGGTGGTGCACATCGTGGGCATCGCTTTGCTGCTCGGCAACCTCGTGCTGCTGGAGTTGCGTGTGTGGGGGTGGGCCAGCCAGGTGCCGGTGGCACCGCTGGCTCGACTGAGCCTCACGCTCGCCCTGGCTGGCTTTGGCCTGGCTGCGGTCTCTGGCCTGGTGATGTTTGCCACGGCGCCGATGGAACTGCTGGCCAATCGCGCGTTCACAGCCAAGATGTTCCTGCTGATGCTGGCGGGTTGCAATGCGGCCCTGTTCCATGCGCGTGGATCGCTGGAGCGCATGGACGGTATGGCCCGGGGCCTGATGCTGGCCTCCACGCTGATCTGGCTGCTGGTGATCACCTGCGGGCGCTGGATTGGCTACTGGTGATGGAGAAGGACGATGGATAGACGAAACTTCCTGAGGACGGGTGCGGCGTTGAGCGCCGTCGGGTGGTCTGGTTGGAGTTGGGCACATCACGGATGGAGCAGTTTCGACCAGGATCGGCCCATTTATCTGGAGGGGCGGGCGGTGGAGGTGCGATGGCGCAATCCCCATGCCGAGCTGGTGCTGGAGGTGCCGAATGACCTGCAGTTGCCCTCAGATCTGGCTCGGCGCGAACTGCCGCGTCAAAGCGCTCCGGTGGACGGAACGGCCTTGCTCGCCAAGGCGGTGTTGCCCGCACGCAAGGACCCGCGATGGGAGATCGAACTGGCCCCGCTGTTCCGTCTGAACCAGTGGCAGATGCCTCAGGTGCCTGTGGGCGCTCAGCTCTCCGTGCTGGGATTCACATTCAAGGGCGAGCAGGGGGCGGCGTTGCTCCGCGCGGAATACGTGTTCTTCGATGGCAAGGTCTACGGCTTGAGATCCTCGCCGGCCTGACCGCGCACAACGCCAGTGCTTGTTCAGCGGTTGGTTTCCCGCTGGATGAGCCACTGCGTGCTTTCCTGTCGCCATGTCAGGACCTTCTGCATCCGGTCGCTGTAGTCCTGAGAGGTGTAGGTCTGTTCGAACGCCGTCTCGATGGTGTCCGGCGCGAGCGCGCGGGTGCGGATATCGTCGAGCTTGAGGCCGATGGGGCCGGGTTTGGTCACCCTCACGCGTCGCTGTGCGAGCCATTGGTCATATGTCATGGTCGCGGGCTCGAAGCGCGGGGAGTAGAAGCCCATGTAGCGCGGCAGGTCCTTGGCGCGCCATGCCGAAGCCCAGCCGTCCAGCTGTTGGAGTACGCTGTTCACGGCGGCCGGGGGAACATCCTGCTGTGCTGCGGCGGGGGCAGAAGGTGCCGCCCCCGTGGTGGACGGTGGTAGGGGCGGAGGGGCGGGTTTGGACGTCGTCCCGAGCAGTTTGCGGGCTCGTTCGTCAAGTTCGGATCGCGGGGTGGTCTCGAAGGCCGGCACGCTGACCGGGCATCGCTGGGCGCCATCCTCCCCGGCCGACCATGTTGCATCAGGTGCGTTCTCTGCGAGGGGTCGGCTCAGGCCCAGCGAGGGCAGCAGCTCGCCCATGGCTGCGCGGGTGCGCAACCGGGCGATGTCCAGGTCGTGGCGGGCATTGGCGTAGGCGCGTCGTGCCGTGTAGAGCTCGTTCTCGGCGTTGAGCAGATCCAGCAGGCTGCGCTGACCGATATCGAACTGGCTGCGATAGGCGTTGCGCGCCTTCTCGATGGCGACCTGATTGGCCTCCAAGTACTGAAGCTGATCGACCAGCTTTCGAGTGTCGTTGTAGGCGATGCTGGCCGTCTGGATGACGTCGCGGCAGGCGGCGTCGCGCTCATCGGCCGCCTGGTTCATGAGGCTGGCTGCCTGGCGCACGCGAGCCTGATCTGCGCCGCCGTTGTACAGGTTCCAGTTGAGCACGACCTCACCCACGGTATCGCGCTTCTGCCCAGCAAGGCCTTCATAGTTGTGGCCCGCGCCGGTTCTTACGCGCGCTTCGACGCGGGGCTGGTAGGCGGCCTGGCGCAACGAAGCCTGTGAGCGGGCTGCACGCAGGTTCTCGACGGCGGCCGAGACGGCCGCGCTGCGGCCCAAGGCGGCATCCAGGACGGCTTGGCTCGAGGCAGGGGACTGCAGTGAATCAAGCTCGGCCGCCATCACCGTGCGCGGTGGCAGTTGGCCCACGATGCGCTGGTAGCGTGCGGTGACGTCATGCAGGTTGGCGATCTCGGTATTGAGGTTGGCGTCGGCCAGCGCCAAGCGTGCACCCGCCTGCTCCAGATCGACACCACGTCCAATACCGGCCTTGAAGCGCTGCTGGATCTGGTCGAACGATGCCTTGTGCTGGACGTAGTTGTCTTCTGCAAGACGGACGAGATCGCGGAAGCGAGCCACGTCGTAGTGGGCGCGCAGTGCCTCGAGCGCCACCTGTTCCGAGGTGTCGACCAACTCAAAGTAGCGCACCATGCGGCCGTGATCGGCACGGCGCTGGTCGCTGCGGCCCGCCAGACCGTCCCACAGCACCTGGGTGAGGCCCAGGGAGACACCCGTGCGATCAAGCGTGTCAGTAGCGGGGGTGCGGTTGCTGAAGCGATCGCGTTCGCGGCCTGCATTGGCGGTGAGGTCGAGCCTTGGGCGGTAGGCCGAACGGGCTGCGTCGCTTTCATGTTCGGCAGCCCGGTAGGCGTTGAGGCGGGCAGCCACGTCCGGATTCGTCTGCAGGGCACTGCGGGCGACGTCCTGTAGCGCCGGTGGCAAGACGGCAGTCGAAGGCGTCTGGGCCTGGGCACAGGCGGCGGCCAAGAGCAGGCTGAAGGAGAGGGGGCGCAGGCGGGTGATCATCGGGACTTCATTCATGATGGGCACGGGCAGTCTAGCGAGGGGGCAGATTTCGCTTCCCCCTCGCATGAGGGGGGTTCGTGGAATACGTCACGAAGATTCCCCAGGGCTCGCGGCTCGATGGGTCTTGGGCCTGGCCTCTTGTGAGGCACTCCGGATTAGTTGGCACATCTCCCTGCATCTTCCATCGCATGATCCATGGGTTCGCGCTAGGCTTGCGGCCTGATATGTCTGCATGCACCCTCCGCCCCGTGGTATTGCGCGGGCTCGCCGTTCCCAGGCGTGCCTCGAGTCGGCCGATGGTGGCATGTCTGGGGGCAACGTTGCTGGCCTTGCTGATGGCCTGGGCGGTATCGGCCCCTGACGCTCAGCGCTTGATGCGGGCCGCACAGGCCCTGGGCCCGCAGGCTGTCTCGGGTGGCCAGGCGCTGATGACGTTGCTGGCCGAGCTGGACCGCATGGACGAGCCGCGTATGCTCGCGGACGTGAACCGATTCTTCAATCTGCGTGTGGCTTTCCGCGAGGATGCACAGGTCTGGGGCGTGGCAGACCACTGGGCCAGCCCCTTGGAGACCCTGCATCAAGGTGCCGGCGATTGCGAGGATTTCGCGCTGTCCAAGTATTTCACCTTGCTCAGCGCGGGAGTGCCTGCCGCCCGCATGAGGCTGGTCTACGTCCGCGCCCGCATCGGTGGCCCCGGCGGCGTGAATCAGGCCCACATGGTGTTGGCCTACTATGCCGACTCCGCGGCTGAGCCCCTCATTCTGGACAACCTGATCGATGAGATCCGGCCCGCATCGCGTCGGCCGGACCTCACTCCTGTATTCAGTTTCAACACCGAAGGCCTCTGGCAAGGTGTCGGCGGGCCGGCTGCAGGCGACCCGACGGCGCGGCTGTCCCGCTGGCGGGAGGTGCTGTCCAAGGCCCGTCGGGAGGGCTTCCTTCCATGAAGAATGTGACCGGAGAGTGGGCATGTCGCTGATCCGACAGATGTGGCTGGTGGTGGTGGCGACCGTGGTGCTGGCGTTCGCCGGCAGCTTCGCAGTCACCATCGTTTCTGCGCGCGAGTACGTTCAGACTCAATTGCGTGTGAAGAACAGCGACAACGCGGCGGCTCTGGCACTGTCACTGTCCCAGCAGGGCGGTGACTGGGAACTGATGGAATTGCTGGTGGCCGCGCAGTTCGATACGGGCTTCTACGAGCGCGTCAGCCTGCAGGGCAGTGACGGGCGGCTGATCGAACGGCGGATGCAACGGGTGCCCATCGAGGCACCGGCCTGGTTCGTGGGCTTGGTGCCGCTCGACTCGGTTCCCGGTGTGGCCCAGGTGTCCGACGGCTGGCAGGCTCTGGGTGCGGTCACGGTCGTGAGCCACGCGGCGTATGCCTATCGCGATCTCTGGCGCGCGACGGTGCAGGCCATGGTCTGGTTGTCTGTGGTGGGCGCGTTGGCCGGCCTCGTGGGTCACTTCATGGTGGGCGGAATCCGTCGCCCTTTGGGATCGACCGTGCGTCAGGCTCAGGCGCTGGTGAACGGTCAGTACCTGACGGTGGATGAGCCCCGCGTGCCCGAGTTGCAGCGCCTGACGCGGGCGATGAATGCGATGGTGCAGCGGGTGAAACAGGCTTTCGAGGAGCAGGCTTCACAGGTCGAGACCTTCCGTCGCCAGGCGAGTCGCGACCCTTTGACCGGGGTGCTGCTGCGCCAGCCGTTGCTCACCACCCTTGAACTGATGCTGGGTCAGGACGATGCGGCGTCCGATGGCAGCGTCGTTCTGGTGCGGTTGAACGATCTTGCGGCAGTGAATGCACGCCTGGGGCACCGACAGACCGATGACTTGCTGGTGGAGATTGCCCGAACGCTGCGACAGGCTGCCGATGGTGTGCCCGAATCTGCCTTGGGAAGACTCAATGGGTCCGACTTCGCGATGATCCTGCCTGCGCACCAGATGCACGGCGCTGCACTGGATTCCCTGTGCGAAGCGCTTCGCCAGGTCTGCCTTGCGCAAGGTGATACGCAGGCGTCGCTTGTGGTGGCGGCGACCAGTTACCAGCATGGCGAAACCCTGTCGGCGGTGCTTGCACGTGCGGACGAGGGGTTGGCACGCGCCGAAGCCTTGGGGCCTTTCGCGGGGTTTGCTCACGACAGGGACGCTCCGGCCGGGGTGCCCGGCGGCGAAGCGGCCTGGAGACGCTCGCTGGCCGACGCGTTGAGCGGCCATCGCATTACGTTGGGTCACTATCCCGTGCGCAACGCGGCGGGCGGACTGGTTCACCACGAATGCCCGCTGCGCATGCAGCTTGCACCGGGCGGAGACTATGAACCTGCCGCGGTCTGGCTGCCGCTGGCCCTGCGCACTCGCTCAACCGACGCCGTGGATATGTGTGCGGTAGGTGAAGCGCTACGTCGCATCGCCTCGGATGGTCAACCGCGTGGCGTCAACCTGGCCACCGCTTCGCTGCATGCGCCGGGCTTTGGCGTGCGCTTGCGCGAGGTGCTGAATGCAGGCCGAACGGCCGCAAGCCAGCTCTGGCTGGACCTGCCTGAATCGGCTGCTGTGCAACACCCGATGCTGGTGCGCGAACTGGCGCAACAGCTCAAGGGTTCCGGCGTGCGGCTCGGCCTGGAGCATGCGGGCGAGCATCTGGCTCGCATCGATCGTCTGTACGAGATGGGGCTCGACTTCGTGAAGATCGATGCGCGATTCGCTCGCGGCGCGGCCCAGCACCCGGCAGTGTGCAACTTCCTTCGCAGCACGGCCACCCTGGCCCATGGGCTGGGCTTGCAGGTGTATGCCGAGGGCATCTCGGACCCGGCGGACCTCGGGGCGCTATGGGCCTGCGGCCTGGACGGCGCAACGGGCCCGGCGGTGGCCTGAGCACCAGCGCAGGCCATCGGCGCCTTCAGTCGCTGAGCAGTTTGCCACGCGTCAGCAGATCCTGGATGACCTGCTGGTCGCTCGTGAAAGTGCCCACCAGATCGATGTTGTTGATCTGAATCACCTGGTCGACTGCGCTGGTCGAGAACCCACTCGCGAAGGCACCCGTGGTACTGATCGAGATCGTGGTGCTGCCACCGGATGCACTGAAGTGCAGGTAGTTGCTCAGGTTGCCGGCATGCTCTCCGACCAGCAGGTCTCGCAGGTCGAGAACGTCCCCACCGGGTGAGTTGTTGAAGTCAGTGATGGTGTCGATCGGTGCGGACCCCGGCGTTCCTCGATCCGACAGCGTCCAGGCGAAAACGTCCGATCCTGCCCCACCCGTCAGGGTGTCGCTGCCGGCACCACCGTAGAGCACATCGTTCCCTTCGCCGCCGTTGAGCGTGTCGTTACCGGCTCCTCCATACAGGATATCGTTGCCGGCTCCGCCGTTGAGGGTGTCATTGCCTACGCCACCGTGCAGGATGTCGTTGCCGCCACCCGCATCGATCGTGTCGTTGCCGGCATAACCATGGATCAGGTCGTTGCCGGTGCCCCCAGCAAGAGTCTCGCCTTCCTGGGTGGCTTGGTGAACAGTGTTCGTCGTTTGGTCGATGGTGATGCTGATGCTCTGCGTGGTGTTCGCAGTGCTCCCATTGGACGCTTCCGTAGCAGTGGCCGTGATGTTCAGATTGAACGACCCGACGTATCCTGGTGCAGGCAGCAGTTGAAGCCCGCTCAGATTGGCGGGGCTCAGGCTCCACTGACCGCCTCCCAGGTCGGTACCCGCAGACAGTCGAGCTCCGCTGGGCACACCCGAGACTGTCAGTGAGAGGGTTTCCGAGCCATCGTTATCCGTGAGCGCCGCAAAAATCGGCAACGCCACCGGGCTGCCATGGGCCACTCCACCAGTCGAGAAAGTCGTACTGGAAATCTGGAGTCTTGAGTCTTTGCCGGCATCGAGTCCGTTGACGATCACCCAGTCGAATTTGTAGGAACCTGCGGACGTCGCCGTGTAGCCGTATGTGCCGTTCACCGTGCCCGTACCGGCGCCCGCCTGCTCAGAGGAGGTGATCTGGATGGCCTGGCGATTGCCAGCCGGATCGGTGACGACGAGGATCACGAGGTCGTTGTAACCCCTCTGGATCTCGCCGGCATTGTTCTCTCCATTGAGGAAGCTCCAGTTGAAATTAACGGTTGTGCCGGCGCTGAGGCTGTAGTTTGCCGTGGTCAGCTTGCCATCGACGGCTGCTACGTTCCCAGTGTGGGAACCGGGTGGATTGAACTGGCTCAATGAACCCGGGGAAAGACCAAGTTCCGCCTCCAGGTTCGCCGCAGAGACACCATTGCCGTAGTTGGTTCCGCGGTTGAAGGGCGTGGTCATATCTGCACCCGTGCCGATCGCTGTACTACCGGGTGTCAGCACTTGAATGACTCCCTGGGCGCCCAGCAGCGGAGCGTCCGCCACCGCAGCGATGTTCAGGGACACCGTGTTGGTACTGCTCAACGAGCCATCGCTGGTGGTCACGGACAAGGTCGCCGAGCCGTGCACGTTGGCGGCAGGCGTGTAGGTCGTGCCGTTGAGCGCCGCATTGATGGCAGTGGCTGAACCGGACAGTATGACTGTACCAGTTCCATTGCCGGTCACGGTGACACCGCTCGTGGAGCCAAGGGTCAGCGTACCCTGGCCGACCGACAGCGTCGTTGTGAGCGAAGCGCTATCAACGTCGGCCACGGTGATGGAGTTGCCGTTGGCAACGGAGAACACCCGCGAAGTGTCTTCGTTGAATGTCTGGGCGCCTGGCACGCTGTTCACTGGGGCATCGTTCACCGCCGTCACGTTGAGAGTGGCGGTTGCTGGGCTGCTGTCAGTGCCGCCTTCGTTGTCGCGTGCGGCATACTGGAAGGTGGTAGAGCCGTTCCAGTTGGAGTTCGGACGGAAGTAGACAGTCGATCCGGCCACCAAGCTGCCGGCGGTGATGGCTTGCGTCAGCCCGGCGTCGGCGTACAGCGTGCCGTTGGCAGGAAGACTGCTGATGACGTAGCCTGCAATCGTGCCGTCGATGTCGGCGCCACTGAGCGTGACGGTCAGCACGGTGTCTTCAGCACCTGTGATGGCCACGTTGGCGGTTGTGGGCAGATCGTTGACCGATAGCACGTTCAGCGACACGGTGGCCGTGGACGTGCCCCCGCTACCGTCTGAGACGGTGTAGGTGAAGGAGGCGGGCCCATGATGGTCAGCGGCAGGCGTGAAAACGATCTGCCCTCCCACGAGTGCGACGCTGCCGTTCACGGCACCTTGTACCGAGACGACGCTCAGCGTATCACCGTCAGGATCGGTGTCGTTGGCCAGCAGGGAGCTCGTGGAAATGACAAGCGCGGTGTCCTCTGCCGTGGTGTAGGTCGGGTGATTCAAGGTGTACTGGTTCAGCGGCTGGAAGCTGACACCGTTGTCTGCACTGAGCTCCACGGAAAACACCGCCTGGCCGCCCTGATCCCAATAAACGATCTCGATGCCATGTGCACCGCTCGTGGGAATATTGACGGCGGCATGCGTCGTTGTCGTAGGCGACTGGTTCGCATTGACCTGGGCCACGACTACGCCATCGACGAAGATGGCATAGCCATCGTCAGCACGCACGCGGAAGATGTAGGTGCCTGCTGCGAGGTCTAGCGTCCCCGTAAAACGAAGGATGGCGTCGCTGCTGTTCACCGGATCCACGCTCAGGGATGCCGCATCGGGCCCCAGAAAGGTCTGGAGTCGGCCGTCAGCCCCAAGATTTCCGCTGATCTGCGTGTAGTTCAGTGTGGTGGCGTTGAAGACCGCATCGGCCGTGTTGGCTGCAATGAAATTGCGCACCTGCGTGACCGAGGTCAGATTAGGGCCGTCTGCCCCTTCTGCGTAAGCGTAGTACTCGCCGCGTAGGCCAGCCAGCGTTCCTGGGCTGTCGTCAACGGCCAGCGGCGTATCGTTGACGGGCGTGACTGAAATGTTCGCGGTGGCAGAACTGAATCCGCCTCGTCCGTCGCTGATGGTGTAGTTGAAGGAGGCCGGGCCATGATAGTTGGCGTTCGGCGTGAAGACGATGTTGCCGCCAACGACCGACACGGTGCCGTTGGTGATTCCGTGGATCGTGACGACGGACAGCGAATCGCCATCGACATCGGTGTCGTTGGCCAGCAGCTGGGCTGGTGTGATGGTGATGGCCGTGTCCTCGGCCGTGGTGAAGCTGTCATTCACCGCCACCGGCGCATCATTGACCGGGGTGATGGTGATCACGACCGTGGCAGGTGTCGGATCGGATATGCCCGCGTCGTTCTGCGCCGCGTACTGGAAGCTGGTGCTGCCATTCCAGTTGTCGGCCGGTCGGAAGTACAAAGTGGTTTCGCTCACCACGTCACCAGCCGCGACGGCTTGGCTCAGCGATGCGTCGCGGTAGAGGACGCCGTTGTCAGGCAGTGTCTCGATCACGTAGCCCGTGATGACGTTATCCACATCGCTGCCCGACAAGGCAATGGCGACCACGGCGTCCTCAGCGCCGGAGGCGTTGACGTCGGCAGTTTCGGGCAGGTCATCGACGGACAGCACGTCGATCGTCGCACGGGCCGTGCTGAATCCGCCTCGTCCATCGCTGATGGTGTAGTTGAAGGAGGCCGGGCCGTGATAGTTGGCGTTCGGCGTGAAGACGATGTTGCCGCCAACGACCGACACGGTGCCGTTGGTGATTCCGTGGATCGTGACGACGGACAGCGAATCGCCATCGACATCGGTGTCGTTGGCTAGCAGCTGGGCCGGTGTGATGGTGATGGCCGTATCCTCAGCCGTGGTGAAACTGTCGTCCACAGCCACAGGCGCATCGTTGACCGGGGTGATGGTGACATTCAGGGTGTCCGTGACAGTGCTGGTCCCATCCGTCGTGGTGACCGTGATATCCACCACTCCGTTGTAGTCCTGCGGGGGGGTGTAGGTGGTCCAGATCAGAGCGGCATTCACTGCTGCAGGCGATCCACTCAGGCTCACCGAGCCTGTCCCGTTGCCGGACACCGTGATTCCATCGGTGGATCCCAGCACGATGATCCCCGCGGGGACACTCACCGTTGTCGTGATCGTGTCGCTGTCGATGTCGGTGACATACGTGCCCGGCAGCAGGTAGATCTGCGAATCCTCAAGCATCGTTACCGGGCCCGGCAGGTTGTGCACGGGAGCGTCATCAACGGAGACGACCTCCACCGTCGCGATCGCGGGGACTGAGGCATTGCCGTTCACATCCGTCACCGTGACCGAGATCGTGCGCGGGGTGGTATCAGGAGCTTCGCTGGTGTTCTCAAAACTGATGGACCGAAGCGCAATTTCGTAATCAGACAGCGATGCCATCCCGGTCAGGGAAACCACATTCCCTGACACGCTGGCGGTGATTCCGGCGGGCAGTGAGCCCACCAGGAGCACGTCGGCAGCCTGTGGGTTGCTCAGCGTGACGACGGCCCCCGACAACGTGGTGGAATCGGTGTCGATGATGGACAGATCGATATCGCCAATGGACACCGGGCTGCCGTTCTCGGTGAAGGTGACGTTGTAGCCCGTGCCGGGCGCAGAGGCATCCAGGTCGACGATCGGAGCTGCGATGTCAGCGGTCAGGGCCAGGGCCGCACCGCTGCCGGCGTTGCCGGCCACATCGGTGTAGGACCCGGCGCTCACGACGATGCTGGGCGCATCACTGCCCGATTGCGTAAAAGTGGCCGTCCAGGTGATGTTGTCGGGGGTGCTTAGCCCCGAGAGGGTCCCACCACTCACAGTGATGTCGGACGCCTCGAAGCTGGCCACCGCCTCACTGAAGCTGAAGGTGACCGAAGTCGACTCGCCGGCGGACAGCAGGGTGTCGACGGCGGTGATGGTGAGCGTCGGAGCGGCAGTGTCGGCCGTCAGGGCCAG
>CAZKGD010000093.1:0-10543 GCA_964552215.1 uncultured Caldimonas sp.
TCGTCCAGGTCGTGGGTGATGAAGAGCACCGCTTTTTTCTTCTCGGCCCAGAGCTGCAGCACCTCGTTTTCCATCAGCTGGCGGGTCTGGATGTCCAGGGCCGAGAAGGGTTCATCCATCAGGATGATGTCGGGGTCGAGCACCAGCGTCTGGGCCAGGCTGGTGCGCTTGCGCATGCCGCCCGAGAGCTGATGGGGGTAGCGGTCGCCGAAGCCGCCCAGGCCCACGCGCTTGAGCCAGTGCTCGGCCTGCTCGCGCGCATCCGGCACGCCGCGAAACTCGAGCCCGGCCATCACGTTTTCGACCGCCGTGCGCCAGGGCATCAGCGAGTCGGCCTGGAACATGTAGCCGGCGCGGGTGTTGATGCCGTCCAGCGGCTGGCCGAAGACCTCGACGCGGCCGCTGCTGGGCGCCAGCAGGCCCGCACCCACGTTCAAGAGGGTGCTCTTGCCGCAGCCCGTGGGGCCCACCACCGAGACGAACTCGCCGGGTGCGATGGTCAGCGTGACATCGCGCACGGCCGTGTAGCGCTGCGTCTTGTCTTCCCGGCTGACGAAGGTGCAGGTGATGTCCTGCAAAGAAAGTGCCGGCGCCGTCATGCCTTCGGGTACTTCGCGTTGGCTTTCTTCACGAAGTCGTTGGTGTAGACGGCCTTGAGGTCGAACTGCACATTGTTGAGCGACTCGTCGATGCTGCGCAGGGCCCGCAGCGCCGTATCGGCGCCGGCATCGGGGATGCTGCCGTCGGGCGAGAGCGCGCCCTTGGCGGCCAGGAAGGCGTCGATGTAGACCGCGCGGTCGCCCAGCAGGTAGCTTTCCGGGACGGCCTTGACGATGTCCGACGGGCCGGCCTGCTGGATCCACCTGTTGGCACGCACGATGGCGTTGGTGAGCGCCTGGGCCGTGTTGGGGTTCTTGTCGAGGAAAGCCTGCGGCGCATACAGGCAGCCGGCCGGCATGGGGCCGCCGAAGACCTGGTCGGCTTCCTTCACGATGCGGGTGTCGGTGACGATCTTCAGGTCGCCCGAGCGCTGCAGCAGCGTGATGACCGGGTCGAGGTTGGAGATGGCGTCGATCTGCCCCGAGCGCATCGCCGCCACGGCGCCGCTTGCAGCGCCCACGCCGATGATGGACACGTCGCTGGGCTTGAGGCCCGCCTTGGCCAGCACGAAGTTGACCATCACGTTGGTGGACGAGCCCGGTGCAGTCACGCCGATCTTCTTGCCCTTGAGGTCGGCCACCGATTTGAAGTTGGGCAGGGTCTTGGGGTTCACGCCCAGCACGATCTGCGGCGCGCGCCCCTGCAGCACGAAGGCACGCATGCGCTGGCCCTTGGCCTGCATGTTGACGGTGTGCTCGAAAGCGCCCGAGACCACATCGGCGCTGCCGCCCACCACGGCCTGCAGCGCGCGCGAGCCGCCGGCGAAGTCGGCAATCGTCAGATCCAGGCCCTCGTCCTTGAAGTAGCCCAGGGTTTCGGCCACCGTCAGCGGCAGGTAGTACAGCAGGTTCTTGCCGCCCACGGCGATGGTCATCCGGGGCTTCTCCAATCCTTGCGCGCGCACCAGGGCGGGAAAGGCCAGGGTGCCCACCGAAGCGGTGGAGGCGGCGAGAAAACTGCGGCGCTTCATGGCGTGTCTCCTGTCGGACGATCGTTCAGATCGAAGGTTTTTGTTCAGTTCACTGTAGCGCCGCCCGGGTCGCCGGGCTGTACGGGCTTGTCCGTAGGCCCTCGTGCGCAACACGCACCAGCCAGGCGCGGCACAATCGGCGGCCATGGCACGCCCTCTCACCCTCATCACCGGCGCCAGCCGCGGCATCGGCGCCGCCACCGCATTGGCCTGCGCCCGGGAAGGCCATGACGTCGTCATCCACTACGCCCGCGACGAGCAGGCCGCGCAAGCGGTGGCCACTCAGGCCACAGCCCTGGGTGTGCGGGCCCTGCTGGCCCAGGCCGATGTGGCCGTGCAGGCCGATGTCGCGCGGCTTTTCGAGACCATCGACCGCGAAGCCGGGCCGCTGACAGGCCTGGTGAACAACGCCGGCATCGTGGGCGCGAAAGCGCGCCTGGACGAAGTCGATGCCGAGCGGCTGCAGCGCATGTTCGCCACCAATGTGTACGGCAGCATCTGGTGCGCCCAGCAGGCGGTGCGCCGCATGAGCACGCGCTACGGCGGCACCGGTGGGGCCATCGTCAATGTCTCCTCGGTGGCCGCCCGCCTGGGCAGCCCGGGCGAGTACGTGGACTATGCCGCCAGCAAGGGCGCCATCGACACGCTGACCATCGGCCTGTCCAAGGAGGTGGCCGCCGAAGGCGTGCGCGTGAACGGCGTGCGCCCGGGCATCACCGACACCGGCATCCACGCCAGCGGCGGCCAGCCCGACCGCGCCTGGCGGCTGGCCCCGCTCATTCCGATGCAGCGCCCGGGGCGCCCCGAGGAGGTGGCCGAGGCGATCGTGTGGCTGCTGTCAGACGCGGCCAGCTACACGACCGGCGCCATCATCGATGTGGGCGGGGGGCGCTGAAACCCGGCCTGTGCACCGATTGATGCGCAGAATCGTTAAGCAGAGGGCTCAAGGGCTGTCCCGCCCGGCCGAAACCCCTGTGCCATGCCCTCGTCGCCCCCCTCTCGCCACCGGTTCGCTGCAGCCGCCGTGCTGCTGTGCGGCCTGGCCCTGACCGGGGCCTCCGCCTGGCTGACCCGGGACGCCGAACGCGCCGCCGAACGCCAGCGCTTCGAGCGCAGGGTCGACGAGGTGCTCTCAACCCTGCGCACCCGCATGTTCGACCACGAGCAGTTGCTGCGTGCCGGCGTGGGCCTGTGGGCCGCGCAGCCCCAGGTCGACAGGGAGCAGTGGCAGGCCTTTGCCGAGCACCTGCACCTGCAGGAGAGCTACCCCGGCGTCCAGGGCCTGGGGTATGCGGTGCACCTTCGCCCGGAGGACGTGGCCGCCCACGAGGCCGCCGTCCGGTCCGAAGGCCATCCGGGCTATCAAGTGCGCCCGGCCGGCCCACGCGATGCCTACACCGCCATCGTCTACCTCGAGCCCTTCAGCGGCCGCAACCTGCGCGCCTTCGGCTACGACATGTTTGCCGAGCCGGTGCGCCGCGCAGCGATGGAAACCACGCGCGACACCGGGCAGCCGGCGTTGTCGGGCAAGGTGACGCTGGTGCAGGAGAACGAGCGCAGCGCCCAGGCGGGCACCCTGCTCTACCTGGCGGTCTACCGCGCGGGTGCTCCCACGCAGACGGTGGCACAGCGGCGCGAGGCCCTGCAGGGCTATGTCTACAGCCCCTTTCGCATGGGCGACCTGATGCAGGCAGTGCTCGCAGACATGGCCGAGGACCTGGCGATCGAGCTGTTCGACGGCCCCGGGACCGACCCGCAGGCCCTGCTCTTCAGCCGCCGGGCCGAACTGGGCGCGTCCATCCCCCACTGGCAACCCCGGCACGCAGCCAGCGAGACCATCATGCTGGCGCAGCACGCCTGGAGCCTGCGCCTGAGCAGCCTGCCCGCCTTCGAGCTGGCCGCAGGCCCCAGCCGGACGTGGATCATCGGCCTGGGGGGTGGGCTGGCCAGCGTGCTGGCCGCCGCCCTGGTGCTCGTGCTGCTGGGCACCCGCCAGCGGGCCCTGGCCCTGGCCGAAAGCATGAGCCAGGTGCACCGCGACGACGAGGCACGCATCCGCGCCGTGATGGACCACACGGCCGACGCCATCTTCACCGCTGATGCGCACGGCCGCATCTGCAGCGTCAACCAGGCCATGGCCACCGTGTTCGGCCATGCCGGTGACAGCCTCGTGGGGCAGCCGGCCCGGGTGCTGATGCCCGAACGCGTGCGCGAGCAGGTCGACGCCTTCTATGCCCGGCCCGATCCGCCCGAGCACCTGCGCGCCGAATGGCCGGGGCTGCACCGCGATGGGCACGAGATCACCGTGCGGGTGGCGATGAACCGCACCGAGATCGGCGGCGAGACCCGCTTCGTCTGGCTCATCAGCGACATCAGCGAACAGCGCCGCGCCGAGCAGGCGGCGCGGCAGGCCCAGGCCCAGCGCGAGGCCATCATCCGGCACTCGCCGCTGTGCATCATCGCCACCGATCCGCATGGCCTGATCACGTCCATCAACCCCGCGGGCGAGCGCCTGCTGGGCTACCGGCGCGACGAACTCGAAGGCAAGGTTTCCCCGGTGCTCATCCACGACCCCACCGAGGTGGCGGAGCGCGCACAGGAGATGGGCATCGCCGCGGGCTTCGAGGTCTTCGTGGCCGCAGCCCGCGAGGGCCGGATCGAGGAGCGCGAATGGACCTACATCCGGCGTAACGGCAGCCGCGTGCCGGTGAGCCTGTCGGTCGCGGCGATCCGTGGCGCCGACGACGAGATCACCGGCTTCCTGGGCATTGCGCTGGACATCACGGAGCGCCAGCGCAGCCGCCAGGCGCTCGAGAGCTTGGCCCTGCACGACTCGCTGACCGGCCTGCCCAACCGGCAGCTGATGAGCGACCGCGCCGGGCGCGGCATCGAACGCGCACGCCGCCATGGACGCCACTTCGCCGTGCTGCTGCTCGACCTCGACCGCTTCAAGCAGATCAACGACACGCTGGGCCATGCGGTGGGCGACGAGGTCCTCAAGGCCGTGGCCGGGGCCTTGCGCGCCTGCGTGCGGGCCACCGACACCCCGGCCCGGCTGGGGGGCGACGAGTTCGTGGTGCTGCTCGACGACCTGGCCCAGCCGGACCAGGCCCTGCAGGTGGCCGACAAGATCCTTGCGCGGCTGGGCCAGGGCGTGACCGCAGGGGGGCGGCATCTTGCCGTGACGCCCAGCATCGGCATCGCGCTGTGGCCCGAGCACGGGGCGAGCCTGGAGGCCCTGCTGGAAGCCGCCGACGCCGCGATGTACCGGGCCAAGCAGGCGGGTCGCAACGCCTACCGCCTGGCCGAACCCGTCTCGCCATAGCCAAACCGCAGGCGGCGGTCCAGAATGCGCCGCCATGGACCTGCTCAAGCCCCTGATCGCCCTGCTCGCCATCGTCAACCCGATCGGCGTGGTGCCCTTCTTCATCCATTTCACGCAGGGCTTCACCGCCGAGCAGCGCCGCCGCACCATCCGCGTGAGTGCGCTCACGGCCTGCCTGGTGGTGGCCATCAGTGCGCTGGCGGGCCTGCGCATCATCGAGTTCTTCGGTATCTCCATCGCCTCCTTCCAGGTGGGCGGGGGCATGCTGTTGCTGATCAGCTCGCTGCAGATGCTGCAGGCACAACAGGCCGAAACGCGCAAGGAGGATGTGGACGAGGGCGAGTCGAAGGCCGATGCGGGCGCGAGCATTGCCGTGGTGCCGCTGACCATCCCGCTGCTGACCGGACCGGCCACCATCTCGACGATGGTGATCTACTCGCAGCAGACCACGCAATGGTGGCAGGTGGGCGTGCTGATGGGCTACGGCCTGGTGATCGGTGCCGCGGCCTTCCTGGCGCTGTCGGCCGCCGGGCGCATCGCGCGGTTGTTGGGCCAGACCGGCATCAACGTGATGACGCGCCTGATGGGCCTGATCCTGGCCGCGCTGGCGGTGGAGATCATGGCCGACGGGCTGCTCAAGCTCTTCCCGGCGCTGGGCGGATGAGGCCCCTCACAGCGCGTTGACGGGGATCTTCAGGTAGGACACGCCGTTCGCCTCCGGCGGGGGCATGTCGCCAGCGCGGATGTTGACCTGCACCGAGGGCAGGATGAGCGTGGGCATCTCCAGCGTGGCGTCGCGCCGGGTGCGCATCTCGACGAAGGCCGCCTCGCTCACGCCGTCGTGGATGTGGATGTTGTGTGCCCGCTGGTCGGCCACGGTGGATTCCCAGGCCGGCCCGCGGCCCTGGGGTGGGTAGTCGTGGCACATGAACAGCCGGGTGTGCGGCGGCAGGCTCAGCAGCTTGCGCACCGAGTGGTACAGCGCATGGGCGTCCCCGCCGGGGAAGTCGCAGCGTGCCGTGCCCACGTCGGGCATGAAGAGGGTGTCGCCCACGAAGACGGCGTCGCCCACCTGATAGGCCATGCACGCCGGCGTGTGGCCGGGCACGGACATCGCCTTCGCCTCCAGCTCGCCGATGCGGAAGGTCTCGCCGTCCCGCAGCAACTGGTCGAACTGGGCACCGTCGGTGCGGAACTCCGGCTCCAGGTGGAAGACACGCTTGAAGACGTCTTGCACCTGCGTGATGGCCGCGCCGATGGCGATGCGCCCCCCCAGCTCGCGGCGCAGGTAGGGGGCGGCCGAAAGGTGGTCGGCATGGGCATGGGTTTCCAGGATCCACTGCACCGTGAGGCCCTGGGCGCGCACGAAGTCGATCAGCCGGTCGGCCGAGGTGGTGCGGGTGCGACCGGACTTGGGGTCGTAGTCGAGCACGGAGTCGACCACGGCCGCATGACCGCCCGGGCGGTCATAGACGACATAGCTGACCGTCCAGGTGGCGGGGTCGAAGAAGGCTTGCACGTTCGGGGTCATGACGCACTCCGCAAGGGGGTTGTCGATGCACTCACTATATTGACATATATTCTGTTTGTCAATATACTATCTTCACTGAAACTCAAAGGGAGGCCCCGTGCACGCTGACACCGTCCTCGATCCTGCCCGTGTCCGGGCGGCCGCCGATGCGGCCTGCCGCCTGATGAAGGTGCTGTCCAACCCCGACCGGCTGCTGCTGCTGTGCGAGCTGTCGCAGGGTGAGCGGCGCGTGGGGGAGCTCGAAACCCTGTGCGGCATCGCCCAGCCCACGCTGTCGCAGCAGCTCGGCGTGCTGCGCGACGAGGGCCTGGTGGCCACACGCCGCGAGGGCAAGCACATCCACTACCGCATCGACAGCCCCCAGGCCCTGGCCGTGATGGGCGTGCTGTACGACCAATTCTGCAAGTGAGTCAACCATGATCACCCTCGACTGGACCCATTTCACCCCCTGGATGTCGCTGGCCGGCGGCGTGCTGCTGGGCCTGGCCTCGGCCCTGTTCATCCTGCTCAACGGCCGCGTGCTGGGCATCAGCGGCATCGTGGCGGGCCTGTTGCGGCCCCGCCCGGCCGATTCGGCCTGGCGACTGGCCTTCGTGCTGGGCCTGCTGACCGCACCTGCGGCCTACGCGCTGGTGGCCACCCTGCCGGCCGTGCGCATCGATGCCGGCTGGGGCACGCTGGTGGTGGCCGGTCTGCTCGTGGGCCTGGGCACGCGCTACGGCGCGGGCTGCACCAGCGGACACGGCGTGTGCGGGCTGTCGCGCCTGTCGCCGCGCTCGCTGGTGGCCACCCTCGCCTTCATGGGCACCGGCTTCGCCACCGTGTTCGTGGCCCGCCACCTCTTCGCCTGAGGGCTTCGAAAGGATCGTCACCATGCAACGCCTGACTGAATTCACCGTGGGCCTGCTCTTCGGGGTGGGGCTCATCGTCTCGGGCATGACCGACCCGGGCAAGGTGCTGGGCTTCCTCGACCTGTTCGGGGCCTGGGATCCGTCGCTCGCCTTCGTGATGGGCGGGGCCATCCTGGTGGGCCTGGGCGCCTTCGCGGTGGCCAAGCGCCGCACCACCAGCTTCCTGGGCGGCGCCATGCATCTGCCCCAGCGGCGCGACATCGACCGCCGTCTCGTGGTGGGCAGCCTCACCTTCGGTGTGGGCTGGGGCCTGGCGGGCTTCTGCCCGGGCCCGGCCCTGGTGTCCCTGGGAGCGCTGCAACCGAAGGCCGTCGTCTTCGTCGTGGCGATGCTGGCGGGCATGGCGATCTACGAGTTGGGCGAACTGATGCGCGAAAAGCGGGCCTCGGCCGCCTGAGCCACGCCCTGCCATGCACGCCCTGCCCGCCTGGCTGCGTGACTACCGCCGCGAATGGCTGGCGGGCGATCTCACGGCCGGCGTCATCGTCACGGTGATGCTGATCCCGCAGAGCCTGGCCTATGCCCTGCTCGCGGGCCTGCCACCGCAGGTGGGCCTCTACGCCAGCCTGCTGCCGCTGGTGGCCTATGCACTGCTGGGCTCGAGCATGACCCTGGCCGTGGGCCCGGTGGCGGTGGCCTCGCTGATGACGGCCAGCGCCCTGCAGCCGCTGGCGGTGCCTGGCTCGCCCGAGTATGTGGCGCTGGCCATGCAGCTGGCCCTGCTGTCCGGGGTGATGCTGCTGGCCTTCGGGGCGCTGCGCCTGGGCTTCCTCGCGCACTTCCTCAGCCACCCGGTCATCAGCGGCTTCATCACCGGCTCGGCCGTGGTGATCGCGGTGGGGCAGCTACCGCACCTGCTGGGCGTGAGGGTCCAGGCCCACGGGGTGTGGGAGACGCTCGCCGCGCTGGCCAGCGCGCTGCCGCAGACCCAGCCGGTCACCCTGGCCCTGGGAGGAGGCAGCGTGCTCTTCCTGTGGCTGTCCCGACGTTTCCTGGCCCAGGCCCTCACCCGCCTGGGGGTGGCCCCCGGCGTGGCCGAACTGCTCGCGAAGCTCGCCCCGATGGCGGCCGTACTGATCACCACGGCCCTGGTGGCTGGCCTGGGCCTGGCGCAGACGGCCGGCGTGCGCATCGTGGGGGCCGTGCCCCAGGGCCTGCCCTCGCTGGCGGTGCCCCTGCCCAGCCTGGAAACCTTGGGGCCGCTGCTGCTGCCCGCCCTGCTGATCTCGCTGGTGGGTTTTGTCGAAAGCGTGTCGGTGGCGCAATCGCTTGCGCTCAAGCGGCAGGAGCGCATCCGTCCCAACCGCGAGCTGGTCGGCCTGGGCGCAGCCAACCTGGCCAGTGCGGTGTCGGGCGGCTACCCGGTCACCGGCGGCTTCGCGCGCTCGGTGGTGAACTTCGCGGCCGGCGCCCGCACGCCGCTGGCCGGCGTGATCTCCGCAGCCCTGATGGCCCTCGTGGTGGCGTCCTTCACCAGCCTTTTCCACCACCTGCCCCAAGCCGTGCTGGCCGCCACCATCGTCGTGGCGGTCACCTCGCTCATCGACACCCACACGCTGAAGGAGGCCTGGCGCTACGACCGCGGCGACGCGCTGTCGCTGCTGGCCACCGCCGCCGGTGTGATCGCACTGGGCGTGGAAGCCGGCATTGCCATCGGCGTGGCCTGTTCGCTGGGGGTGCTGGTGTGGCGCAGCAGCCACCCGCACATCGCGGTGGTGGGCCGCGTGCCGGGCACCGAGCACTTCCGCAACGTCGAGCGCCACCGGGTCGAGACGGTGCCGGGGCTGCTGGCCCTGCGCGTGGACGAAAGCCTGTACTTCGCCAACGCCACCGTGATCGAGGATCGCATCGAGGCGCGGCTGGCCGCCGACCCCGGCATCCGCCAGGTGCTGCTGGTGTGCCCGGCCGTCAACATGATCGACACCACCGCCCTGGGCGTGCTGACCGAACTGCAGCGCAGCCTGGCGCGGCGTGGCATCGCGTTGTCGCTCTCGGAGGTCAAGGGCCCGGTGATGGACCGGCTGCGCGGCACGCCACTGGGCCAGACGCTCGAAGGGCACATCCACCTGAGCACACACGAGGCCTTCGAGCAGGCCCGGCGCACGCTGGGCGCCGTCTGAGCTTCAGCGTGCCGCCGGCACCCAGGCCTGCAGGTGGGGCAGCATGGCGCGGTAGGGCGCCAGCAGCACCACGGCCATCAGCCACTTCACGGCGAGGTCCCCCGCGCCCAGCGTGACCCAGTCGAACTCACTGCCGGCAAAGGCGATGTAGAAGAAGATCGCCGTGTCGAGGACCGAGGCGAGCACCGAGCCGATCAGCGGCGCCTTCCACCAGCTCGCCTGGCGCAGGCGGTTGAAGACCGCGATGTCCAGCGCCTGCGCCGCGAGGAAGGCCGCGCCCGAGGCCACCGCGATGCGCCAGGGCGCCAGCGCGAGCGACACACCCACGGCGATCACGAAGCCCACGGCCACGACCTTGCGCGCGGCCGCCGGGCCCACGGCGCGGTTGGTCAGGTCGGTGACGAGGAAGATCAGCGGATAGGTGAAGGCCCCCCAGGTGAGCCAGTCGTTGATCACGAACTGGACCAGCACGTTGGAGAGCACGATCACGGCCGCCATGGCGACGATGGGGCGCCAGAGGAAACGAAGGTCTTGGGACATGGACATGGCAGGGCGCATTGTCTCGCGCCGCAGCATTCCGATAGGCCAGCATCGATTGTTCGCAAACATGAACAATGAGATCAGGAATCCGACAGCGCGGTGCGGCCCTGCCAGGCCGGCAGCGCACTAGACTTGGATGTTCCGGTGGAGGACAGAAAAGATGTCGCAAGCGACGAACGGTCTGCAGTTCGACTACGTCATCGTCGGCGCCGGCACGGCCGGCTGTCTGCTGGCTAACCGGCTGAGTGCGGACGCATCCAAACGCGTGCTGCTCATCGAGGCCGGCGGGCGCGACAACTACCACTGGATCCACATCCCGGTGGGCTACCTCTATTGCATCGGCAACCCGCGCACCGACTGGCTCTACCAGACCGAGCCCGATGCCGGCCTGAACGGACGCCGCCTGCGCTACCCGCGCGGCAAGGTGCTGGGCGGCTGCTCCAGCATCAACGGCATGATCTACATGCGCGGCCAGTCACGCGACTA
>CAZKGD010000094.1:0-10512 GCA_964552215.1 uncultured Caldimonas sp.
TAGGAGCCCATGGCCGCCAGCAGCACGGTCAGCGCCACCTGGCGCATGAAGGTCGACTTGCCGCCCATGTTGGGGCCGGTGATGATGAGCATGCGCTTGCGCGCATCCAGCCGGCAGTCGTTGGGCATGAAGGGGCCGGTGCCCGTTTCCAGCAGACGGGCTTCGACCACCGGATGGCGCCCGCGTTCGATCTCCAGGCAGGGTTCGCGCACGAACTCGGGCTGGCACCAGTTCAGCGTCATGGCCCGCTCGGCCAGGGCGGCCAGGGCGTCGAGCGAGGCCAGTGCGCGGGCCAGGCGCGTGAGCGCCGCCACATGGGGCTGCAGGGCGTCCAGCAACTGGTCGTAGAGCAGCTTCTCGCGGGCCAGCGCGCGCTCCTGGGCTGACAGCGCCTTGTCTTCAAAGGCCTTCAGCTCGGGGGTGATGTAGCGCTCGGCGTTCTTGAGCGTCTGGCGGCGCTGATAGTCGGAGGGGACCTTGTCCACCTGGCCCTGCGTGACCTCGATGTAGAAGCCATGCACCTTGTTGAACTGCACGCGCAGATTGGTGATGCCGGTGCGCGCGCGCTCGCGTGCTTCCAGGTCGATCAGGAAGCCGTCGCAGTTCTGGCTGATCGCGCGCAGCTCGTCCAGGTCGGCATCGAAGCCCGGTGCGATCACGCCGCCGTCGCGCAGCAGCACGGCCGGTTCCTCGGCGATCGCGCGGGACAGCAGCTCGGCCGCGGCGGGCGGAGGCACCAGTGCCTCGGCCAGGTCGGCCAGCAAGGGGGCGGGTGACGCCGGAAGCGTGGCGCGCAAGCCGGGCAGGGCCTGCAGGGTGGCCCGCAGGCCGGCCAGCTCGCGCGGACGCACCTGGCGCAGGGCCACGCGGGCGGTGATGCGCTCCACGTCGCTCACGCGCCGCAGGGCCTCGCGCAGCGGCTCGATGCCGTGGTCGATGAAGGCGGCAATGGCTTCGTGACGGCGCGTGGCCTGCGTGCGGTCGCGCGGGGGGTGGGTGAGCCAGTGGCGCAAGGCGCGGCTGCCCATCCCGGTGCGGCAGGTGTCGAGCAGCGAGAACAGCGTGGGGCTGTCCTCGCCGCGCAGGGTCTGGGTCAGTTCCAGGTTGCGGTGGGTGGCGGGCGGCAGCTCCAGCAGGTCGCTGGCGCGCTCCACACGCAGTTCGCTCACATGGGCCAGGGCCTGGCCCTGGGTGTGCTCGGCATAGCTGAGCAGGGCCGCAGCGGCACCATGGGCCACGAGCAGGTCCTGGGCGTTGTAGCCGGCCAGGCTGGCCACCTTGAGCTGTTCGCAAAGTTTGCGCTGGCCCAGGGCGGGGTCGAACTGCCAGGCCGGTCGGCGCGTCAGCGCGATGCGCGACTGGGTCACGGCCGGCGGCAGCTCGTCGCCGCTGGCCAGCAGTTCGGCAGCGTTCAGCCGGGCCAGCCAGGTGGCCAGCTCACGGCCCGAGCATTCGGTCAGTCCCAGCTGCCCGTTGGTGAGGCCCAGCCACGCCAGCCCGTAGGTGGCGCCCTTGCGGTGCAGGGACAGCAGCAGGGTGTCAGCCTTGTCGGCCAGCAGTTCGGTGTCAGTGACGGTGCCGGGCGTGACCACCCGCACCACCTTGCGTTCCACCGGCCCCTTGGCCGTGGCCACGTCGCCCACCTGCTCGGCGATGGCCACCGCCTCGCCCAGGCGGATGAGCTTGGCCAGGTAGTTCTCGACCGCATGCACCGGCACGCCCGCCATCACCACCGGCTGGCCGGCGGTCTGGCCGCGCGTGGTCAGCGTGATGTCGAGCAGACGGTTGGCCTTGACGGCATCGTCGAAGAAGAGCTCGTAGAAATCGCCCATCCGGTAGAAGACGAGCGTGTCGGGGAAGTCGGCCTTGATGCGCAGGTACTGCTGCATCATCGGCGTGTGCTGGCTGAAATCCTGCATCGGCGATCGGCCCGCGGCCTTTACATCGGCGCGTCGTCCTTGCGGGTGGCCTTGGGTTCGGTTTCGTTCTTGCGGATGCGCACGGGGCCCTTCTTCGGTTGGGGCGCGGCGATGGCGGCGGCCAGCGCGCTCGCGACCGAAGGCGCTTCAGGAGCGGCCGTGGGGGCTTCCTCGCTTTCGTCCTTGATCACCCGGGTGTAGGGCGCCAGGATCTGCACCATCTGACCGTAGATGCGGGGTGAGCCGGCGACCACCTCGCGCTGGTGCAGGAAGTCGCTCTCGCCCGTGAAGTTGCCGATCAGGCCACCGGCCTCGGTGACCATCAGGGAACCCGCGGCCACGTCCCAGGGGCTCAGGCCCATCTCGAAGAAGCCGTCGTAGTAGCCGGCGGCCACGTAGCACAGGTCGAGTGCGGCGGCGCCGGGGCGGCGCAGGCCCGCACAGGCCTGGCTCATCTCCTCGAACATCTTCAGGTAGCGCTTGAAGTTGTCGCCCTTGCGGAAGGGAAAGCCCGTGCCGATGAGCGACTCGGCCATGCGCACGCGCTTGGAGACGCGGATGCGCTTGTCATTGAGGTAGGCTCCGCGGCCCTTGGAGGCATGGAAGAGATCGTTGCGGGCCGGGTCATAGACCACGGCCTGCTGGATCTGGCCCTTCACCGACAAGGCGATGGACACCGCATACACCGGGAAGCCGTGGATGAAGTTGGTGGTGCCGTCCAGCGGATCGATGATCCAGACGTGGTCGCTGTCCTTGTTGCCGTGGGCGCGTCCCGATTCTTCCGCGAGGATGCCGTGGCCGGGGTAGGCGGTGAGCAGGGTCTCGATGATGGCCTGCTCACTGGCGTGATCGACCTCGGTGACGAAATCGTTTGGCGAGGACTTGGCGCTGATGCGCAGCAGGTCGAGGTCCAGCGAGGCCCGGTTGATGATGGCGCCGGCAGCGCGGGCGGCCTTGATGGCCGTGTTGAGCATGGGATGAAGCGCTTGGGACATGGGCAAACCTGTGCGGACGCAGACAACGGGACTGGCGGCGAGAAAGAGCGTCGCCCAGCGTTGGGGCCGGGCGGAAAGATAATGCAGATTCTACCCGCGCCCCATGCCGGCGCCCGATCGCTGTCTTCCTTCACCCATGCCGGATTCCACACGCTTCATCCTCGTCCAGACCAGCCACCCGGGCAATGTGGGGGCCGCGGCGCGGGCGATGAAGGTGATGGGCTTTTCCGACCTGGTGCTGGTGCAGCCGCGCTTTGCCGACGTGCTGGTGCAGGAGGAGACGGTGGCCATGGCCAGCGGCGCGGCCGACATCCTGGTGCGCGCCCGCATTGTCGGCACCCTGGCCGAGGCCCTGGACGGTGTGACCTTCGCCTGCGCCACGGCCATGACCCCGCGCGATTTCGGCCCGCCCACGCGGGCGCCGCGCGAGCTGTTCGGCGAGCTGGCCACCGGCGATCACGTCCTGGGTCTGGTCTTCGGCTCCGAGCGCTACGGGCTGTCGAACGAGGATGTGTATCGTTGCCACGCGGTGCTGAGCATCCCCACCGCACCGGGCTACGGCTCGCTCAACCTCGCCCAGGCGGTGCAGCTGCTGGCCTATGAATGGCGCCAGGCCCTGGGTGGCTTCGAGGTGGCGCCTCGCACGGCCGACGCCTTGCGCGCCGACGGGCAGGCGGTGCAGGGGCTGCTGGCGCACTGGGAGTCGGCCCTGGTGGACCTGGGCTTTCTCGACCCGACCGCGCCCAAAAAACTGATGCCGCGCCTGAACCAGCTCTTCAACCGGGCCCAGCTCACGCCGGAGGAGGTGCACATCCTGCGCGGCATCGCCAAGGCCATGCAGGAGCGGTGTCGTCCGCCGCGCTGACCCCGACAGGCTCAGGGCCCCGAGAAAGCGCGCCTGCGCCGCCCGCGCTGCGCCGCTACACTGGTTGCCGGTCGATTCCAGACCCTTCCACCATGTTCGAGCACCTCCGAGAAGACATCGCCTGCATCCTCGAGCGCGACCCCGCCGCGCGCTCGACCTGGGAGGTGCTCACCTGTTACCCGGGGCTGCACGCGCTGGTCATGCATCGCTGGGCGCATGCCTGCTGGACGCGGGGCTGGCGCTGGCTGGGCCGGTTCATCTCTCACCTGGCACGATGGTTCACGGGCATCGAGATCCACCCGGGCGCCACCATCGGCCGGCGGGTGTTCATCGACCATGGCATGGGCGTGGTGATCGGCGAGACCGCCGAAATCGGCGACGAATGCACCATCTACCAGGGCGTGACGCTGGGGGGCACCTCGCTCTACAAGGGCGAGAAGCGGCACCCGACGCTGGGCAAGGGGGTGGTGGTGAGCGCCGGGGCCAAGGTGCTGGGCGGCTTCACCGTGGGCGACGGCGCCCGCGTGGGCTCCAACGCGGTGCTGCTCAAGCCGGTGCCTCCCGGGGCCACGGCGGTGGGCATCCCCGCGCGCATCATCCAGAAGGACGCGCAAGGGGGTACGGCGGCACCGCCTGCGTTTTCGGCCTACGGCGTCACGCAGGGCGATGACCCCGTGTCCCTCGCGCTCAAGGGCCTGGTGGACAACGCGGCCGGCCATGAGCACCAGATCGCGCTGCTGTGGCAGGCCATCGAGAAGCTCGCCCAGGCGCAGCGTCCTGAATGCATCCCGAGCGATGCCCACACCACCGAGCAGTTCGACGCCGAGTCGCTGAATCAGCTCGTCAAGTAGGCCGTGCAGGGCGGATGGCGCTCTTCGGGCGGAAGGCCTTGCACACGGCCTCATCGGTTTCCAGGTAGGGCCCGCCGATCAGGTCGATGCAATAGGGCACGGCGGCAAAGATGCCATGCACCCCGGGCCGGCTCTCGGCATCCTTCAGGCCTTCCAGCGTCTCGGCGATGGACTTGGGCTGGCCCGGCAGGTTGATGATCAGGGCCTGTGCGCGGATGACGGCCACCTGCCGCGACAGGATGGCCGTGGGCACGAAGCGCAGGCTGATCTGGCGCATCTGCTCACCAAAGCCCGGCATTTCCTTGTCGGCCACGTCCAGCGTGGCCTCGGGCGTGACGTCGCGCGGCGCCGGCCCGGTGCCGCCGGTGGTCAGCACCAGGTCGCAGCGGCGCTCGTCCACCAGCTCGCGCAGCGTGGCGGCGATGCGGTCGCGCTCGTCCGGGATCAGGCGTGTTTCCCAGGTGATGGGGTTGCGCAGCGCCCGGCCGAGCCATTCCTGCAGGGCCGGGATGCCCTTGTCCTCGTAAACGCCGCTGGAGGCGCGGTCGCTGACCGACACCACGCCGATGCGTACCGGGTCGAAAGCGCTCGTGCTCATGGATCAGGTCTCTTCGTCGGGGGCCGCGTCGTCCACCACGAGGCGACCCTTCAGGTATTGAAAGAGCTCGCGGTAGGCGCGACCGCTGCGTTGCTCGGGTGTGGCGGCGGCATCCTTGCGAGCGGTGCGGATGAGGCTGCGCAACTGCTGGGCATCGCTGTCGGGGTGATCGGCCATCCAGCGCGTGAGCGCGTCGTCATCGGCCAGCAGCTCGGTGCGCCACTGCTCGGCCTGATGCAGCGCCAGGCTGTCCACGGCGCGGCCGAGCTTCATCTCGGCCACCGCCTCGCGCACGGGTTCGGGGTCGATCTGACGCATCAGCTTGCCGATGTACTGCATCTGCCGTCGCCGCCCTTCGTGTGAGCGGGTGCGCTTGTAGGCTTGAACCGCCGTCACCAGCGACTCGGGCAGCTCCAGGCGCTCGAAGCGGCTGTCGGGCAGGCGCACCAGGTCTTCCCCGAGGTCTTGCAGTTCGTGCATGGCCTGCTTCAGGCGCGTCTTGCTGGGCCGCTCGTCGAGCGGGGGGGAATCAGCGCTTTCGGGGCGGCGAGGGGGAGCGGGCATGGGTCGGTGAAAGGCAACCCCGGTGTCGGGAGGACATCACAGGGGTCGCTATCATAAGCCCGACATCGCCTGACTCCCGACACTCCCACCGATTGCGCCCATGCCAGCCACTCATTCACCCCAGTCTGCCCACAGCGGCTTTGCCTACAGCCGCGAACAGTTTCGCGAACTGGTGGAGCTCAGCCTGGCGACGGCCCGCAAGATGGGCGCCAGTGACGCAGCCGTGGAGGTGTCCGAGGGCGCTGGCCTGTCGGTGTCGGTGCGCAAGGGGCAGATCGAGAACGTCGAGCGCAACCGCGACAAGTCGATCGGTGTGACCGTCTACATCGGCCAGCGACGTGGCAACGCCAGCACGTCCGACTTCTCGCCCGCGGCAATCGAACAGACGGTTCGTGCGGCGCATGACATCGCCCGTTTCACGGCAGAAGACCCGGCTGCCGGCCTGCCTGACGAGGCCGACCTCGCCCTGGGCGAAGCCGCCGAGCGCGACCTCGACCTCTTCCATCCCTGGGCGCTGGATGCAGCGGGTGCCGCGGAGCTGGCCTTGCGCTGTGAGGCGGCCGCATTCGCCGTGGACAAGCGCATCACCAATTCAGAGGGTGCGGGGGTGTCCGCGCAGCAATCGCACTTCTTCGCTGGAAACACGCGGGGGTTCCGGGGCGGCTACGCCAGCTCACGTCACTCCCTGTCGGTGGCCCCCATCGCCGGGCGCGGGGCCCACATGCAACGCGATGCCTGGTACACCTCGATGCGGGATCCGGCCGAGCTGGCCTCGCCGGAGGCCGTGGGCCGCTACGCCGCCGAACGTGCCCTCTCGCGCCTGCACGGGCGCAAGATCCCGACTTGCGAATGCCCGGTGCTGTTTGAGTCGACCCTGGCCGCCGGGCTGCTGGGCGGCTTCGTCCAGGCCACGAGCGGCGGGGCGCTGTACCGCAAGGCGTCCTTCCTGGTCGACAGCCTTGGCCAGGCAGTGTTTCCCGCGCATGTGGACGTGGTCGAGGATCCGCACATCCCGCGAGGCAAGGGCAGCGCACCCTTCGACGACGAAGGGGTGCTCACACGCGCTCGCCGCGTGGTGGATGCCGGGGTGGTGCAGGGCTATTTCCTGTCGAGCTACTCGGCCCGCAAGCTGGGCATGCGCAGCACCGGCCATGCCGGGGGGTCGCAGAACCTGCGCCTCACCAGCCGCCTCACGCAGCCGGGCGATGACCTGGCCGAGATGCTGCGCAAGCTCGACCGTGGCCTCTTCGTGATCGAGCTGATGGGACAGGGCGTGAACTACGTGACGGGTGATTACTCACGCGGCGCCGCAGGGTTCTGGGTGGAGGGGGGGCGCATCGTCCACCCGGTCGAGGAAGTCACGATCGCCTCGAACCTGCGCGACATGCTCAAGGGCATCGTTGCCGTGGGCGCAGACGCCTACACCCTGGGCTCCAAGACCATCGGCTCGGTGCTGGTCGATCGCATGAAGATCGCCGGTTCCTGACACAGGGCTGAACAAGCGTCCAAGTCACGGGATCACTGCATCACAAAATCCTGAGTGCTTCCTGAAAAACGGCCGGGCATCCGTGGTTCCTCCAATGGGAATCGCCCGGGCCTCTGGTGGGCCGCCGCGTTCCTAGAATCGCGCCGCCTTCGGGCTTCATGCACACCAACACAGGAGCATTCATGGAACGTCGTTCCTTCATCCGCACCACCGGCTTGGCCGGGGTCCTGGCCGCCGGCGTCGCCCCGGCCGTTCATGCCCAGCCCGTCATCCGCTGGCGCTGTGCCTCGAGCTTTCCCAAGGCCCTCGACACCATCTATGGCGGCGCCGAGGTGTTCGCCAAGAAGGTCCATGATATGTCGGGCGGCAAGTTCCAGGTGTCGGTGCACGCCGGCGGCGAACTGATGCCCCCGTTCGGCATCGTCGATGCCCTGCAGAACGGCACGGTCGAGATGGGCCACACCGTGCCCTACTACTTCTTCGGCAAGGACCCGACGTTCGCCATCGGCGCGGCCATTCCCTTCGGCCTGAACTCGCGCCAGATGACGGCCTGGATGTTCGAAGGCAATGGCCTCAAGCTGATGCGCGAGTTCTACGCCCAGTACAACATCATCAACTTCGCCGGCGGCAACTCCGGTGCGCAGATGGCTGGCTGGTTCCGCAAGGAAATCAACACCGTCAACGACTACAAGGGCCTGAAGTTCCGCATCGGTGGCTTTGCCGGCGAGGTGATCAAGCGCCTGGGCGGCGTGCCGCAGAACATCCCCGGTGGCGAGATCTACCAGGCGCTGGAGAAGGGCACGATCGATGCGGCCGAGTGGGTGGGGCCCTACGACGATCAGAAGCTGGGATTCAACAAGGTGGCGCCCTTCTACTACTACCCTGGCTGGTGGGAGGGCGGTCCGCAGATCGACTTCTTCCTGAACACCAAGGCCTACGAGTCGCTGTCGGCCGAGTACAAGGCGATCGTGGAGGCTGCAGCCACGTATGCGCATGTGGACATGCAAGCCAAGTACGACGCCCGCAACCCGGTGGCGCTGAAGCAGCTCGTGGCCCAGAAGGTCCAGCTCAAGGCCTTCCCCAAGGCCGTGATCGATGCAGCCTTCAAGGAGTCGATGGCGCTGTACTCCGAACTGTCGGCCTCGAACCCCACCTGGAAGAAGGTGTACAGCGACTACGCGAACTTCCGTCGCGATCAGAACCTGTGGTTCCGCTTCACGGAAGCCCAGTTCGACCGCTACATGCAATCCGCCAAGCTGTGAGCGGTGGCGCCCACGCGGCGCCACGGTCTCCCGGAGGCCTCGCCTGGCGAGGCCTTTTTTTGGCCTCGGATATCAAGATCGGCATTGAAGCTGAAAGAAGTCTGACAATCGAGCAAGGGCTTGCCCGTACGTGATGTTGCGCACGGGATAAACCCTGTCAGGAAGCTGAATACCGACTCCTAGAATTCGCGCACGCTTGTCGCCTCGTGCGCGAGTTTTTCTCGTCGTCATCTTGACCTACAGGAGTCATACATGGAGCGTCGTTCCTTCATTCGCAACACTGGCCTGGCGGGTGTGCTGGCCGCGGGCGCTGCCCCGGCCATCGTGCAGGCTCAGGCCAACATTCGCTGGCGTCTGGCCTCCAGCTTCCCCAAGGCCCTGGATACCATCTATGGGGCTGCTGAAACCTTCTCGAAGAAGGTCAGCGACATGTCCGGCGGCAAGTTCACGATTTCGGTGCACGCCGGCGGTGAGCTGATGCCGGCCTTCGGTGTGGTCGATGGGGTCCAGAACGGCACGGTCGAAATGGCCCACACCGCCCCGTACTACTTCTTCGGCAAGGACGAGACCTTCGCACTGGCCTGTGCCATTCCCTTCGGCTTGAACTCTCGCCAGATGACGGCCTGGATGTACGAGGGCAACGGCCTGAAGCTGATGCGCGAGTTCTATGCGAACTACAACATCATCAGCTTCCCCATGGGCAACACCGGGGCCCAGATGGGCGGCTGGTTCCGCAAGGAAATCAAGACCGTGGCCGACTACAAGGGCCTGAAGTTCCGCGTGGGCGGCTTTGCGGGCAAGGTGATCGAGCGCCTGGGCGGCGTGCCGCAGAACATCCCCGGTGGCGAGATCTACCAGGCGCTGGAGAAGGGCACGATCGATGCGGCCGAATGGGTGGGCCCCTACGACGACCAGAAGCTGGGCTTCAACAAGGTGGCGCCGTTCTACCACTACCCTGGCTGGTGGGAAGGCGGCCCGCAGCTCGACCTGTACGTCAACACCAAGGCCTACGAAGGCCTCCCGGCAGAGTACAAGGCCATCATCGAGGCGGCCGCCGCCTATGCGCACACCGACATGCAGGCCAAGTATGACGCTCGCAACCCGGTTGCCCTGAAGCAGCTGGTGGCAGCGGGCACCAAGGTGGTGGCCTTCAACAAGGCAGTGCTCGATGCGGCCTTCAAGGAGGCCATGGCGCTGTACTCGGACCTGTCGGCCAAGAACCCGAACTGGAAGAAGGTGTACAGCGACTACGCCAACTTCCGCCGCGACCAGAACCTGTGGTTCCGTTTCACGGAAGCCCAGTTCGACCGCTACATGCAAAGCGCCAAGCTGTAAGGCCTGGAGATGCGGGCGCCTGAGGCGCCCGCACCAAAAGAAAAACCGCCGGGAGCACCGGCGGTTTTTTTCGTCTGCTCTTCGGCTAGCGTGCGGGTTGCAGTGCTCTCTCCAGGGCCTTGGCCGGATCTTCCTCCTCGCCCACGGAGGCAGGTTCTGCCGAGGGTTCGGCCCCTTCTGCGGCCTCTTCTTCCTCTTCTTCCGTGTCGGTGCCGAAGTCAGGATCCATCGGCATCTGCAGCCGCTGCATCACCTCGTCGGCACTGAGTTTCTCCTGTTGCGTGATGCCGCCGGTGACGAGCTGCGGGAAGGTGATGACCATCGCCACCATGAACAGCTGGATGATGATGAAGGCGATCGATCCCTTGTAAATCTGGGGCGTGCGCACCGCGGGGATCAGCTTGTTGGTGATCCGGTCGAGGTAGTCGGCCTTCGGGGCCACGCTGCGCAGGTAGAACAGCGCAAAGCCGAAGGGTGGCGTCAGGAAGGAGGTCTGCAGGTTCATCGCGATGATGACGCCGAACCAGATCAGGTCGATCCCCATCTTGTCGGCCACAGGCGCCAGGATCGGGATCACGATGAAGGCGATCTCGAAGAAGTCGATGAACATGCCCAGGATGAAGACCAGGATGTTCAC
>CAZKGD010000095.1:0-10437 GCA_964552215.1 uncultured Caldimonas sp.
GCCGCGCGACGAGATGCAGGCCAGGAGCCGAGCCTTCGCCACCGAGCAGATCGACCAGCAACGCGCCGACTTCAAGCGCCTGGGTGTGCTGGGCCAGTGGGATGCACCCTATCGCACGATGGACTTCGTGACCGAGGCCAACGAGATCCGCGCCTTCAAGCGCGTGATGGAGCGCGGCTTCGTCTACCGCGGCCTCAAACCCGTGTACTGGTGCTTCGACTGCGGCTCGTCGCTCGCCGAGTTCGAGATCGAATACGCCGACAAGAAGAGCCAGACGCTGGACGTGGGCTTCCTGTGCGCAGAACCGGCCAAGCTGCTGCAGGCCTTCTTCCGTGACACCGGCCTGCCCCATGGCAGCCCCAAGGGCCTGGAAGGCCGGCCGATGTATGCGGTGATCTGGACCACCACCGCCTGGACCATCCCCGCCAACCAGGCGCTCAACCTCAACCCCGAGATCGTCTACGCGCTGGTCGAGACCCCACGCGGCCTGCTGGTGCTGGCCGAGTCGCTGGTGGAGGCCTGCCTGAAGCGCTATGGCCTGGAAGGCCGCGTGCTGGCCACCACCAAGGGCCGTGCACTGGAGCTGATCCATTTCCGCCACCCGCTGGCCCATGTGCACCCGGGCTATGACCGGCTGTCGCCCATCTACCTGGCCGACTACGCCACCGCCGATGACGGCACCGGCATCGTGCACTCGGCGCCCGCCTACGGCGTGGACGACTTCAACTCCTGCGTCGCCCATGGTCTGGCCTACGACCAGATCCTCAACCCCGTGCAGGGCAATGGCCAGTACGAGGCCGAGCTGCCACTGTTCGGCGGTCAGAACATCTGGAAGGCCTGCCCGGCCATCATCGAGACGCTGCGCGAGCATGACCGGCTCTTCGCCACCGAGACCATCACCCACAGCTACCCGCACTGCTGGCGCCACAAGACGCCGGTGATCTACCGCGCGGCCGCGCAGTGGTTCGTCCGCATGGACGAGGGCGAAGGCATCTTCACCACCGACAAGGCCCCCAGGACGCTGCGCCAGATGGCGCTGGAGGCCATCGACCACACGCAGTTCTACCCCGAGAACGGCCGGGCCCGATTGCGCGACATGATCGCCAACCGGCCCGACTGGTGCATCAGCCGCCAGCGCAGCTGGGGCGTGCCCCTGCCCTTCCTGCTGCACGTGGACAGCGGCGAGCCGCACCCGCGCACGCCCGAGATCATCGACCTGGCCGCCGAAGTCGTCGAGGCCGGCGGCATCGAGGCCTGGAGCAAGCTCACCACGGCCGAGATCCTGCAGCGCATCGGCGACGCGACCGACCCGGCGCAGTACACCAAGAGCACCGACATCCTGGAGGTGTGGTTCGATTCGGGCACCACGCACACCACGGTGCTCAAGGGCAGCCACGCGGGTGCCGGCCACGACAGCGGGCCCGAGGCCGACCTGTACCTGGAAGGCCATGACCAGCACCGCGGCTGGTTCCATTCCTCGCTGCTGACGGCCTGCGCGATGTACGGCCGCGCGCCCTACCGCGGCCTGCTCACCCACGGCTTCACCGTGGATGGCCAGGGCCGCAAGATGAGCAAGTCGCTGGGCAACACCGTCGTGCCGCAGGAGGTGAGTGACAAGCTGGGCGCCGAGATCATCCGCCTGTGGGTGGCCTCCACCGATTATTCCGGCGACCTGGGCATCGACGACAAGATCCTCGCCCGTGTGGTGGACGCCTATCGCCGCATCCGCAACACCCTGCGCTTCCTGCTGGCCAACACCAGCGACTTCGACCCGGCGAAAGACAGCGTGCCGGTGGAGCAGATGCTGGAGGTGGACCGCTACGCCCTGGCGCGCGCAGCCCAGCTGCAGGCCGAGATCCTGGCGCACTACGAGGTGTACGAGTTCCACCCGGTGGTGTCCAAGCTGCAGGTGTACTGCTCGGAAGACCTGGGCGCCTTCTACCTGGACGTGCTGAAGGACCGGCTCTACACGACCGCGCCGGGCTCGCGTGCGCGCCGCTCGGCCCAGACTGCGCTGTGGCACATCACCCACGGCATGCTGCGCTGGATGGCCCCCTTCCTGAGCTTCACCGCCGAGGAGGCCTGGAAGGTGTTCGCACCGGGCGCTTCGGTGTCGATCTTCACCGAAACCTTCTGGGGCTTTCCGGCCGCGGGCGACGAGGCGCTGCTGGCCAAGTGGTCGCGCATCCGCGAGATCCGCGATGGGGTCAACAAGGAGATCGAGGCGGTGCGGTCCGCCGGGCAGGTGGGTGCCTCGCTGCAGGCCACCGTGCGCATCACCGCTGGCCCCGAGGACCGCGCCCTGCTCGAAAGCCTGGGCGAGGACTTGCGCTTCGTGCTCATCACCTCGGCCGCCACCGTGGTCGACGGCACCGAGCTGGCCGTGCAGGTCACGCCCAGCACGGCCACGAAGTGCGAGCGCTGCTGGCATTACCGCGACGACGTGGGCACCGACGCCGAGCACCCCACGCTGTGCGGGCGCTGTGTGAGCAACCTCTTCGGCGCGGGCGAGACCCGCGAGGTGGCTTGATGAACGTCAAGACGGCAACCACGTCGGGCCTGAGCCGCTGGCTCGGCATCGCCCTGGCCATCATCGTGCTGGACCAGCTCACCAAGGTGCTGATCCTGCAGAACTACCAGCTGGGGGACAGCACACCCATCACGTCCTTCTTCAACATCGTGCGCGTGCACAACCCCGGCGCGGCCTTCTCCTTCCTGGCCTGGGCCTCGGGCTGGCAGCGCTGGTTCTTCATCGTGCTGGGCATTGCGGCCTCGATCTTCATCACCTGGCTGCTGCGCCGCCATGGGCACGAGACGATGTTCGCCTGGGCGCTCACGCTCATCCTGGGGGGCGCGCTCGGCAACGTGATCGACCGGGCCGTGCATGGTTATGTCGTGGACTTCCTCGACTTCCACGCCGGGGGCCGCCACTTCCCGGCCTTCAATCTGGCCGACAGCGCGATCACGCTGGGTGCGATCCTCATGATCCTCGACGAGATCCGACGGATGCGGCGCGCGCGCGCCGGCGCCTGAGGCGAGCCGGGGAAGTCCCGAGCACCGCAGCGCTTGCACGCTTGCAGAATCGTCGGCATCCGCTGCCGACGGTTCTGCCATGAACGCTCCCGAGGTCTCGCCCCCGCCCCCCACCGTCTTCGACCTGCCCTTGCACCCGCTGGGCTTTGTCGACCCGCTGCGCTGGCTGGCCCGCGGCTGGAAGGACTTCACCCGCTGCCCGGGCCTGGGCCTCTTCTACGGCGCCTGCTTTGCCGCCATGGGCTGGCTGCTGCTGGCCGTCTACGAGCACGCGCCAGCCTACACGCTGGCGCTGAGCGCGGGCTTCCTGCTGATGGGCCCCTTCCTGTGCCTGGGCCTGTACGAGGCCAGCCGTCGGCTCGAGCAGGGCCAGCGGCCGGATCTGGGCAGTTCGCTGCTGGCCTGGGAACCCAAGGTCGGCACCTTGGCCATCTTCGGCGGCGTGCTGCTCATCCTCGAGATGCTCTGGGGCCGCGCCTCGCTGGTGGTGTTTGCCGTGAGCTTCGACCAGGTGCCCGACTTCCAGGGCTCGCTGTGGAAGCTGCTCGCCCCGGAGCACCTGAACTTCATCCTCGCCTACCTGGCCGTGGGCGGCGTGTTCGCCGCACTGATCTTCGCCGTGTGCGTGGTGAGCCTGCCCATGATCCTGGACCGCCAGACCGATGCGATCTCGGCGGCCCTCACCAGCCTGCGCCTGTGCCTCACCCAGACCGGGGTGATGCTGTGGTGGGGCTTCCTGATCACGGCGCTGGTGGTGCTGGCGCTGCTGCCGGCCTTCCTGGGCCTGCTGGTGATCGGGCCCGTGCTGGGCCACGCGAGCTGGCATGCCTACCGCGGTGCGGTGGGCCATCACCCAGGGCAGGACGATGCGCCTGCCCCGGGCGCCTGATCAGGGCAGCAGCACCGTCGAGCCCGTGGTCTTGCGCGCTTCCAGGTCTCGGTGGGCCTGGGCCACCTCGGCCAGCGGGTAGCGCTGGTCGATGCGGATCGTCACCTGCCCACTCGTCACCATGCCAAAGAGATCATCGGCCATGGACTGGGTGGATTCGCGCGTGGCCAGATGGGTGAAGAGCGTGGGGCGGGTCACGTAGAGCGAGCCCTTGGCCGCCAGGGTGCCCACGCTGAAGGGCGGCACGGGGCCCGAGGCATTGCCGTAGGTGACCATCAGGCCCAGGGGGCGCAGGCTGTCGAGCGAAGCCTCCCAGGTGTCCTTGCCGATGGAGTCGTAGACCACCTTCACGCCGCGCCCACCGGTGATCTCCTTGACCCGGGCCACGATGTCCTCGGTCTTGTAGTTGATGACGTGGGCGGCACCCATCTCACGGGCCAGCGCACACTTCTCGTCGCTGCCGGCCGTGCCGATGAGCTGCAGACCCATCGAGCGGGCCCACTGGCAGGCAATCAGGCCCACGCCACCGGCCGCGGCATGAAAAAGCACATGATCACCCGGCTGCAGCCCCCCCTGGGGCTGGGTCTTGCGCAGCAGGTACTGCACCGTCAGGCCCTTGAGCATCATGGCCGCGCCGGTCTCGAAGTCGATGCCATCGGGCAGTTGCACCACGCAGCGCGCCGGCATGACGCGCACTTCGCAGTAGGCGCCAGGCGGCTGGCTGGCGTAGGCAACGCGCATGCCGGGTGCCAGGTGCGTCACCCCCTCCCCGATGGCCTCGACCACCCCGGCAGCCTCCATGCCCAGCGTCAACGGCAGGGCACCCTGGTACAGGCCGGTGCGCTGGTAGATGTCGATGTAGTTCAGGCCACAGGCATGGTGGCGGATGCGCACCTCGCCGGGGCCGGGCTCGCCGACGTTCACGTCCACGAGCTGGAGCTGCTCGGGCCCGCCGAACTGCTGGATCTGGATGGCCTTGGGCATGTCGTTCTCCTCGATGGTTGGGGGTTCTCAGACGCCACGATAAGCCCGCCTGGACGAGTTTGCACGACCAGGGGCATGATGCCGGCATGAAGCGCCTCACACAGGCCCCCAACATCACCGTCGCCACGCTGTGGGCCGACTGGCTGACCCACGCCGGCATCGAAGCCAGCGTGCAGCGCTATTTCGCCGGCGGCATCGCGGGCGAAATCCCCCCCGACCAGGGCCTGCCCGAGGTGTGGGTGAAGCATGCCGAGCAATGGGAGCGTGCCCGCGAGTTGCTGGAGGCCCTGCAACACCCGCGCGAGCTGCACTGGACCTGCCAGGCGTGCGGTGAGCGCATCGACGGGCCCTTCGAGCAGTGCTGGCAGTGTGGCGCTAACATGCCGCCTCCGTGACGCGCATCCCTCCCCTGACCCTGCTGTGGCTCGTGCTGCCGCCCCTGCTGTGGGCTGGCAACGCCGTGGCTGGCCGCCTGGCGGTGGGCTCGGTCTCGCCGCTGCTGCTCAATGCCGTGCGCTGGACCATTGCGGCCCTGATCCTGCTGCCCCTGGGCTGGCGCATCCTGAAGGCCCAAGGGCCCCTGTGGCCCCGCTGGAAGCGGTTCACCGTCCTGGGCCTGCTGGGCATGGGCAGCTACAACGCGCTGCAATACCTGGCGCTCACCACCTCCAGCCCGATCAACGTCACGCTGATCGCCGCCAGCATGCCCGTGTGGATGCTGGCCGTGGGCGCCCTCTTCTTCGGCGAGCGCGCCCGGCGCATGCAGCTGCTGGGCGCCGTGCTGTCGCTGGCCGGCGTGCTGCTGGTGCTCTCGCGCGGCGACTGGCACACGCTGATGCAGGTGCGCCTGGTGCCGGGCGACCTGTACATGGTGGCCGCGACGATCTCCTGGGCCTTCTACAGCTGGATGCTGGCGCGCCCCGAGCTCGGCGAACGCGCCTGGCCCTGGGCCGAGTTCCTGATGGCGCAGATGGCCTTCGGCCTGGTGTGGGCCGGCGGGGCCGCGGTGGGCGAGTGGGCCGTGGGCGCCGCCCACCTCGAATGGAACGGCTGGGTGCTGGTGCTGCTGGCCTATGTCGCCATCGGCCCTTCGCTCATTGCCTACCGCTGCTGGGGCGTGGGCGTGGCGGCCGTGGGCCCCACGATCGCCGCCTTCTTCGGCAACCTCACGCCGGTGTTCGCCGCGCTGATGTCGGTCGCCCTCCTGGGCGACCTGCCGCGCTGGTTCCACGGCGCGGCCTTCGTGCTCATCGCTGCCGGCATTGTGGTGTCGTCGCGAAGATAACCCACCGAGTCTAGAACGCTCCGGGGCGGGGACGAATGCTCTGGACGATCGCATCCCATAGTGCCAGCGATTCCTGTTCTGTCAGGAAGTGACGCGGATCGTCTGGATGCTTCGCTTTTGGCCACCCGCCGGTGAGGTTGGCCTGGGCGCTGGCGGGGTCCACGCGGGGTGCGGTGCCCATGGGGTCGGTGCCCGGGAAGGGGTCGTGCAGCCGTTCGGCGGCGGCCTGCAGGTCTTTGGGCAGGTTGTTGAAGCCGATGTGGGTGAGTTTGGTGAGCAGCAGTTCGAGCAGGCCACCACCTTCCGCGCCTGGGCAGCGCGGCGGCGGGCACAGGTCGAGGGGCTGTCGCTGCAGGTGGGGCATCGGGAGGTGGTGGGGTGTTTGTAGCCTCCGGACGAGTCCCATGCCATCAGTGCCGAGGTGGCAGCACCAACGCAAACTCCTCGCCTCATCGGACTTGCAGCAGCGTCATTGCGAGGCCGGCTGAGAGGCGGCAGGTGCAGCCTGAGCTGGATGCTCGATGAACTCAATGCTGCGCAGGATCTTCAGTGCATAAGGTGTCAGGTCATTCCTCGGATTACGACGGATATCGGTCAGAAGACCCACGTCAGTCTGCCCGCATATAGCTTTGGGGCCCTTGAGTAGACAGTATCTGAAGTATCGGAGCCTTCCACGTTCATCTCCAATCACATCATCCAACGTGAAAGCAAATCCGTCCGCGTTGACGGATTTCATTTCGTAGGTTCGAACAGCACGGTCCAGCTGCCTCTTGAATGATTGATCAGGCTCTATATAGAGGTTGTAGAGCTTCTGCATATCCTTGCGCCATGTCTGCGAGCGTGCGTCGTATCGCAAGGGAGCACTTTCGCTTAAGGCTTCTGGATCAGCGTCGCGGCAAAAGAACCGCAGATAAAGTGGCTCGATGTACGTCTTACGTTTCAGGTTGAGGGGGTTCTCGATCGTGATGCCACCTTCTCCCTCATAACCAGGCTTGGGTCCAACTGCCCCGTACTCGGCTATTGCCGGCACTTGGAGCTTGATCCGGCACCCTGGCCCCATGTCTAGCACCGCGGTATTGGTGGGCTCCTCTTTGGATGGCGCCACATCAGCCGTCACAGCGCTCATGGCGAGCACTGCACATATCGCCATGATCCATTGCTTCACCACCATCTTCTCCTCGTGTAACCCTCGGGGTACCACAGTGTGGCGCGGCCGTGCTCGTCAGGCAGTCTCAATTCAGTCAGTACCGCCAAGGCCACGCCATAGGCGCAGCAGCGAGAATCAAAACCGTTCAGCGCCGGGCTGTACAGGCGGTTCACCGCCGCCGGCAGGTTCACTGCCGCACTCGCACGCCAGAAGGCCGGGCTGCGGTAGTACACCCTCAAGCCCTGTGTCGTGTGTACAGCTTGGCGTTGTACGGCGTGTGCCTCATCCGCATAGCGCGCCATGCCAGTCTTAAGCCAGTAGAAGCCGGCACTGTCGGAGGGGGCCCATCGGTTCTCCTCAGGCTCTGGAACTCCTCGGTCGCCGCCCTCAACTTGAACGCGCCAACGAATCATTTCCTGAGTCAACTCCGCAAAATTCGCGTCCCGCAATCGTTCGTTGGTGCGCTGGGCTCCCGGTAGGCGATAGATCGCATCGTAGGCATCGGCCATCGCACGTTGCAGGCTCCTTGGTACCTGCCGCCCGCGCCAACGCCAGTACTCGCAGTAGTTGCCCGGGCCCGTGAGCTGCAAAAAACCTCGGCCGTACCAGGGCGAGTACCACAATGTGCGTCCGCCGAACTCGGCCAAGTTGCGCCACCAGCCTGTTTCCTGAATGGAATTGCCGAAGAAGCAAGCCTGACGCAGCGGCGTGTCGATGCCGTACTTGCGCAGCGTCTTATTCAGAGGAATGCGGTGGTTGGGCAGTATGGGCTGGTCTCTCGCATTGGCATCAGCCACCCCCTCCCACAGCGTCACCCGCTGCCGGTTCTGCGTGGCCGTTCGCACCGCATGGCTGGGCACAAGCTGCACAAACTCCTGTTGAGAGCGCCAGCCACAGCGGCGCATGTGGCGGATGAACTCCTTCGGATCGACGTGCCACTGCGCCTGGAACAGCTCCGGACAGTCGAAGCACAGCGCCCGTGCGTGGGCTGAGAAGCGCTGCCAGTCCTCCTCGGTCATGCCCGGCGGGTGCTGCTCGCTGGGCTGACGCAACCAACCCCAGCGCCGCTCAAGGGTGGAAGCATCCCATTCGCAAGGAAACTTGCAGAGGGTGCGCGACAAGCGCTGACGCACTTCGGCCTGGGAAAGCCTCGCCTGCGCCTCTTGCACGCTGATGCGGCCATCGGCGTTGGTGTCGAGCAGCCGGCGTATCAGGTCCGAGTCGCATCGGCTGTCGCCATCTTGCGCATCGTCAATGAGCGTCCAACCTCTCCACTGCGGAAAATCCGCATCGCTGAACTTGGTGGTACCTGTTGCGTTGAGGTTGACCCAACCTGTGCCAACCGGCGTGGCAATGCGTCGCCAGTGGGGCACATCGCCTTGCAGGGCATCGGGGCCCAGGACGCGGGCCCAGCGCAGCAGCTCGTGGCAGGCACTGGGCACCGGTGCAGCAACGTCGCGCTGGCCGCCCGCCACTCGAGCTTGCTGCACAGCGCCGCTGTGGGCCAAGGCTCGCTGATACAGCCCGTACTCGGCATCTGCTTCAGCGGGCAGGCTTCCCAGCAATCGCCCCCCACTGTCGTAGGTGGTCACCGTGATCGCGCCGCGTTCGTGGTGCAAACCCACAACCCAGGACTCGGTACTACGCGCGGTCACAGCGGCAGTCGCCGGGGGCTGGGCCACTGCTCCTGGGTCTTGGGCGTAGATCGGCGTGCCCGCGGGCAGATGAATGTAGGCGCTCCCGTAGAGGGCATCAGTGCGGCCATCCTGACCCAGTGGCACCTCGCCATTGAGGCGCCCGACCAGTCGGCGCAGGTTCTCATCGTCCAGACAGATGTCGATCTGGCAGCAATTGGGCTGACCCTGGATGTGACCCGCTTGACCGATCGAGTCCTTGCGGTAGAGCGAGCGACCCTGGCGCACCGCAGCATCAATGCTGTGCAAATGCATGTACACCGAGTAAAACCTCACCGTGGTGGGCTGGTTTTGCGCGTTGGCGCCGATCTCGGTGTCGTGCCGCAGGACGACCACGCCGTCACTGGTGTAGCCGCCCGCGTAGGTCAGGGCAGCGGCATCACTGCGCTGGCGCACATGGACAACCGTTCCGTCGGCGATGGCTCGTACAGGCTGCATGTTGGCCCCATCCGCGGGCGCCTGCAGGTGGCGCCCGCCATGCCAACCCAATCGATGGCTCACAGGAAAGAGGCCGTGTTCGCAGCCGGGCATCGCGGCGTCGAGCCAAGCATCCTCGGTCAGATTGCCGCGGTCTGGTAGGAAGGGAGGGCTGATCAGCATGGAGTCTGCAGAAACGGCTCGGAGACTCAAGTCGAGAAGGGGAATTCCTGCGGCAGCTTGAGCCCACCGCGCGGCAATACCGGCATTACCTGCTCCACCTTGCCCGCCCCCACCATCCTCTTGCTCCCCGCCTGCACCCGGATCGTGCCCGGGCATTCCACGGTGAGGCCCGAGGCCTGCAGGGTGATGCGGGCGCCACCGGTGGTGGCCAGGGTGATCTTCCTGGCCGCGGCCCAGTCGATGTGGGCGTGGGCGCTCTGGATGTCGAGCGCTTCCTTGGCGGCGATCTCCAGGCGGTCGCTCTGGGCCTGCAGTTGCACGTCGCCCTGCGCGGCGATCATCGTGAGGCCGGTGCCGGCGGCCTCGCTGCCGGGTTCGATGGCGCCGGCCAGCACGCCGATGGCCTGGCCGGTGTGAAGGCGGTAGGCGCCGCCGGTGGCGCCGTGCTGGTCCTGGCCCGCCGCCAGGTGCACGACCTCGTCGGCGCTGACGATCAGGTCCTGCCCGGCCACCCAGGCCAGGCCCGCCTTGGCCTGGGCTTGCAGCAGCGGATCGCTGCTGTGCGGCAGTTCACCCTGGGCCGTGCCGGTGTGGCGGGCCGCAGCATCGTCCTGCGCCTGCGGCCAGTGCGGGCTCACCGTGCCCTTGACGCTCTCATGCAGCGCGTGCAGCGGGGGGGCCTGGGGGTTCAGGTGGCTGGCGTTCGCCTGGGTGCTGCCCCGGTGGCTGGCCAGGGGGACACTCTGGTGCGTCTGGGCGGCGCGGTCGAAGCTCTGGGCCAGCGCCCTGGCTTGTTGGAGCAGCG
>CAZKGD010000096.1:0-10405 GCA_964552215.1 uncultured Caldimonas sp.
GCTCGTAGGTCAGGAGGTACTTGGCGCAGGTCCAGCCCCGGTTCTCCTCGCCCACGAGGTTCTCCACCGGCACCTTCACGTCGGTGAAGAAGACCTCGTTGACCTCGTGCTCGCCATCGAGCGTGACGATGGGGCGCACTTCCACGCCCGGCGACTGCATGTCCACCAGCAGGAAGCTGATGCCCTCCTGCGGCTTGGCGTCGGGGTCGGTGCGCACCAGGCAGAAGATCCAGTCGGCGTGCTGGCCCAGCGTGGTCCAGGTCTTCTGGCCGTTGACGATGTACTGGTCGCCGCGACGCTCGGCGCGCGTCTTGAGCGAGGCCAGGTCGGAGCCGGAGCCGGGTTCCGAGTAGCCTTGGCACCACCAGACCTCGCCGCTCATGATGCCCGGCAGGAAGCGCCGGTGCTGCTCGGGCGAACCGAAGGCCATGATCACCGGGGCCACCATCACCGGCCCGAAGGGCACGATGCGCGGGGCGCCGGCCAGTGCACATTCCTCTTCGAAGAGGTGTTTTTGCACCGCGTTCCAGCCCGGGCCGCCAAACTCCTTGGGCCAGCCGTAGCCGTGCCAGCCCTTCTTGCCAAGGATCCGGGCCCAGCGTTGCAGGTCGTCCTTGGTGAGCCGCAGGTCGTTGTGGACCTTGTGGGCGATGTCCTGGGGCAGGTGGGCCCGCACCCAGGATCTCACCTCGTCGCGGAAGGCAAGCTCTTCCGCCGTGAAGTTCAAATCCATGGCTGTCTCCTGATGGCGCCGCCGGCGGCAGCGCCGGTCGCAGCGGACAGTTTACGCACGATCGTTCGAGACCTGCTGTCCCAGGAGCGACATCGGGGGAGGCGCGGCCAGGGTCATTCCGCAGCGCAGACCGTCAGTAGCGGCGGTCGAGGAAGAGCAGGTCGTTCTCGCGCTTCATCTGGAAGCGCGACAGGAAGCTGTTGCCCAGCAGGACATAGGGCATGTCCTGGGGCACGACCAGGGCCTCGACGCTGCGCACCTCCACGTCGCCGATGCGCACCGACCCGAGGGTGACCCGATGGGCCGCGGCGGCGCCGTTGGCGGTGTGGACCCGCGTGGGGGTGCCCTGGCTCAGGTCCACACCCAGACGCTGGGCCTCGCCGCGGCCGAGGGCCACCGCGGTGGCGCCGGTGTCGACCAGGAACTGGGTAGCCCGGCCGTTGATCGCCCCCTGGGCCTGGAAGTGGCCGCCCGAGCCTGCGCTGAGCACGATGCGCGAGCCGCTGCCCGCGGCCGCACCGGCGCTGCCCACGCTCACCGGGGAGGCGCCCAGCACGACGGTGCGGCGCTGGCCGGCGATCTCCACGACCGCGTCGGTGGGCGAGACGCTCAGCACCTTCACCCCTTGCACGGTGCTGCCCGCTGCCACCGCGCGCGGCGCGCCGCCGTCGATGACCAGCAGGGCCTTCGAGCCCATGCGGCCTGTCATGGCCACGGTCTGGCCCCAGGCGGGCAGGGCGAAGGGGGCGGTGGCCAGCGCCACGACGAAGACGATGGCGCGGCGCATGGGGAATCAGTCGCGGAAGTTGGTGAAGCTCAGAGGCACTTCGGTGACCTCCTTGCGCAGCAGGGCGATCGCCGCCTGCAGGTCGTCGCGCTTGGTGCCGCTCACCCGCACGGTGTCGCCCTGGATGGCCGCCTGCACCTTGAGCTTGCTGCCCTTGATGAGCTGCTGGATCTTCTTGGCCAGGTCGGATTCGATGCCGGCCTTGACTTTCACGAGCTGCTTGACCTTGTCACCGCCGATCTTCTCGACCTTGGCGCTGGTGTCGAGGAAACGCACGTCCACGTTGCGCTTGGCCAGCTTGGCCGTGAGGATGTCCATCACCTGGCCGATCTGGAAGTCGCTGTCGCCGTACAGCGTGATGTCCTTGTCCTTGAGCTCGATCCTGGCGCTCGACCCCTTGAAATCGAAGCGGGTGCCGATCTCCTTGTTGGACTGGTCCACGGCATTGCGGACCTCGACGAAATCGGGCTCGAGGACGGTATCGAAACTGGGCATGGCGGGAGGGTCGCTCGCAAGAAGTGGCAATCGGGGAAAATTCTGCCATGCAAATCGAGACAGGCGTCAGCCTGAAGCCTTACAACACCTTCGCTTTGCCGGCACTGGCGCACACTTTGGTGCGCATCGCCGGCGACGGCGACGTGCGCGCCGTGCTGGACCACCCCCGCCTGGGCCCGGCGCCGAAGTTCGTGCTGGGCGGCGGCAGCAACATCGTGCTCACCCGCGACCTCACGGCGGTGGTGCTCAAGATCGAGGTGCGAGGCCTGCGCCTCGTTGAAGAGCGGCCCGACGCCTGGATCGTCGAGGCGGGCGCGGGCGAGTCCTGGCATGACCTGGTCGCCTGGACCCTGAACCAGGGGCTGCCGGGCCTGGAGAACCTGGCCCTGATCCCTGGCACCGTGGGCGCTGCGCCGGTGCAGAACATCGGCGCTTATGGCCTGGAACTGAAGGACCGCTTTGACTCCCTGGACGCCGTGGACCTGGTGACCGGGCGCAGCGTGCGGCTGGATGCGGGCATGTGCCGCTTCGCTTACCGCGACAGCATCTTCAAGCAGGCCCTGGCTGGCAAGAGCGTGATCACGCGCGTGCGATTGCGCCTGCCCCGGCCCTGGCAACCGATGCTGGGCTACCTCGACCTGGAGCGGCGCATGGCAGAGACCGGGATCACGTCCCCCGATGCGCGCCAGATCTTCGAGTGGGTCTGCGAAATCCGCCGTGCCAAGCTGCCTGACCCGGCGGTCATCGGCAATGCGGGCAGTTTCTTCAAGAACCCGGTGGTCACGGCCGAACAATGCCGCGACATCATCGGCCGCGACCCGGCCATCGTGCACTACCCCATGCCCGATGGCAGCTTCAAGCTGGCGGCGGGCTGGCTCATCGACGCCTGCGGCTGGAAGGGCAAGACCGTGGGCCGCGCCGGTGTCTACGAAAAGCAGGCCCTGGTGCTGGTGAATCGCGGAGGCGCACGAGGCGCCGAGGTCGTGACCTTGGCGCGTGCCATCCAGGAAAGCGTCTACGGGCGCTTTGGCATCCGGCTCGAGCCCGAGCCGGTGGTGGTGTAGGCCCTTCCCATTTGGGAGGGGCGTTCATCCCTCAGACGTGGGGGGGTGGTCGGGTTGGCCTTGACGCTCCGCGAGGTGCTCACTAACGTTCGATCGTCCATCGAACAACACCGTGCCACCGGGCATTCCGGGTCGGGCATGTCTTTACGGGGGTGAGCATGAATTGCATGAATGGGGAACGCTCCGGCCGTGGTGCGCTGGGGGTGTCGCTGCTGGCGGCGGCCGGTTTGCTGGCGGGCTGCGTGGCCACGTCGCCCAAGCTGGGGGGTAGTGATTCAGCCGTGACGGGGGGTGCAGGGGGGGCGACCGCGGCCAACGCCAACAGCCAGCTGGAACGCTGCGATGAGACCCTGGGCACGCTGGCCGTGGTCGAGGATCAAAACGCGCCCTGGTACTACACGCTGCAGCAGTACAAGCTCGGCTCCACGGTTCCGGTGCTGCGCATGATGATCCAGCAGTCGAACTGCTTCGTGGTGGTCGAGCGCGGTCGCGCGATGAACAACATGATGCAGGAGCGCAATCTCGAACGCTCCGGCGAAATGCGTCAGGGCAGCAACTTCGGACAGGGCCAGATGGTGGCCGCCGACTACACGATGAGCCCCAGCATCAACTTCAGCCAGAAGGGCACGCAGGGCGGGCGCGTGGGCCTCGGGGGCCTGGGCTTCCTGGGCTCGGCGCTTGGAGCTGCTGCCGGCAGCTTCCGCGCCAACGAGGCCTCGACGACGCTGCTGATGATCGACAACCGCTCTGGCGTGCAGCTGGCGGCTGCCGAGGGCAGCGCCAAGAACTACGACCTGGGCGGCGGCTTCTTCGGCTGGGCGGGCGGGCTCGCAGGCGGTGCCAGCGGCTACTCGAACACCCCGGAGGGCAAGATCATCACGGCAGCCTTCGTCGACTCGTACAACCAGCTCGTCAAGTCGGTGCGCAACTACAAGGCGCAGACGGTCCGTGGAGGTCTTGGCACGGGCGGGCGGCTCGGGGTGCAGGGGGGCTCGACGCCTGCGTCGAAGAAGTAGAGACCCGACGTCCTGCAACGGCAAGGGCCGCTTCGGCGGCCCTTGCTTTTTGGCGATACGGAATTCAGCCGAAATGGCAGATGTAGTGGTAGGGCGCACCCTCCACCCGGATCTGGAAGCTGGCGTTGCCCGGCACCGGGAAGGATTGTCCGGTCTCGAAACGCTGCCATTCGGTGTGGCCCGGCAGCAGCACCTCGCAGGCGCCGGCCACGGTTTCCATCACTTCCGGCGCGCCGGTGTTGAAGGTGAGCGTGGCGGGCAGGATGACGCCCACGCTCTTGCGTGTGCCGTCGGCCAGCATGACGGTGTGCGACACGCACTTGCCATCGAAATAGACATTGGCCTGGGTGCTGACGGTGACATTGGCGATGTGGGGGGTCATGGTGAGGGTCCTCATGGCATGAAAGGGGTGGGCAAAGGGTGCATGGTGGCGCACATGTCGTGCATGCCCCCCACGGAGGGATGGTGCAGCACGGCGGCCGATGAAACACTGGCGCTCTTGCCACGCGCACCAGGTTCCTCGGGAGCGGTCAGAAGAACGGGGCGAACCCTGGCCCCAGGGTTCAGTCAGGGAGGTGACCGCCTTCCCGGGGGCCCGGCGATCGCCTGCGGGTCACGACGCTGAACGGCCTTCGTCACCGGTGAGCAGCGGAATGCTGCCGTCCGAGCCGGCGCCCAGCAGGCCGGTGCGCGAATAGATGCCCAGCTTGTCGCGCGTGTCGGCAATGTCGAGGTTGCGCATCGTGAGCTGGCCGATGCGGTCGGCCGGCGTGAAGGGCGCGTCCTCCACCTTCTCCATCGACAGGCGCTCGGGCGCGTAGGTGAGGTTGGGGCTGACCGTGTCGAGAATGGAGTAGTCGTTGCCGCGGCGCAGTTCCAGCGTCACCTCGCCGGTGATGGCGCGCGCCACCCAGCGCTGAGCGGTCTCGCGCAGCATCAGGCACTGCGGGTCGAACCAGCGGCCCTGGTAGAGCAGGCGGCCCAGGCGCAGGCCGTTGATGCGGTACTGCTCGATGGTGTCCTCGTTGTGGATGCCGGACACCAGGCGCTCGTAGGCGATGTGCAGCAGCGCCATGCCCGGGGCCTCGTAGATGCCACGGCTCTTGGCCTCGATGATGCGGTTCTCGATCTGGTCGCACATGCCCAGCCCATGCCGGCCGCCGATGGCGTTGGCTTCGGCGAAGAGCTCGACGGCACTGGCGAAGCTGCGGCCGTTCAGGGCCACCGGCACGCCCTCCTCGAAGCGCACCGTCACGGTCTCGGGCTTGATCACCACGTCCTCGCGCCAGAAGGCCACGCCCATGATCGGGTTGACGATGTTGATGCCCTTGTCGAGGAACTCCAGGTCCTTCGCCTCGTGGGTGGCGCCCAGCATGTTCGAGTCGGTCGAGTAGGCCTTCTCGACGCTCATCTTGTAGTCGAAGCCGTTGGCGATGAGGTACTCGCTCATCTCCTTGCGCCCGCCCAGCTCGTCGATGAAGACCTGGTCGAGCCAGGGCTTGTAGATCTTGAGTGCCGGGTTGGCCAGCAGGCCATAGCGGTAGAAGCGCTCGATGTCGTTGCCCTTGAACGTGGAGCCGTCGCCCCAGATGTTCACGCCGTCCTCACGCATGGCCACCACGAGGGCAGTGCCGGTGACGGCGCGGCCCAGCGGCGTGGTGTTGAAGTAGGTCGCGCCCCCGCTCTTGATGTGGAAGGCGCCGCACTGGATGGCGGCGATGCCTTCGGCCACCAGCTGCGCGCGGCAGTCCACCAGGCGGGCGATCTCGGCGCCATAGGCCTTGGCCTTGCGGGGGATTTCCTCGTAGTCGGACTCATCGGGCTGGCCCAGGTTGGCGGTGTACGCGCAGGGGATGGCGCCCTTGCCGCGCATCCAGTGGACCGCGGCGCTGGTGTCCAGGCCACCGGAAAAGGCGATGCCGACGCGCTCGCCGACGGGGAGTTTTTGCAGGATGGTCGCTGCCACGGGAGGTCTCCAGGAAAACCCCGCGATTCTAGGCGCCCCACGGCGGCGGGCTGCCACAATGCCTGCATGGACGACCTGTTTGCCTCGACCGACCTCGCCGATGACGCCCCGCTGGCCGAGCGGCTGCGCCCGCGCACGCTCGACGAAGTCATCGGGCAGACGCACCTGCTCGGTGAAGGCAAACCCCTGCGCGTGGCCTTCGAGTCGGGCCGGCCGCACTCGATGATCCTGTGGGGGCCGCCCGGCGTGGGCAAGACCACGCTCGCACGCCTGATGGCCGATGCCTTCGACGCCCAGTTCCTGCAGATCTCGGCCGTGCTGGGTGGCGTGAAGGACATCCGCGAGGCGGTGGAGCAGGCCCAGGTGGCGAAGAGTCAGGGCCGGCGCACGATCGTCTTCGTCGACGAGGTGCACCGCTTCAACAAGGCCCAGCAGGACGCCTTCCTGCCGCACGTGGAGTCAGGCCTGTTCACCTTCATCGGCGCCACCACCGAGAACCCGTCCTTCGAGGTCAATTCGGCCTTGCTGTCGCGCGCTACGGTGCACGTGCTGCAGGCCCTGGGCGACGAGGACATGGCGGCGCTGCTGGAGAAGGCCCAGACCCTGCTGCAGGCCCCGGGGCTCACCCCGGCGGCGCGCACGCGGCTCATCGCCTACGCGGATGGCGACGCGCGCCGGCTGCTCAACACCTACGAGAACCTTGCGCGGGTGGCCCAGCCCCAGGGGCTGGCGGAGATGGACGAGGCCTTGCTCGAACGTGCGCTGGGCGAGCAACTGCGCCGCTACGACAAGGGTGGCGAGCAGTTCTACGACACCATCTCGGCGCTGCACAAGTCGGTACGGGGCTCCGATCCTGACGCGTCCCTCTACTGGTTCGTCCGCATGCTCGATGGCGGGGTGGACGCCCGCTACATCGCGCGCCGCCTGGTGCGCATGGCCAGCGAGGACATCGGCCTGGCCGACCCGCGTGCGCTGCGTCTGGCGCTCGATGCCGCGGAAACCTACGAGCGCCTGGGGTCGCCCGAGGGGGAGCTGGCCCTGGCGCAGGCGGTGGTCTATCTGGCTGTGGCGCCGAAGTCGAACGCGGTCTACACCGCCTACAAGGCGGCGCGGGCCTTCGTGAAGCAGGACGGCACGCGGCCGGTGCCGATGCATCTGCGCAATGCACCCACGCGCTTGATGAAGGACCTCGGCTATGGCGACGACTACCGCTACGCCCATGACGAGGAAGGCGGCTACGCCGCCGGCGAGCGCTACTTTCCCGACGCAGTGGCCCCTGCGCGCTTCTACCAGCCCGTGAACCGGGGGCTGGAGATCCGCATCGGTGAAAAACTCCAGGAACTGCGCGAAAAGGACGAACAGTCGCGCAAAAGACGATGATTTTTCAGAATCTTCGTTGGAATCACTGCGCTCGAAGGGAAAACCCCGAAGATTTCACCATCTGGCGCATCGATACAATCCGCGCCACTTTGAAGCCGACCGCAAGCAGGGGCGGGTTGTCCCCTCATGGTCGGCTTCGCTTTAGCGCCTAGAGTCGTCGCGACGGGCGCAGGGGCGGGCCCATGGCCCGGAACTTGCGACCCCGCGCGCTTGCCGCGCCCGATCGGGCGCCTTCCTGTTTTCGTCGGAGACCGACTGATGGACATCTTCATACAACAGGTCATCAACGGCCTGGTGCTGGGCAGCATGTACGCGCTGGTGGCACTGGGCTACACGATGGTCTACGGGATCATCAGCCTGATCAACTTCGCCCACGGCGAGGTGCTGATGGTGGGGGCGATCACCAGCTGGATGATCGTCACGCACCTGCAGGAGGCCGCCCCCGGCATGCCGGGATGGGCCATGCTGCTGATCGGGCTGCTGTGCGCCATCGTGGTGTGCGCCACGCTGAACTTCACCATCGAGAAGGTGGCCTACCGGCCGCTGCGAGGGCAGCCCCGGCTGGCGCCTCTGATCACCGCCATCGGCATGTCGATCCTGCTGCAGACGCTGGCGATGATCATCTGGAAGCCCAATCCCAAGCCCTATCCCCAGTTGCTGCCCACCGAGACCATCCCCATCGGCGGCGCGGTGATCACGATCACCCAGATCGTGATCCTGAGCAGCACCGTGATCCTGCTGGCTGCGCTGCTGTGGCTGGTCAACCGCACCAAGCTGGGCCGTGCGATGCGCGCGACTGCCGAGAACCCGCGTGTGGCCAGCCTGATGGGCGTCAAGCCCGACATGGTGATCTCGGCCACCTTCATCATCGGCGCCGTGCTGGCGGCCGTGGCCGGGGTGATGTGGGCCTCCAACTACGGCACGGTGCAGCACACCATGGGTTTCCTGCCTGGACTGAAGGCCTTCACCGCCGCAGTGTTTGGCGGTATCGGCAATCTGACCGGAGCGATGGTGGGCGGCGTGCTGCTGGGCCTGATCGAGGCCATCGGCGCGGGCTACCTGGGCGCGCTGACGGGCGGCGTGCTGGGCAGCCACTACTCGGACATCTTTGCCTTCATCGTGCTCATCCTCGTGCTCACGCTGCGCCCCTCGGGCCTGCTGGGCGAGCGCGTGGCCGACCGGGCCTGAAGCCGCTGGAGACGACACCATGACGCAACGCAACAAGCTCATCGTGATGATCCTGGCCGGCCTGGGCCTGCTCATCCTTCCGCATTTCGCGCTGTACTTCGGCCAGGGCTGGGTGCGCATCATCGACCTCGCCCTGCTCTACGTGCTGCTGGCCCTCGGCCTGAACATCGTGGTGGGCTACGCCGGCCTGCTCGACCTGGGCTACGTGGCCTTCTATGCCGTGGGGGCCTACATGATGGCCCTGCTGGCATCGCCGCACCTGTGGGAGACCTTCCCGGCGATCGCGGCGATGTTCCCGAACGGCCTGCACACGCCCATCTGGGTGGTGGTGCCGTTGGCGGCCGGCCTGGCGGCCATCGCCGGCGTGATCCTGGGCACGCCGGTACTGCGCCTTCGTGGCGACTACCTCGCCATCGTGACGCTGGGCTTCGGCGAGATCATCCGTGTGTTCATGAACAACCTGGAGCACCCGGTCAATATCACCAATGGTCCGCGCGGCCTCAGTGCCATCGACTCGATGAACATCTTCGGGTTCGACTTCGGCAAGGCCCAGGTGCTGACGATCGGCGACTGGACTTACCGGCTGCCGCCGGTGGTCCTGTACTACTACCTCTTCCTGTTCCTCGTGCTGGCCAGCATCCTGATCTGCCACCGGCTGGAGAACTCGCGCATCGGGCGTGCCTGGATGGCCGTGCGCGAGGACGACGTGGCCGCCAAGGCCATGGGCATCAACGTGCGCAACATGAAGCTGCTGGCCTTTGCGATGGGCGCCACCTTCGGCGGCGTGGCCGGCGCGATGTTCGCCTCCTTCCAGGGCTTCATCTCGCCGGAGTCCTTCGGCCTGATGGAGTCCATCATGCTGGTGGCCATGGTGGTGCTGGGGGGCCTTGGCCACCTGCCGGGAGTCATCCTCGGGGCGCTGCTGCTGGCGGCCCTGCCCGAGGTGCTGCGCTATGTGGCCGGACCCTTGCAGAACATGACCGGCGGTCGGCTTGACGCGGCCATCCTGCGCCAGCTGCTGATTGCACTGGCGATGATCTCGATCATGCTGTTGCGCCCGCGCGGCCTGTGGCCGGCCCGGGAGCATGGCAAGGCGGCCCCGGCCCCTGTGACCAAGTGAGGAGACGCACGACATGAGCACCGACATCGTCCTCAAGGTCCAGGGTGTGTCCAAGCGCTTCGGCGGGCTGCAGGCCCTGTCCGACGTGGGCATCGAGATCCACCGCGGCCAGGTCTATGGCCTGATCGGCCCGAACGGCGCCGGCAAGACCACCTTCTTCAACGTGCTGACGGGGTTGTACACGCCGGACTCGGGCAGCTTCGAGCTGGAAGGCAAGCCCTACAAGCCCACGGCCGTGCATGAGGTGGCCAAGGCCGGCATCGCACGCACCTTCCAGAACATCCGTCTGTTTGCCGAGATGACGGCGGTCGAGAACGTCATGGTGGGGCGGCATGTGCGCACGGGCACGGGCGTGCTCGGCGCCGTGTTCCGCACCAAGGGCTTCAAGGCCGAGGAAAAGGCCATCCGCGACCGCGCGATGGAGCTGTTGGCCTATGTGGGCATCGAGAAGTACGCCGACTTCCGTGCCCGCACGCTCAGCTATGGCGACCAGCGGCGCCTGGAAATCGCCCGCGCACTGGCGACCGATCCCAAGCTGATCGCCCTGGACGAGCCGGCGGCCGGCATGAACGCCACCGAGAAGGTGGTGCTGCGCGAACTCATCGACCGCATCCGCAACGACGGCCGCACCATCCTGCTGATCGAGCACGACGTGA
>CAZKGD010000097.1:0-3882 GCA_964552215.1 uncultured Caldimonas sp.
GATGTGCAGTCTGTTCTCTGTGGCGCTGCATCAGGACCGAACACATCGCTTGGGAGGAGCTCCTGCAACGGTGCTTTGCGAACGACGCAAATGCCCAAGCGCTTGATCTACCGGGCAGTCCCTGTAGAGGCGTTAGGCCGCACTGCTGCTACTCACCACCAAGCACGCCCACGCGAATGCAAGGAAGAGCGCGTACTTGATCGTCGCGGCGATGCCGGCAAGTAAGAAGCTGAGGCTCGGCAGTGTTCCCGGCCGGGCGCGCAGGAACCGCTGATGCCAGAGGTTCTCGGCGATGTCCGCGACACCCGCTAACGGCAGTGCCAATGTTGCAACGCCGACCCACAAGCTGCCAGCCGCGGAGCCAGACTGCGCTTGACCGAAAAGCCAGCCGGCGGTGCTGTAGAGGCCGATGAATACATAGTCCGCGGGAAAGTGAGCCTGGAATCGGCGGCGCCCGTCTTCAGACCACTGACTGATTACTTGGCGGAAAGCGGCTTCGGAGTATGTGAGTTGGGCCCGGACGATTCCCGGACGGAGACCTCGTAGGTAGCCCGCCATACCCAAAAACACGGCGAGCGCCAAGAGTGCGAGGTACTTGTACACGGTGGCCCTGTGCGATCTAACGATTAAGCAAACGGGCGTTCAGAAGCGCATTTTTTGCCACCCAGCGAACAGAGTGAGCGATAGTTGAGCGCATTCTTAAGCCCCTTCACTCATAACCAAAGACCTTTATTGAAATTGCTATGATTGCGGCGATTGATATTAGGCCATGCCACACCGAAACCCATTTAGGATGGATCGATGTCATGCTTTTCAGCGCCCCAATAAACTCTGCTGGTATTTCATTTGATTTATTTATGCAGTACTTCCTTATAGCTGCGGACAATAGCCATGATTGTCTTTGCGATGAGAAGATGGCGTAGTTGCTGGCGACAGAAAAAATTATAAATGCAACCAAGAGAGAAATAAGAACTGGCTGAGATAGCGGCGATTTGTCTTGCCAAGCAACTGCAACCGCCCCTGCTGCGACAACTTGAAAATAGCCCCAAAATTTATGCGTCGCGTCGGTCTGGAATTTGTGCTGTTCAATCGCATCGTTCAAGGTATAGAGCATTTTCGCGCTCCGTGAGAATTGAAGAGCCTAAAGCCGGCGCTCAGGCGCGGAACAAGCCCGCAGGTCGAGGACCGTTGCCAGGAGCCCCTTGTTGTGCGACATCGTCCCAGTTGTCGACTTTGAAGCCTTGCTTGGCGAGCCGTTCGATAGCGACCCTGTATTTGCGCTTTAGGTATAGCGACTCGGCGTTATGACCAGCAAGCATTTCCAGCGCCTTCGCGTATTCTCTCAGCCGATTAATGTGGGCGGCGCAAAGCCCAAAAACCTCAAATGCGAGCACGCGACTGTCTAATCTGTCAAGCCCTTCTGGATTATTCTCTATGGCTTTTTGAATCTCCTCCGCTGAGGGAATCAATATTGGCCATTCAAGCAAACTCAACCGAAAAAGAATGTCGTACCCAGGAAACGTGTGGTTTGTGTCGTTAATCAAGATATTGAGGTTAATTCGTTGAAGCTCCGTCAGTACGTCGTTCTCGACCTTCTCGATTTGTCTGATCACATCGGCCTTGATCGACTCGTTGGATAAGCGCTTGAGCTCAAGTGATCGATGGCGGTCGTTCTGCACCAATGCTCCAAGGGTGGCGATTAAGGCCAGCGGAGTGATGACACCGCCAGCGTATGTTCCAAACTCCGCCCAGCGAGCTGGATCTCTCGCAAGAGGACCAAAGAACACATAGATGTAAGGCCCGAGCACCAGCGCGAGTCCCGCTAGTGCCAAGGCGATTAGAGCGAGCGTTGGTCTATCTTTCATGTCGCACAACGTGTTATGGGGAGCAAAGCCGCTGCATAACACCGACGGTCTGATCAGGCGGAAAGCCTTGCCCAGCCTGCGTTCCCAGACATTGACTGGATGTTTGCACAGAACTCAATTTCATCCAAATTGGCGCAGCGTTCGCAAAGCGCACTTTGCCCGCACTCACGGGGGCGGGCAATACCCGAATAGAGGGGCGCAAGCGAAGTCGTTGACCTGGCTGGTCCGGGCTTTTTCGCGCAGCTCTTGGCATGCCGGCCGTCTGTGGATGCCCCCTGGCCCGTCTCGGTGGCCACGGCTTCCTACAATGCAGATGTGAATTTCTTGCCCACCGGCGTGCTCAACGCCGATCTCCATTGCCATTCCAGCGTCTCCGACGGCACGCTTTGCCCGGAGGACCTGGCGGCGCGTGCGCAGGCCAATGGGGTGCAGTTGTGGGCCTTGACCGACCACGACGAGGTGGGCGGGCAGCACCGGGCGCGGGCAGCGGCCCTGGGCCTGGGGCTGCCTTACCTCACGGGCACCGAGATTTCCGTCACCTTCGCGGGTGAAACCGTGCACATCGTGGGCCTGGGCTTCGATCCGGACGACGCGGCCCTGGTGGACGGCCTGGCGCGCACGCGCGGCGGGCGCGAGGCGCGGGCGCAGGAGATGGCCGAGGGGCTGGCGCGGGTGGGCATCCGTGGGGCCTATGAGGGGGCGCTCAAGTACGTGGGCAACCCCGAGCTGATCTCGCGCACGCACTTTGCGCGCTTCCTGGTGGAGGTAGGCGCCTGCCGCGACACGCAGGAGGTGTTCCGCAAGTACCTCACCGAGGGCAAGCCGGGCTATGTGCCGCACCGCTGGGCCAGCCTGCGCGATGCCGTGGGCTGGATCGTGAACGCCGGCGGCGTGGCCGTGGTGGCGCACCCGGGGCGCTACAAGTTCACGGCCAACGAGGAATACGCGCTGTTCAGCGAGTTCCGCGAGTTCGGCGGGCGCGGCGTTGAGGTCGTCACCGGCAGCCACACGCAGCAGGACTACGTGAAGTACGCGGCGCTGGCGCAGGAATTCGATCTGCTGGCCTCGCGCGGCTCCGACTTCCACTCGCCCGACGAAAGCCACACCGACCTGGGCGCCCTGCCCTACCTCAGCGGCACGCTGCGCCCGGTGTGGGAAGCGCTGGCCGAGCGCATCCACCTGCCTTCGTGAACCCCGCCACTGCGGCTCCGCCCACGCGCGTGCTGTCGGGCATCGGCCTGACGGTGCTGGCCGTGGCCTGCTTTGCCACGCTGGACAGCGGCGTGAAGCACCTGAGCCTGGTGCTGCCCATGCTGGTGGTGGTGTGGTTCCGCTACGGGGTGCAGGCACTCATCATGGGTGTGTGGCTGCTGTGCCGCGGCGGCTGGCGGCGCTTTCGGGTGCAGCACCCGCGCTTCCAGTTGCTGCGCGGTGTGCTGCTGCTCACCACCAGCGTGCTGGCCTTCTATGCGCTGCGGGTGATGCCGCTGGCCGAGTTCACGGCCGTGGTGATGCTGGCCCCCGTGTTCGTGACGCTGCTGGCGCCGCTGGTGCTGCGCGAGCACGTGTCGGCCCTGCGCTGGGCGCTGGTGGTGGTGGCCTTCGTGGGCGCGCTGCTGGTGATCCGGCCGGGCAGCGGCCTCTTCGGCTGGGCCGCGCTGCTGCCGCTGACGGTGGCGCTGGCCAGTGCGCTGTTCCAGCTCGTCACCAGCCGCATGTCGGGGCTGGAATCGCCCATGACCACGCACTTCTACACCGGCGCCATCGGCGCGGCGCTGCTGGGCGTGGCCCTGCTGGCGAGCCCCGTGGATGCCTTCGAGTCGCTGGGCGCGGCCAGCCTGCAGCAATGGGCGGTGCTGACGATGGTGGCGCTGATGGGCACCTTCGGGCACCTGGCCTTCATCTACGGCCTGGGCCGCGCGCCCACGGCGGTGCTGATGCCCTTCACCTACGCGCAGATCGCCTTCGCCACGCTGTGGGGCTGGATCATCTTCTCGCAGACGCCCGACGCCTGGGC
>CAZKGD010000097.1:3982-10398 GCA_964552215.1 uncultured Caldimonas sp.
TCGAGCACGCGCAACCGCGTGCTGTTGGCGCTGCGCTGGGCGTCCAGCAGTTCCAGGTAGGCCGAGTAGCCGGCATCAAAGCGCTGCTTCGCGGTCTGCAGCGCCCGTTCGCTGGCCTGGGCCGAGATCTCCACATCGGCCTGCGCGGCACGGGCGGCGTCGAGGTTCGTCAACGCATCCCCCACATCACGGAAGGCCGATTGCACCGCGCCCTGGTAGGCGGCCAGCGACTCGCGCTGGCGGGCTTCGGCCTGGGCCGTCTGCGCGCGGCGGCGGCCGGCGTCGAAGATCGGCAGGTCCAGCCCCAGGCCCAGCGACCAGATGCGTGCGCCGCTCTTGAGCAGATCGGACAGCTCGGCGCTCTGGCCGCCGAAGGCGCCCGTGAGCGAGATGCTGGGGTACATCGCCGCACGCGCCACGCCGATCTGGGCGTTGGCCGAGGCCAGCAGGGCTTCGGCCTGGCGCACATCGGGCCGGCGCTCGAGCAGGGCCGAGGGCAGGCCCGCCGGCGGGGCCGGCGGCACGGGCAGGTCGCGCACCGCACCGGCAGCCACCTGCAGGCCGGGCTGGCCGGTCAGCAGGGCCAGCTGCGATTGCGCCAGGTCGCGCTGGCGTTGCAGCTCGCGCAGTTGCAACGCGGCTTCGGCGCGTTCGGCCTCGGCCTGGTCCACCTCCAGGCGCGCGGCCGCACCACCCTGCAGGCGCAGGCGCAGCAGGCGCAGGCTTTCCTCGCGCGAGGCCAGGGTGTTGCGGCTCAGGGCGATCTGCTCGTCGAGCATGCGCAGGCTGAAGTAGCCCTGCGCCACCAGGCCGCTCACCGTCTGCCACACCACCTCGCGGGCATGGTCGGTGGCCAGGGCCTGGGCGCGCGCGGCTTCCGAGGCACGGCGCAGCCGGCCCCAGAAGTCGATCTCGAAGCCGGTGGTGGCCGCCAGCTGGAAGGTGTTGAAGGTGCCGCCGTTGCCGGTGGCCGAGAGGTCGCTCGTGCGCTGGCGCGAAGCCCCGCCGCTCAAGCCCAGCGAGGGCCAGCGCAAGGCATCGGCTTCACGCAGCAGGGCTTCGGCCTGCTCGACGCGGGCCACGGCCGCCTGCAGGTCGGTGTTGTTGCGGCGAGCCGCATCCACCAGACCGTTGAGCGTGGCATCGCCGAAGAGCGTCCACCAGGTGGACGAGACGGCGGGCACCGCGTCAGCCGCAGGCGTGGCGGCGCTGTATTGCGCAGGCAGCGGCGTGGCGGGGCGTTCGTAATCGGGCCCCACCGCCGCACAGGCGCTCAGCAGGGCGGCGCCCAGCAGCGGCAGCAGCCGCGAGGGAGAGCTTGGGATCAGCGTGTTCATACCGGCACCTCCTCGGTCGAGCCGGGGGCATGGCTGTGCTGGGGCCGCGGTTTGCGGGCCAGCAGGGTGTAGAAGAGCGGGATGAAGATGGGCGCGATGAAGGTGGCCACCAGCATGCCGCCGAACACGCCCGTGCCCATCGACTGCCGCGCGGCCGCACCGGCACCGGTGGCGATCATCAGCGGCACCACCCCGAGGCCAAAGGCCAGCGAGGTCATCACGATGGGACGGAAGCGCAGGCGGGCCGCTTCGCGGGCCGCAGCCATGGCCGACAGGCCACGCTCCATGCCCTGCATCGCGAACTCGGCGATCAGGATGGCGTTCTTCGCCGCCAGGCCGATCAGCACCACCAGGCCGATCTGGAAGTAGATGTCGTTTTCCATCCCACGCAGGAAGACGAGCAGCAAGGCGCCCGTCACCGCAAAGGGCACGGCCAGCAGCACCGCCATCGGCACGCCCCAGCGCTCGTACAGCGCGGCCAGGATCAGGTAGACCATGATCAGCGCAAAGCCGAAGGCAAACACCGAGGCGTTGCCGGTGCGCTTTTCCTGGAAGGCCTGGCCCGTCCACTCGATGCCGTAGCCCGGCGGCAGGGTGTCGCGCGCCACCTGCTCCACCGCCGCGATGGCCTCGCCCGAGCTGAAGCCGGGGGCAGCACCGCCGAAGATCTTCGCCGCGATGTAGCCGTTGTAGCGCTCGATCTGCTCGGGGCCGATGATGTCCTCGACCTGGATGAGCGACTTCAGCGCCACCATCTGCCCGGTGGTCTGCGAGCGCACGAACAGGCGCCCCAGGTCCTCGGGCTTGGCGCGGTAGGGCGCATCCGCCTGCAAGGTGACGCGGTAGGTGCGGCCCTGGCGGTTGAAGTCATTCACATAGAGCGAGCCCATCTGGGCCTGCAGCGCGGCAAACACCTCGTTCACCGGCACGCCCAGGGCCAGGGCCTTCTCGCGGTCCACTTCCACACGCAGCTGCGGCACGGTGGGCCGGTAGAAGGTGTTCAGGCCCGTGACCGCCGGGTGGGCTTCCAGCGCGGCCATGAAGTCCTGCGTCACCTGCGCGAGCTTCTTCGGGTCGGGTTCGGTGCGGCCTTGCACATAGACCTCGAAGCCGCCGGCCTGCCCCAGGCCCATGATGGCGGGCGGGTTGAAGGCGAAGGCGATGCCGTCGGGCAGGCCGAAACCCATGCCCGACACCGCCTGCGCCAGCTCCTGCGAGCTTTGCTGGCGCTCCTCCCAGGGCTTCATCGGCACGAAGATGGTGGCGGCATTGGACTTGGCGCCACCGCCGATGAAGTCGAAGCCGTTGATCGCGAAGAAGCTGTGGATGGCCGGGTTGTCGGCGTTCATCTGGCGCAGGAGGTCGGTGGTGCGCTCGGTGCGCGCGAGCGTGGCGCCATCGGGCAGCACCGCCGAGGCGATGATGTAGCCCTGGTCTTCGTCGGGCACGAAGCTGCTGGGCACGGTGGCCAGCAGCCAGCCTGCCCCACCGATCATCAGCACGAAGGTGACCAGGGCCGCCGCGCGGCGCTTGAGCGCCAGGTCCACGCCCGCCAGGAAGCGCGCGGTGAGCCAGTTGAACCCGCGGTTGAAGGGCGCAAAGAAGCGCTCGCCACGCGTGGGGCCGTCGTGCCGGTGGGGCTTGAGCAGCAGCGCGCACAGCGCCGGGGTGAGCGTGAGCGCCACCACGCCGGACAGCACCACCGAGATGGCCACCGTCACCGCGAACTGGCGGTAGAGCTGCCCCGCAATACCGCCCATGAAGGCCACCGGGATGAAGACCGCGCACAGCACCAGCACGATGCCCACCACCGCGCCCGAGACCTCGCGCATGGCCTCGATGGACGCCGCGAAGGGGCTCATCTTCTCCTCACGCATCAGGCGTTCGACGTTTTCGATCACGATGATGGCGTCGTCCACCACGATGCCGATGGCCAGCACCATCGCGAACAGCGTGAGCGTGTTGATCGAGAAGCCCAGCAGCCACAGGCCGGCGAAGGTGCCGATCAGCGAAACCGGCACGGCCAGCATCGGGATGATGGTGGCGCGCCAGGTCTGCAGGAAGACGAACACCACCACCAGCACGATCAGCGCCGCCTCGATCACCGTCTTGGCCACCTCACCGATGGAGGCCGACACGAAGAGCGTGGTGTCGTAGGGGATGATGTAGTCGACGTCGTCGGGGAAGCGCTCGTTCTTGAGTTCTTCGAGCTTGGCCTTGACGGCATCGCCCACGTCCAGCGCATTCGCGCCCGACTGCAGGAACACGCCGATGGCGATCGACGGCAGCCCGTTGACGTTGCTCGTCTGGTCGTAGCTCTGCGCCCCGAGTTCCACGCGGGCGACATCCTTCAGGCGCAGCACGCCCCCCGGCCCGCCCGAGCGCAGGATGATCTCGCCGAACTCCTCGGCGCGCAGCAGACGGCCGCGTGCCGTGACGGTGTAGCCGATCTCCTGGCCCGGCGGTGCGGGTTCGGCGCCGATCTTGCCGGCGGCGTACTGCGCGTTCTGCGCGCTGATGGCGGCAGCCACGTCGGCCGGTGTCACGCCCAGCTGCGCCATGCGGTCGGGGTTGAGCCACACGCGCATGGAGTAGTCGCGCGCGCCGAAGATCAGCACGTCAGCTGCACCGGGAATGCGCTTGAGCTCGTCCAGGATGTTGAGCGTGGCGTAGTTCGACAGGAACAACTCGTCATGCGTGCGCTCAGGCGAGTTCAGCGCAATGACCAGCAGGAAGTTGTTCGAGCGCTTGGCCACCACCACGCCGTTGCGGCGCACCTCGTCAGGCAGGCGCGGCGAGGCGAGCTGCACGCGGTTGTTGACGTTGAAGGTGGCCTTGTCGATGTCGGTGCCCACCTCGAAGGTGGCCGTGATTTCCACGGTGCCGTTCGACGACGCGCTGGAGTTGAAGTACTGCAGGCCCTCGATGCCCGAGAGCTGTTCCTCGATCGGCGCGGCCACGGTGGTGGCCAGCGTCTCGGCCGAGGCGCCGGGATACGAGGCGGTGATGGTCACCGTGGGCGGAGCGATCTCGGGGTACTGCGCGATCGGCAGCGAGCGCATCGAGACCAGCCCGGCCAGCACGATGATGATGGACAGCACGGCCGCAAAGATCGGCCGCTCGATGAAGAAGCGGGAGTTCATGCGGACTCCTTCAGTTGCCCGAGGCCGGCGCCGAGGCGGCCGGCGCGGCGGTGGCCGCGGCCTGGGCCGTCACGGGCGCGCCGGGGCGCAGTTTCATGAGGTTGTCGACGATGACCTGGTCGCCGGCCGTCAGGCCGCCGGTCACCACCCAGTCGCTGCCCGACCAGCCGCCGGTCTGGATGGGGGCCGGCTGGGCCTGCCCCTCGCGGATCACCCAGACCATGCGGCCCTGCTCGTTCTGTGTCACCGCCGCCTGCGGCACGAGGAAGGCCCGGGCTTCACCCGCCACCACCTGGGCCTTGACGAACTGGCCCGGCAGCACGCGCAGCTCAGGGTTGGCGAACTCGGCGCGCAGTTGCACCGTGCCCAGGGCCGTGTCCACGGCAGAGCCGGCAAAGTTCAGCTTGCCCTGGGCCAGCAGCGGTTCGCCGTTGCCCCCGAGCAGGCGCACCTGGGTGCCACCAGCCGCCCGCAGGCGGGCCAGCTCCGATTCCGAGAGGGCAAAGCGCACCCAGATCGGGTCAGCCTGGGTAAGCGTGGTCAGCAGGCTGTCGGTGGTGGGGTTGACCAGCGCCCCCTCGGACTTCAGCGAGCGCCCGCTGATGCCGCCGATCGGCGCCGTGACATGGGTGTAGGAGAGATTCAGTTCGGCTTCACGCACCTGGGCCTGCGCCAGGGCCACCGCTGCCTCGGCCAGGCGCAGCGCGGACTGGGCGTTGTCGGCCTCGCGCTGGCTGATGGCCTGGGCCTGGGCCAGCGGCGCGAGCCGGCCGGCCTCGCGGCGGGCCTGTTCGAGCTGGGCCTGCTGCTGGGCCAGCAGCGCACGGGCTTGCTGCACGGCGATCTCGAAGGGCGCCCGCTCGATCTGGTAGAGCGGCGCGCCGGCCCGCACACGCTCGCCCTCCTGGTAGCGCTGGCGCTCGATCAGACCCGACACGCGGGCCCGCACCTCCACCTGCTTGGACCCTTCGGCCTGGCCCACGGCTTCCAGGGTCAGCGGCAGGGTCTGCTCCTGCATCACCCGCACCTGCACGGGCATCGCGGGCATGCCGCCACCCGCGCCGGGCCCGCCCTCCGTCTGGGCCGGGCCGCAGGCCGCGAGGCCGAGAAGGCCGGAAGCGGCCACCACGGCCAGGAGGGTGCGCCGCCAGGGCGCAACGGCGGGAACGGACGGAAACGCCTTGTAGGAAGCTCGCATATCGGGGCTCGCAACGAAAAAGGGCGGGACACCCCTCATGAGGGCCTCCCGTCCAGGGATTTGAGGCAAGCCAGGAAAACCGCACGAAAACCGTGTGACTCCTCGCTTACCCGGGGATGAAGGGGGGAACGTGGCGGTATCATACATACATTCCTGAATGTATGCATGACATGGTCCGACGCACCAAAGAAGAAGCCGAACAGACCCGCTGCGAGATCCTGGCCGCGGCGCGCCGCTGCTTCCACGCCCGCGGCGTCTCGGCCACCAGCCTGGAGCACATCGCCCAGGAAGCGGGCGTGACCCGCGGCGCCATCTACTGGCACTTCGCCAACAAGGAGGAGCTGTTCAAGGCCATGTGCGACGAGGTCGAGCTGCCGCTGATGGACCGCACCGACTTCACGCTGCTGCAGGACAAGAGCCACGAGCCGCTGGAGCGGCTGCGCAACTTCATGAACGAACTGGCCGACGCCGTGCTGCAGGCCTCACCGCTGCGCCAGACCGTCGAGATCCTGAACTACAAGTGCGAGTTCGTCGGCCCCATGGGCAGCGGGCTGGAGCAGCACCTGGCCGAGCTGCGCGAGTTCCGCGAGAAACTGCTGCGCGTCTACCGCGATGCCGCCAGCGCCGGCCAGCTGCGCGCCGGCCTCGACCCCCAGCTCGCGGCGATGGAGTCGATGTACTTCCTCATCGGGCTGCTGCGCGTGGCGCTGATCGACGAGCAGGGCGACCTCGTGCGCC
>CAZKGD010000098.1:0-10367 GCA_964552215.1 uncultured Caldimonas sp.
CACCAAGATCGGCCTGCTGATCCGCGCCGGCGTGCAGGACCGCGAGATGGTCGAGAGCCTGGGCTACCGCATCAAGCGGCTCTTCATCGGGGTCTTTGTCGTGGGTTCGGCGCTGGCCGGCCTGGGCGGCGTGCTCTGGGGCCTGTACCAGCAGATGGTGATCCCTCAGATGGGCGCGCAGATCAACGTGCTGCTCTTCATCGTGATCATCATCGGCGGCCTCGGCTCCACGCTGGGCTGCTTCGTGGGGGCGCTGCTCGTGGGGCTGATGGCCAACTACACCGGCTTCCTCGCGCCCAAGGTCGCGCTCTTCTCCAACATCGGCCTGATGGTCGCCATCCTGCTGTGGCGCCCCCAGGGCCTGTACCCGGTCACGAACCGCTGAAGGCTCGACCATGCTCAAACGCCTGCTCTCCCATGACCTGCCGCGCAGCCGCTGGCTGGCCCTGGCCCTGGTGGTCATCCTGGTTGCGTTCCTCCTCACGCCCTTCATCTTCCCGGGCAGCAAGTCGCTCAACGTGGCGGCCAAGATCCTCATCTTCATGGTGCTGGTGGCCAGCTACGACCTCCTGCTGGGCTACACCGGCATCGTGAGCTTCGCCCACACGATGTTCTTCGGGATCGGCGCCTACGGCGTGGCCATCGCCTCCAGCCGCATGGGCGCCGGCTGGGACGCACTGGCGGTGGGCATCGTTTGCGCGCTGGTCCTGTCACTGGTCCTGTCGTTCGTGATCGGCCTGTTCAGCCTGCGTGTCAAGGCCATCTTCTACGCCATGATCACGCTCGCGGTGGCCTCGGCCTTCCAGACCCTGGCCTCGCAACTCTCCGAGATCACCGGCGGCGAGGACGGCCTGACCTTCCGCATGCCCGAATGGCTGAGCCCGAGCTTCGAGCCCTTCGAGAGTGAGTTCTTCGGTGTGCTCATCGATGGCCGCATCATCAGCTACTACGGGCTCTTCCTCGTGACCCTGGTGCTGCTGGGCGTGATGCTGCGCATCGTCAACTCGCCCTTCGGCCGTGTGCTGCAGGCCATCCGCGAAAACGACTTCCGTGCCGAGGCCATTGGCTATCGCACGGTCGTCTACCGCACGCTGTCGAATGTCCTGTCGGCGCTGTTCGCCACGCTGGCGGGTGCCATGCTGGCCATCTGGCTGCGCTACAACGGCCCCGACACCTCGCTGAGCTTCGAGATCATGCTCGACATCCTGCTCATCGTCGTGATCGGCGGCATGGGCACGATCTATGGCGCGGTGATCGGCGCGGTGCTCTTCGTGCTGGCCCAGAACTACCTGCAGGACCTCATGCGCCTGGGCGAGGGGGTGGTGGGCGGTATCCCGGTGGTCTCCGAACTGGTCTCGCCCGACCGCTGGCTCCTCTGGCTGGGCGTGCTCTTCGTGCTGTGCGTCTATCACTTCCCCACCGGCATCGTGGGCAAGCTGAGGCAGAGGGCCCTGCTGGCCGTCGGACGCGCCTGACCACGTGATGCAAGCGAGATGTCCATGTCGTTCACATCCCACTACCTGAGCTGCGCCGGCCGAGAGATCCACTACACCGAGTGGGGCTCTCAGCATCGCGAGACCGTGATCGCCTGGCACGGCCTCGCGCGCACCGGCCGCGACATGGACGAGGTGGCCGAGCACCTGTCCTCGCGCTACCGCGTCATCTGCCCCGACACCCTGGGCCGCGGGCTCTCGCAGTGGAGTCCGGATCCGGTCAACGAGTACAAGCTCTCGTTCTATGTGGAGATCGCCACGGCGCTGGTCGACCAGCTCGGCCTGGAGCGTTTCCACTGGCTGGGGACCTCGATGGGCGGGGCGATCGGCACGCTCGCGGCGGCCACTTCGCTGCGCGGGCGCATCCGTCGGCTCATCCTCAACGACAACGGCCCCAAGCTGGCCGAGCCGGCCCTCGAGCGCATCCGTGCCTATGCCGGTCAGCCTCCGGCCTTCGACCGCGTGACGGACCTCGAGGCCTTCCTGCGCGTGGTCTACCAGCCCTACGGATGGCTGTCCGATGCGCAATGGCGGCGCATGGCCGAAACGTCGGCGCGTCGCCTGCCGGACGGCCAGGTCACCACCCACTACGACCCGGCCATGGCCCTGCAGTTCGTGCATCACCCGCACGATTACGACCTCTGGGACGCCTATGACAGTCTGGACATTCCTGTGCTGTGCCTGCGAGGCGAAAGCTCCGACCTGCTGCTCGCCGACACGGCCGAGGAAATGCGCGCCCGCGGCCCGCGCGCGGTCGTGGTGACCATTGCCGGGTGCGGCCACGCACCGGCCCTCAACGTCCCCGACCAGTGGGAACTGGTGGAGCGCTTCTTCGCCGCCAGCGACCTGCTCGCCAGCGCGGCGTGAAGTGCCCCGCCCTGTCAAGGCGTGAGCCCCCCGAATACGGGGGCGCGGCGCACGGCGATTCGTAACGCAAAGCAACTTCGGCAAATCCCGGTAAACCAACGCTCCCAGCCCCTCGCCTGCGGCCGGCTTCTTCCTCATACTCGCGCGCCACAAGAAGCCAATCCCAGGGAGTGGGTCCATGTCAGCGGTGATCGACGCGGCGCAGGTGTCCTTGCGTCAGGTGTTCGGCGTGCTCTTCAGTCAGGCGCACCGCCTGCTGCGACTGCAATGTGATGCGCTGGAGGCAGCCTCCCAGGCAGGCCTGGTGCCCGAGCGGGTCCAGATCCGCGAGGCGCTGAGCGAACCCTTCACCCTTGAGATCGATGCCCTCAGCCCCTCGGCCGCACTGCCCGTGACCGACTGGCTGGGCCACGCGGTGCTGCTGCAGCTGCAATGCGCCGACGGCGGCTTGCGCCCCTGGCACGGCCACGTGCTCGCTGCCGAGTTCCGCGGGGCCGACGGGGGCCTGGCGCGCTACCACCTCACCGTGGGCCCCTGGCTGAGTCTGCTGGGCGCACGCCGCGACAGCTTCGTCTACCAGGGCCTTCACGCCCTGGACATCATCGCCGACGTGCTGCGCGACCACCCGCAGGCCCGCTGGCGCGTGGAGGTCAGCCGGCGCCTGAGCGTGCGCGAGCTGTGCTGCCAGTACCGCGAGAGCGACCAGGCCTTCATCGAACGGCTGCTCGCCGAAGAAGGCCTGAGCTACCACTTCGAGCACCATGCCGCGCACGGCGACGACCCGGCCCACCATGTGTGGGTCATCACCGACCCCCAGACCCGGCCGACCGACCTGGGCACGCTGCCCTTCGGCCGCGGCGACGTGCGACTGAGCAGCGAGGCCCGCGAAGCCCTCACGGCCCTGGCCACCCACCACCATGGCGGCCCCACAGCCGCCGTCCTGGGCAGCTGGAACCCGCGGCACCTGGCGGGCACCACCGCCACGGCCGACACCGCCGCCCGGCCCCACTGGCCCGCCCTGCCGGTCTACGACGGCGCCGGGCAGCAGCGCTACGAGGACGATCTCCACGCCCAGCAGGCGGCCGACCGGCTGGCCCAGGCCCTGCAACTGGGCCACCAGGCCTTCGAAGGCCGCTCCAGCGTGCGCACGCTGGCGGCCGGGGCGGTCTTCGGCATCCGCGAGCACAGCGTGCTCGACGGCCAGCGCTGGCGCCTCACCCAGGTGAGCCACCACATCACCAACAACCTCGGAGCGCAGATTCCGAGGCTGCACGACGCGCAGCCGCTGGGCCAGGAGGTGGACCAGGATCCGGACGCCTCCACCGCCACCGGCAGCTACCGCAACCACTTCCTCGCGCAAGCCGCCGAACTCCCCTGGGTGCCGGCCCGGGTCCCCAAGCCCACCGCCCCGGGCGTGCAGACGGCCGTGGTCACCGGCCTGGACGGCGCGCCGGTGTTCACCGATCGCGATGCCCGCGTGAAGATCCAGTTTCCCTGGCAGCGTGGGGAACGTCCGCTACCCGGCGGCCTGGGCCATGAGAGCCCGGCCGATGCCCAAGGCCACGCCCCCGGCGACGAACGTGCCAGCCCCTGGGTGCGCGTGGCGCAAGGCGTGGCCGGCCCCAACTGGGGCGGCGTCTTCCTGCTCCGCATCGGCACCGAGGTGCTGGTCGACTTCATCGACGGCGACATCGACCGCCCCCTCATCGTGGGCCAGCTCTACAACGAGGCCGACCCGCCGCCCTATGCCGCCGGCGAGGACTCGGGCGTCAACCACCCCGGCACCGTCTCGGGCTGGCTCAGCCATGGCCTGAGCGGCGAGGGCCACAACGCCTGGGCGATCGACGACGCCACCGGCCAGCTGCGCATGCGTTTCCTGTGCACCCAGGCCATGAGCGAACTCGGCCTGGGCCACCTCATCCAGCAGGCCCCCACCGGAGCACAGCGCGGGCCCTGGCGGGGCTCGGGCTTCGAGCTGGCCAGCGCGGGCTGGACCACCGTGCGCGCCGGAGCCGGCCTGCTGCTGTCCAGCACGGCGCGAGCGGCCCAGGGCGAGAGCGTGCAGGGCACGCAGATGGACAGTCGGGAGGCTCTGGCGCAGGCGAAGGCGGCGCACGACCTGGGCCAGCGCCTGAACGAAGCCGCCCGCCCTCAGGCCCCCGAGCCACTGCACAGTCACGATGCCGGTGCCGCCTGGGACGAGTTCCTGCGCAGCCTCGACCCGCACCAGGAGGGTCGCTACACGGAAGCGGTGGGCGGCCAGGAGCCGCTGCAGGCCCCGCCCGGCAGTCGCAGCCTGGGCGATCCGGTGCCGTGCTTCGCCGAGCCGCTGATGGTCTTCGATGCCGCCGCCAGTGCCCTCTTCAGCACCGAAGCCAGCGTGGTGGGCTTTGCGGAGCAGGACCACAGCTGGGTGGCGCAGGACGATGTGCAGCACACCGCCGGCCACACCGCCAGCACCCTCGCCGGCGGCACGGTGAGCTTCTACGCGCAGGCCCAAGGCCTGCAGTTCAAGGCCGCCGCCGGGCCGCTGAGCCTGCGCGCGCACACCGACACCTTGTCCATCCACGCCGATCGCGAAGCCACGATCACCAGCACGAACGACGAGATCCACGTCCAGGCCCAAACGCGCATTGAGCTCACCTCCGGGTCGAGCCGCATCGTGCTTGATGGCGCCAACATCACCTTCACGTGCCCGGGCACGTTTACCGTTCAGGCGGCCACGCATGACTGGGGTGGGGGGAGCAGCGCGGCGGCGAGCCTCTCGGCGTTGCCGGAAGGGAGCACCACGGTTCCCGATTGGATCGGCGTCGACTACCGTGACCCCAGAACGGGCATGCCGATCGCGGCCGCGCGATACGAAATCCATCTCGTTGGGGGCGCTGTCATCGAGGGGGCATTGGACGAAAACGGCAAAGGTGTGCATGAGAACGTTCAGCGCAAGGATGTCGAGAAGGTGACGTACAAGCCCCGATCGCCGCACCCCGAGCGACCTGTTTCCCCGCTCGAACGCCTGACGAAATGAGACGGAAGGGCCAATCATGTCTGCCGTGATGCAGCCTTCGCGCGAAGCACTTGCGCCCAACGAAACTGAGATTCGAGACGCTCTGGCATGGGAAACCGGAGGGCCGGCGCCGGAAAGCAAGAGCACCTGGGAGTGGCTCTGGGAGGCGATTCAGGGCGACTTCAATGAGGAGCGAAGCACTGGCCAGATCGCATTCGATGCAGCCGTGTCCATGATTCCCGTGGTCGATCAGATCTGCGATCTACGCGATCTCATCGCCAACTGCCGGGCGATCGCCGCCAGTTCGCCCGGCGACGACAACACGTGGAAGTGGGTGGCACTCGTCCTGACCTTGATTGGACTGATTCCTGGCCTGGGCAGCTTGGTCAAGGGCGTTCTGAAGATCTTCTTCAACTTTGTGCGTCGCTACGGCATCGACCAGCTGGCCCGCGCTGTGGACGATGCGATGACCTGGGTCATCACCTTCCTTCGCAAGAAGGAAGTGCAGGACTACCTCAACTCGTTGCGGATCGATGACGTCTTCAAATGGTTGGCTGATCAAGTGCGAGCCGTTCGATCGAGAGTCAGCCCCCAGACGATACGGCAGGCGTTTGATCGAGCCATTTCGGTGCTTGAAGACCTGCTGGGCAAGGTGACTTGGTTACCAGCCATTGGGCGCCGCGCTCGCCAATGCCTGGATACGGTGCGATCAGTGCGTCGCCAGGCAGACGAGGCCATCGGGCGCACCATGGGAATGGTGGACCAGATTCTTGGGCGCATCGTCTGGCGCTTGAACTACGAAAGCGCCTTGCAGCATCGCGCGATCTTCAATACGCACAACGTGCATTTTCGGGGCGCGCTACCCGAAACACGGGCGGTCACGCTGATGCGAACAGCTGATCCTCGGCCGAGCTGGTTGAGTCCGGGGAAAGAAGGCGTATGGGCAGAGCAATCCGTTGCAAGAGGGCGACGACTCATTGAGAGCAAGAAGCGTGACGGCTGGTGCGACCTGAGCGAAACAAACATCAAGTCCTTTCACTCGATGGCGGCCGTGGAAATCCGAGGCCCGGCCAAGCTCTATCGCGTCACCTCACCCAGCAACGGGGCCATGGGGGATTGCTGGATTCCGGAGGATGTGTGGCTCAAGGTCATGAACTCACCCGACCCGAAGGCTGCGTGGCGCAAGCACCTGGCCGTCTGGCCTGACTGGAACCCGAACGGCCAGTTCGTCGTGATGGAAGTCCCGCCTGGGCACACATTGAAGGCATGGCGCGGGCCGGCCGCCAGTCAGACCAAGCCCCGCGACATAGATTTGGATGCTCATCTGGAAGGCGGCTGGGACCAGATCGTGTTCAAGGTGTCGAGGGAAGAGTTCGACACCACGCGTTACTACATGCGCGGAGGAGGGCACGGCGAGCGGCTGCACCCACCCGGTTTGAGCCGGCAGGAATGGGAGCAGCTGTCCGAATCCAAGCGGGCCGCCTACACACCTATCCGTGAGAACATCAATCACCCCGGCATCCGCGGGCCCTTCGACACAGGATGGGGCGGCACAGACTTCGATGCTCAACTGCGCGATGCGCGCATCGGGCTGCCTGAGCTGCCCGGACAGATCACCAACCGCTGACCCGCCGGAGACAGCATGTTTTCTTGGTTGCGCAAACCTCCAACCGAAACGCCCAGGGACTTGTTCGGCAACCCGCTGGACCGCGGCGAGCCGTTCGTGCTCAACAAGCACCAGAAGCGTCAGGCAGCGCTGCTGTACCACTGGACATCGCTGGAGTACCTGCACGGGCTCAAGAGCCTGATCGACGCCTTCATTGCCGGTGCCGACGTCACACTGGAACTCAGCAAACGGCAAGGACGCGACGCATTGATCGCAAACGAGCGCTGGGGTGTGCGAGACACCTCGGCGAACTGGAATACCTACGCCCATTCTGCGTTGGAGGCGTTTCGACAAGGCACCATCAAGGACATTGCAGCTCGGTTCAACGAAGACTATGGCTTAACTGGGGCACACCAATGCTCAGTCATGCTCAACGAGCACTCATCACGATGGATGACCGCAGAGGAAGAAGAGGCCTTCAACAAGCAGTGGGCGGTGATTACGAACTACGCATACTGGATCGATCAAACCGCAGGCCCGTATCGCGCGCTGAACGATTGGGACTTCGTGACGGAATGGTCCGGGTATCACTTCAAGTTCGGGAAGCGACCGAAGTTGCTTGTCCGCACCGACGTCGAAGCCCAAAGTGGTGAACGGCCACCCAAGACGGGGGTTTACGTGCCCCAAGACGATCCGCTCGGCGCGCTGCAATTTGCGTGGACGGGAGGCCTGGACGCCAAGCTGAAGGACTGCGTGACCTTCAACGACCTGGGGCGTGACATGGTGGCCCAGTTGGGGCGCGATGCCTTGTGGGTAGACGGCCAGAAGATGGCGGGTTTTGCGACGGAGGCGGTGCGCAGCAAACGGCTTCGAGACCTGGGAGGGTTTGATCCGGGTGACGAACGCGACCCTGAATGGGCACCGGCGATACTTTCAGGCCAAGTCTTCACGCGCCGGCCCTGCAAGTGGTACTTGGTGGAGCAAGTGCCTGGTGAGTTTGAGGCTGATGAACCGGATGAAGCCCAAGCAGATGCGCCCGACCGTTGCGAAGCCGGCCAACCCTGTCCGCGCGAAGGCTGGTGGTTCACCCCGGCCAAGGCCAATAGCCGCCGTCATTTCAAGGCGGGCGAGGTGATGCCGGACTTCCAGTCCGACTGGGGGCAGGTCATCTGGCAGTGGGATGCGAGGCAAGAGGGCTGAGTGGGGCTATGACGAGGGCGACCTCCAGGTCGACCTGGTGGGGGTGCCCATCTTGCAACACAACTGGCACGAGGCTCGGTGATGACCATCCCGCTGATTCCGCAAGAAATCTACCTGCTGGAGCGCTACAGCTCGCTTGACTACTTCGGCCAGATGCGCGACCACTTCGCCGAGTGTGTCAAGGCCGCCGAAGACGCGCTGGCCGAGTTCATGCGGCACATCCCGCCGGACTACCGCAGCCGGCCGCCGCACCAGCAGCCCGATGCGGTGTGGGGCGAGCGGGTGATTCCCAACATGCAGTGGGCGCTCAAGACGCTCAACGGGGCCTACATCAACATGTCGCATGGTGACCTGTGGGGTCTGGGTTGTGCGGGCAATGTGGAAACCACATTTGCGTCCATCAACCGGGACTACCCCATCGACTGGATGGCCCAGCCGTTTCAAGAGCGGTACACAAAGGCTGTATCTGCTGCTTGGGAAACGTCTTCCAACATTTTCCATACCGAGCAAGGGAACTGGACGATGGGGGAGCTGAGCTTCGCATACCACGAACCGTCCCGCGGCCCGCTGAACCCACCGGCCAGTTGGCCGGTCTACCGACTCAACGAGGCTATTCGGGTGCGTACCGGGGATAAGGTGCCGAAGACGGGCATCTATCTGCCGGCCGCCGGTCCGGCCGCAGCGGCCTTGCTCATTGAGGGGCAGAAAGCCATCGAGGCCAAGGTGTGCACCAATGCCGAAGACATGCTGAGCGACCCGGACGACACCATGCCGCAAAGCCGCCGCGAGCCCACCGTGTGGACGCTGGTCGAGCGCGTTGCCGACGAGGGCGGCAGCAACTGGCTGCCTGAAGCAGGCAAGTCAGCCCTGCGGCTGCGCTGCGAAGCCGGCCAACCCTGTCCGCGCGAAGGCTGGTGGTTCACACCGGCCAAGGCCCATAGCCGCCGTCACTTCAAGGCGGGCGAGGTGATGCCGGATTTCAAGAGCGACTATGGTGCAACGATCTGGCAGTGGGATGGGCAGGAATGAAGTCAGGGATCTGTGTTGGGCTCCATCTGATGGTGCAGAACCCGGTTGCTTGATCTTCCAGCGAGACACGGCAACACTGCATTGAAACGAACGACGAGGCCCGCATGAAACAACGCATCCAACGCCTGTCCCCTCACCAGAACGGCAAGGTTGCCGGGGTCATGATGGCCCTGGTGTCCCTGGTCATCCTGGTGCCCTTCATGCTGATCTTCCGGGGCTTCATGCCCCACGGCGAAGGGCCGCCGTTGCTGATGGTGGTGTTTTTGCCGCTGCTCTACCTGGTGTTCGGCTACATCGGCACGGCCATCGGCTGCTGGATCTACAACCTCGTGGCCGGCTGGGTGGGCGGCATCGAGTACGAGTCGCAGGACGCCTGATCGCTGGGGCGCGGCGTCACTCGAGCCAGTGCTCGGCAATCCAGGGCACGGGCTTCACGTAGCGCGTCACATGGCGCCAGCGCTGCTTCAGGCTCAGGCCGGGGCGCAGGGCGCCGCGCAGGTGGTCCATCGCCGAGGGGTGTTCAGGCGCGTCCGGCGTCCAGCGACCCACGGCCACGTCGCCGGGGTTGGGGCCGCCCGGGAAGGTCACGATGCGGGCGCTCCTGGGCAGTCGGGCGGGCACGAAGTAGCGCAGCGGGAAGGGCGGCAGGCAGTGCAGGCGGAAATGCCGCGTCCAGCCTTCGGGCCAGAGCTTGATGCCGCCGGGCACGGAGCTGGTGATGTAGTGCTGTTCGTAGCGGTGGCGGTCGGCCACGCCTTGCGGGTCGGCGCGGAAGTTGGTCAGGATGTGCGGATAGCGGCCCACGGGGAAGCGGAACACCGAGGTCTGGCCCAGGCGCTGCAGAGGCTTGGCCCAGTTGCGTGCCAGGATCACGTCGTCGGGGTGGCCATAGCTGAAGTAATCGTCCAGCGAGCCGACGATCACGGAATCGAGATCCACGAAGAGCGCCGGGCCGCTCAGGTCGCCCAGGGTCTCGCCCCACAGCACCACCTTGCGCCACTTGCCCATCGTGCGCTGGGGATGCGGGCAGCCCAGTTCGGGCAGGTCGAAGGTCTGAACCTCAGGACGGATGCCGCGCTTGTCATCGGTGAAGCACACCACGCGAAAGGGGCCGGTGATGTGGCGCGACACCATGCCATAGAGCCGGTTGACGTATTCCGGTCCATAG
>CAZKGD010000099.1:0-10170 GCA_964552215.1 uncultured Caldimonas sp.
GGCAAGCTGCTGCAGAAGTCGCTGGAAGAACGCGGGCTCAAGTTCCTGATCGGGGCCCAGACGCAGGCGCTGATCGGCGGCAAGGACGGCCGGGTGATGGCGGTGCAGTTCAAGGATGGCACCGAAGTGCCCGCCGATCTGGTGGTGATGGCCGCGGGCATCCGGCCCAACACCGAGCTGGCCGAGAAGATCGGCATCCATTGCCACCGCGGCATCGTCGTCACCGACACGATGCAGACGGTCACCGACCCGCGCATCTACGCCGTGGGCGAGTGCGCGGCCCACCGTGGCATCGCCTACGGCCTGGTGGCCCCGCTGTTCGAGCAGGGCAAGGTCTGCGCCACGCACCTGGCGCAGTTCGGCATCGGCCGCTACCTGGGCTCGCAGGTATCCACCAAGCTCAAGGTCACTGGCATCGACCTCTTCTCGGCCGGCGATTTCATGGGGGGCGAAGGCACCGAGGAGATCGTGATGAGCGACCCCTACGGCGGGGTGTACAAGAAGCTCGTCATCAAGGACAACAAGCTGGTGGGCGCCTGCCTGTACGGCGACACCGTCGACGGTTCGTGGTACTTCAAGCTGCTGCGGGAGGGTCGCACCGTCCACGACATCCGCGACCGGCTGATGTTCGGCGAATCCAACATCGGCGACACCGGTCACGAAGGCCACAACAAGGCCGCGGCCATGGCCGACAGCGACGAAGTCTGCGGCTGCAACGGCGTGACCAAGGGCGCCATCTGCAAGGCCATCAAGGACAAGGGCCTGTTCACGCTGGAAGAGGTGCGCAAGCACACCAAGGCGAGTGCCTCCTGCGGTTCCTGCACCGGCCTGGTCGAGCAGCTGCTGATGTTCACCGCCGGCGGCGACTACTCGGCCACACCGAAGAAGAAGGCGATGTGCGGCTGCACCGACCACAGCCACGAGGAAGTGCGCCAGGCCATCCGCACACCGCTGGCCGACGGGAGCAAGCTGCTCACCATCGACGGCGTGATGCGCCACCTGAACTGGCGTACGCCCAACGGCTGCTCGACCTGCCGCCCGGCGCTGAACTACTACCTGATCTCCACCTGGCCCAAGGAGGCGCAGGACGATCCGCAGTCGCGCTTCATCAACGAACGCAGCCACGCCAACATCCAGAAGGATGGCACCTACTCCGTCATCCCGCGGATGTGGGGTGGCGAAACCACGGCCGACGAACTGCGCCGTATCGCCGACGTGGTGGACAAGTACAAGATCCCCACCGTCAAGGTCACCGGCGGCCAGCGCATCGACCTGCTGGGCGTGAAGAAGGAAGACCTGCAGGACGTCTGGAAGGACATCGGCATGCCCTCGGGCCACGCCTATGCCAAGGCGTTGCGCACGGTGAAGACCTGCGTGGGCAGCGAGTGGTGCCGCTTCGGCACCCAGGACAGCACGCAGATGGGCAAGGACCTGGAGCGGGCGTTGTGGCGCATGTATGCCCCGCACAAGGTCAAGCTGGCAGTGAGTGGTTGCCCCCGCAACTGTGCCGAGTCCGGTATCAAGGACGTCGGCGTGATCGGCGTCGATTCCGGCTGGGAAATCTATGTCGCCGGCAACGGCGGCATCAAGACCGAGGTGGCGCATTTCTTCACCAAGGTGAAGACCGCCGAGGAGGTGCTGGAGGTCAGCGGTGCCTTCCTGCAGCTCTACCGCGAAGAAGGCTGGTACCTGGAACGCACCTGCCACTACGTGGGCCGCGTGGGTCTGGACTACGTCAAGAAGAAGGTGCTCGACGACGCCGAGGGCCGCAAGGCCCTGTGGGCGCGGCTGCAGTTCTCGCTGGACGGCGAGCCCGACCCCTGGTTCGAGTTCGACAAGGCCAAGGTCGATACCCGGCAGTTCGATGCGCTGAGTGCCTGAGCAAACGGAGTCCCACATGAGTCAATGGAAACCCATCTGCCGCGTCGACGACATCCCCGTGCTGGGGTCGCGCCGCGTGCAACGCCCCACCGGATGCGCGGTGGCCGTCTTCCGCAATGCCGAGGACCAGGTCTTCGCGCTGCTGGACCGCTGCCCGCACAAGGGCGGCCCCCTGAGCCAGGGCATCGTCTTCGGCACCAGTGTGGCCTGCCCGCTGCACAACTGGACCATTGGCCTGGACGACGGCTGTGCCAGGGAGCCCGACCATGGCTGCACGCAGGCCTTTGCCGTGAAGGTCGAAGCCGGTGAGGTCTACCTCGACGTGGACGAACTGAATTCCCTGGCCCTGGACGAGGTGAAGGCGGCGGCATGACACAGGCGGCGGTCCGGGAGACGCGGTCCACCTGCCCCTACTGCGGGGTTGGCTGCGGCGTGATCATCGAGTCTCAGGGGGAGCAGATCACCGGCGTGCGCGGCGACCCGGATCACCCGGCCAACTTCGGCCGCCTGTGCACCAAGGGCAGCACCCTGCACCTGACCGCCAGCGCGCCCGTGGCGCTGCAGACCCGGTTGCTGCAACCCCAGCGACGCACGCAGCGCGGCGAGGTGCCGCATGCGGTGAGCTGGGACACCGCCCTGACGGACGCCGCCAACCGCTTCGCCGACATCATCGGCCGCCACGGCCCCGATGCCGTGGGCTTCTACATCTCGGGCCAGCTGCTGACCGAGGACTACTACGTCTTCAACAAGCTCGCCAAGGGCCTGATCGGCACCAACAACGTCGACACCAACTCGCGCCTGTGCATGAGCAGCGCCGTCGCCGGCTACAAGCTCACACTGGGAGCCGACGCCCCGCCCAACTGCTACGAAGACATCGACCACGCCGAGGTCCTCTTCATCGTCGGCTCGAACACGGCCTATGCCCACCCCATCCTCTTCCGGCGCATCGAAGACGCCCGACGCGCCAACCCCCAGCTGAAGATCATCGTCGCCGATCCGCGCCGCACCGAAACGGCCGAGTTCGCCGACCTCTACCTGCCCATCCAGCCCGGCACCGACGTGGCCCTGTTCCACGGCATGCTGCACGTGCTGCTGTGGGACCACCTGATCGACCCGGCCTACATCGCCGCCCACACCACGGGCTTCGACGCCCTGAAGCGCCGCGTGATGGACTTCCACCCGAAGGAAGTCGCCCGGCTGTGTGGCATCGAAACCGCCGCGCTGATGGAAGCGGCCCACTGGTTCGGCCAGTCGAAGGCCACACTGTCGCTGTACTGCCAGGGGCTGAACCAGAGCAGCAGCGGCACGGCCAAGAATGCCGCGCTCGTCAACCTGCACCTGGCCACGGGGCAGATCGGCAGGCCGGGCGCCGGCCCGTTCTCGCTCACCGGCCAGCCCAATGCCATGGGCGGGCGCGAAGTGGGGGGGCTGGCCAACCTGCTGTCGGCCCACCGTGACCTCGCCAACCCCGAACACCGCGCGGAAGTGGCGCACCTGTGGGGCGTGGCCGACGTCCCGGCCACACCGGGCAAGACGGCGGTCGAGATGTTCGAGGCGGCCGCGCGCGGCGAGATCAAGGCCCTGTGGATCGCCTGCACCAACCCGGCCCAGTCCATGCCCGACCAGGCCACCGTGCGCCGTGCGCTGGAGCGCTGCGAGTTTGTCGTGGTGCAGGAAGCCTTTGCCACCACCGCCACCTGCGCTTACGCCGACCTGCTGCTGCCGGCCACCACCTGGGGCGAAAAGGATGGCACCGTCACCAACAGCGAACGTCGCATCAGCCGCGTGCGCCCTGCCGTGGCCGCCCCCGGCGAGGCTCGGCACGACTGGCGTGCGGTGGTCGATTTCGCCCGCCGCCTGGAGGCCCGCCTGCCCGAGCGGCTGAACGGCCGGCTCACCCTCTTCCCCTACGACACGCCCGAAGCCATCTGGAACGAACACCGCGAGTCCACTCGTGGCCGAGACCTCGACATCACCGGCTTGAGCTACGGCGAGCTTGAACGTGCCCCACAGCACTGGCCCGCTCCGGAGGGTCAGGCCCCGCGGGCTCGCCTCTACGAAGACGGCCGTTTCCCTACACCGGATGGGCGCGCGCGCTTCGCCGACGTGGCCTATGCACCGCTGGCCGAACCGCGTGATGCCCGCTACCCCTTCAGCCTCACCACCGGCCGTTTGCGCGACCACTGGCATGGCATGAGCCGCACCGGCCTCCTGGGGCGCCTGTTCGGCCATGTGAGCGAACCCGCCGTGCAATTGCATCCGCAGGACATGGAGCGGCGGGGCCTGAAGGACGGCGACCTGGTGCACCTGACCTCGCGACGCGGCTCCATCGTGCTGCCGGCCCAGGGCAGCACGCAGGTGGGTCTGGCACAAGCCTTCGTGGCCATGCACTGGGGCGAAGAGTTCGTCTCGGGCTCCGGCAGTACCGGCGAACGCCTGGCCGGTGTCAATGCCTTGACCGCGCCCGCCTTCTGCCCCAGCTCCAAGCAGCCGGAGCTCAAGCACACCGCCGTGAAGGTGCTCAAGGCCGAATTGCCCTGGACGCTGCTGGGCGCAGCCTGGCTGCCGGCCGACCAGGCCCATCGGGCGCTCGCGGCCCTGCGGGCGCTGATGCCGGTCTTTTCCTATGCCACCTGCCTGCCCTTCGGCCGTGAACCCAACGACCGTGGCGTGCTGGGGGTGCTCTTTCGCGCCGCGGCCTACGAGGCCCCCGGTGAGGCCGTCCTGGCCCAGATCGAGGGCCTCCTGGGCCTGAGCGGCGCTGAAGTGCTGCGCTATGCCGACCGGCGCAAGGGCCAGCGCCGCGCCATGCGTCTGGCCCCGCGCGGCAACGGCAGCCCGGAGGCCCGGCTGGACGCCTTCGTGCTGGCCGGCGACACCCGTGCCGAGGGCTGGATCAAGGCCCTGCTGCAGGACGAACTGCCCGCCCAGGCCTACGGCCGTGCGCTGCTGGCGCCGGGCGCCCAGCCCCCTGCGGCTGTCGCAGCTCGCAGCCGCCAGGTCTGCACCTGCCTGAACGTGACGGAATCCGAGATCCTGGCCACGCTCTCGCAATGCCGCGGCAGCGCCGAGGAGCGCCTGGCCCGGTTGCAGGCCGAACGACGCTGCGGCACCCAATGCGGCTCCTGCGTGCCCGAACTGCGCCGGCTGGTGCGCACCGGCCTGCAGGCGGCGTGACAATGAGGCCCTGCCCCGCACGGACCGCTCGACGGACAAGCTCATGAGCATCGCCCCCTACATCAAGGAAATCGGCCGCGGCAAGGAAGGTGCGCGCTCTCTCACCCGCGAGCAGGCCCACGACCTCCTGTGCCAGGTGCTCGATGGCCGCGTCAGCGACCTGGAGCTGGGTGCCTTCGCCATTGCCATGCGCATCAAGGGGGAGTCGGTCGACGAACTGGCCGGCTTCCTGCAGGCCGCACGCGAGCGTTGCATCCCGCTGCCGAGCGGGCGGCCCCTGGTGGTGCTGCCGTCCTACAACGGCGCCCGCAAGCTGCCCAATCTCACGCCGCTGCTGGCGCAGATGCTGGCCCAGGAGGGGGTCGCCGTGCTCGTCCATGGGATGCCCGAGGACCCGACCCGGGTGACCACCGCGCAGGTCTTCCAGGATCTGGGCCTGCCCCTGGCCACCGGCGTCCAGGACATCGAACGCGCCTGGGACCGCCAGGAGCCTGCCTACATCCGCACCGAGCACCTGTGCCCGCCCCTGGCCCGTCTGCTCGACGTGCGCTGGGTCATCGGCCTGCGCAACCCCGGCCACACGGTGGCCAAGCTGCTCGACACCGGCGATGGCCTGCGCGTGGTGAACTACACCCACCCCGAGTACGGCAGCATGCTGACCGACTTCCTGCAGGCCACAGCGGCCAACGCGCTGCTGATGCGTGGGACCGAGGGAGAGCCCTTTGCCGACCCGCGCCGCACCCCGCGCATGGACGTGTTCCTGGCCGGCCAGCCGCGTGCGGAGTTGAGCGTGCCGGCGCGCGAGGGTGTGCTCACGCAGCTCCCGCTGCTGCCGGCCACCTGTGATGCGGCGACCACGGCGCACTACATCCAGGCCGTGGTGAGCGGCGAGAAGCCGGCGCCGGCGCCCTTGCAGCAGCAGGTGGAATGCCTCTTGCAAGCCTTGTCCCAACGACTTCACCCCAACGCGTCATCCCATGAACGATCGGCCTGACATGCTCCCTACCGTCACTCTGGTCGGCGCCGGCCCCGGTGACCCGGAACTGCTCACGCTCAAGGCCCTGCGCGCCATTCGCCGCGCCACCGTGCTCCTGGTCGACGACCTGGTCGGCGACGGCGTGCTGCGTTACGCCCGGCGTTCGGCGCGCATCGTGCCGGTGGGCAAGCGCGGTGGCTGCCGCTCCACGCCCCAGGACTTCATTGAGCGCCTGATGATCACGGAAGCACTGCGCGGCGAGTCCGTCGTGCGGCTCAAGGGCGGCGACCCCTTCGTGTTCGGCCGCGGCGGAGAGGAGGCCGAGCATCTGCGCGCAGCGGGCGTGCGCGTGGAGGTGATCAGCGGCATCACGGCCGGCCTGGCAGCCAGCACGGCCCTGGGCGTGCCGCTCACCCACCGCGAACACGCCCACGGCGTGATCTTCGTCACCGGCCACGCGAAGGACGGGCAATCCGAACTCGACTGGGCCCAACTTGCGGCCACCGCTGCCCAGGGCTTCACCCTGGTGATCTACATGGGCGTGGCTCGCCACCAGCGCATCGCCGACGGGCTGCGCACCCACCTGGGCGGCACCACCCCAGTGGCCGTGGTGCAGCATGCCAGCCTGCCACAGCAGCGCCACGCCATGACCACGCTCGATGCCCTGGCCGACACCGTGCAGCGCGAGAGCCTGGGCAGCCCGGCCGTGATCCTCGTGGGCGACGTGCTGCGAGGCCTCGCCGCCCTGCCGGTGGCGCCGGCGATCAGGGCGTTTGCCGCTTGAAGACGGCCAGGGCCGCGCCCATCCCCATCAGCACGCCACCAAAGACCCGGTTGAGCCAACGCATCGCCCGTGGTGTGCGCAGCACCCCTTGCAGACGCGCCGCCAGCGCGGCATAGCCGTGCATCACGATGATGTCGACCGCACACATCGTGGCCGCCAGGATGAGCAACTGCAGGACTAGCGGCCGACCCGGATCGATGAACTGGGGCAGCACCGCCACCATGAAGACGATCCCCTTGGGATTGGTGGCATTGGTGAAGAGCCCGATGAAGAAGCGCTTGCGTGCCGGCAGCGGCGGCAGCCGCACGGCCCCGGGCGCCACCGCCCCGCTGGCACGCCACTGCTGGAAACCCAGCCACACCAGGTAGGCGGCACCGGCCCACTTCACCACGGTGAAGGCCGTTTCGGACGCCACCAGCAAGGCCCCGAGACCGGCGCCTGCGATCAACAGCACGATCGTCAGCCCGGTCTGCAGCCCGGCAATCGTCACCGAGGTGGCGCGCACGCCGTACGACAGGCCGTGACTCATCGACAGCACCGCACCCGATCCGGGCGACAGGGCGATCGCCCAGCACGCGAAGAAATAGGCCCACCACACTTCGAGACGCATGTCGAACTCCAGCCGCGAGCTTGCGGCGATCCCCGATTCTAGGGAGACGCGACGCCACCTGCCGGCACCGATAATCGGCCGCCGACATCGCACCGGGCCCCGCCATGAAGCTGCTTGACAAACTGAACCGCCTGACCGCGTCCCACGGTGAGCTTCGCGCAGGCCGGGGCATGGTCTCGGGCGTGATCGCCCTGTCGCTGGCCATTCTGTGTTTCCTGGGGGTGCTGGCCTTCCACTTCCCCGAGTACCTCACCACCCCCCAGCTGCGCAAGAACTACGACGTCGACACGCTGCGCACCGTGATGTACTGGGCCATGGTGGTCGCCGGCTCCATCGCCCTCTTCAACATCGCCTTCGGCCGCGTGCGCTGGCTGTCCTTTGCCGCCTTCGTGCTGGTCGGCCTCACGCTTCTGCTCGGCGGCCACAAGGTGCCGGTGAACGACTTCCCCGACGGCACGCCCTACATCGGCCTGGACTGGTTCATCCTGGATTTGCTGGGCTCGGCGCTGATTTTCATCTTCATCGAGAAGCTCTTCGCGCTGCGCAAGGACCAGCCGGTCTTCCGCCCCGAGTGGCAGACCGACTTCCACCACTTCATCGTCAACCACATGGTGGTGGGCTTCGTGCTGCTGAGCGTCAACCTGCTGGTGCACCAGCTCTTCGGCTGGGCGGCCCATGATGGCGTGCGGGGCTGGGTGCAGGGGCTGCCCTTTTTCGCGGCGCTCTTCCTCATCATCCTGGTGGCCGACCTCGTGCAGTACTGGAACCACCGCGCCTACCACGAGGTGCCGCTGCTGTGGCGGCTGCATGCCGTGCACCACAGCGTCAAGAGCATGGACTGGATGGCCGGCTCCCGCCAGCACCTGCTCGAGGTGATCCTCACCCGCACGCTGGTGCTCGCGCCGATCTACGTGCTGGGCTTTTCGAAGGAAGTGATCGACGCCTACATCGTGATCGTGGGCTTCCAGGCCGTGTTCAACCACGCCAACGTCAGCGTGCGCCTGGGGCCCTTGCGCTACCTCATCGTCACGCCCAACTTCCACCACTGGCACCACGCCCAGGACGACGAGGCCATCGACAGGAATTACGCTGCCCACTTCGCCTTTCTGGACCACCTCTTCGGCACCGCGGTGAAATCCGACCGCGCGTGGCCGCGGGAATACGGCGTGGTGGGCGACTACGTGCCCAACGGTTTCGTCAAGCAGTTCCTCTTCCCCTTCACCTGGAAGGGCTGAGCCCGTCCGGCCGCAGCCCCTACACTGCGCCCCGTGCATTCCTATGACGTGGTGGTGATCGGCGCGGGCGCGGCCGGTCTGTTCTGTGCCGGCATTGCAGGGCAGGCGGGCCTGCGCGTGCTCGTGATCGACCATGCCGACAAGGTGGCCGAGAAGATCCGCATCTCCGGTGGGGGGCGCTGCAACTTCACCAACCGCGACGCCGGACCGGCGAACTTCCTGTCCGAGAACCCGCACTTCTGCCGTTCGGCCCTGGCGCGCTACACGCCCCAGGACTTCGTCGCCCTGGTGCAGCGCCACCGCATCGCCTGGCACGAGAAACACAAGGGCCAGCTCTTCTGCGACGAGTCGTCGGAGGACATCATCGGCCTGCTGCTGCGCGAGTGCCAGACCGGCGGCGTCAGCCGCTGGCAGCCCTGCCGCGTGGCCGAGGTGCGTCACGGCGCTGCCGGTTTCGAATGCGACACCGACCGCGGCACCGTGCGCAGTGCCCGCCTGGTCGTGGCCACCGGCGGCCTGTCGATCCCCAAGATCGGCGCCACCGACTTCGGCTACCGGCTGGCGCGACAGTTCGGACACCGCATCGTCGAGACCCGCCCGGCCCTGGTGCCGCTCACCTTCGACGGTGCCGTGTGGGCGCCCTTCGCCGCCTTGGCCGGTGTGGCCCTGCCCGTGCGCATCGCCACAGGGCAAGGCAAGGCGCAAGGCCGGTTCGACGAGGACCTGCTTTTCACCCATCGCGGCCTGAGCGGCCCGGCCGTGCTGCAGATTTCCAGCTACTGGCAGCCCGGCGAGTTCCTCACCATCGACCTGCATCCACGCGATGACCTGGCCACCTTGCTGCGCCAGGCCAAGGCCGGTTCGCGCCGACAGCTGGGGACGGTCCTGGCCGAGCATTTGCCGCAGCGCCTGGCCGATGCCTGGCTGCAGGCCTCGGGCCAGGACAGCCACCGCCCGCTGGCCGAGACCCGCGACCGCGACCTGGAGACCCTGGCCCAGCGGCTGCAGGCCTGGCAACTCCGGCCCAGCGGCACCGAGGGCTACCGCAAGGCCGAGGTCACGGCCGGTGGGGTGGACACCCGTGAACTCAGCTCACAAAGCCTGGAAAGCCAGCGCCTGCCCGGGCTGCACTTCATCGGCGAGGTGGTCGATGTGACCGGCTGGCTGGGCGGCTACAACTTCCAGTGGGCCTGGGCCAGCGCCGCCGCCTGCGCGCACGCCATCGCGGCCTCCCAGGCATGAGAGCGCCCACTCACCTGCATCTTTGCAAACCGGCCTGCGGCTGGCTATAATCGCGGTCTTTGCTGGCAAACCTGCGCTTTCCGTCTGCTTTCGCGGCCTTGGCCGTACACCAAGGGGTTGGTGCTTCGCAAGAAGCCCGACACGGAGCGCCAAGATCTAGGATCCGAATTCTCAATGACTACCATTCGCGTCAAAGAAAACGAGCCGTTCGACGTGGCCCTGCGCCGCTTCAAGCGCACCATTGAAAAGCTGGGCCTGCTGACCG
>CAZKGD010000100.1:0-9883 GCA_964552215.1 uncultured Caldimonas sp.
CCCTTCGTGGACGTGATGCCGGCCGGCTCCGCGCCCGAGACCCGCTCGGTGCGCGCCTCCAACTTCGTGCGCATCGCGGTGCACAAGCCCGCGCCCGACCTGGCCATGGTGCTGGTGGTGGAAGACAACCTCACCAAGGGCGCCTCGGGCCAGGCCGTACAGTGCATGAACCTGATGTGCGGCCTCGACGAGACCCTGGGCCTGCTGCAGGTGCCGGTGCTGCCCTGAGCGCGGCCGGAGACCGGGTTTGCGCTGGAAGCTGATCAAGCGACGCCTGTCCGTCAGCGCTCCGCGCATGACGGTGCGCAGCCACCTGCCCTGGCCACTGCGCTGGGCGGCCCTGGCGGTGATGCTGGGGTTTTCCGGGGCCATCGCGCTGTGGGCCTTCGAGTTCGGCAAGGACATCGCCGGCCTGGATCGTGTCGAGCGGGCCGAGCTGTCCCGGCTGCGGGGTGAGTTGCAGCAGGTGCGCGCCGAGCGCGACAAGGCCCAGTCGATCGCCAACACGGCGGAAAGCCTGCTCAAGATGGAACGCGTGGCCCAGGAGCGCCTGGCCGAGCAGATCCGGCAACTCGAGGCCGACAATCTCGCCCTGCAGGACGATCTCGGCTTCTTCGAGCGGCTGATGCCCACCACCGGAGACGGGCCGCTGGCACTGCGCGGGCTGCAGGCCGAGATCAGCCAGCCGGGTCAAATGCGTTACCAATTGCTCATCATGCAGAACGGCCGGGCCCAGCCCGAATTCCGCGGACGCTACGAAATCCGGCTCACGGGCAGCCTGGACGGCAAGGCCTGGAGCCAGGGACGGCCTGACGGCGGCCGTGCCGTGGTTATCAAACATTACAAACGCGTGCAGGGCGTCATCGACTTTCCCCCCGGTGCCGTGGTACAACAACTCGATGTCCGCGTGATCGATGTCAACGGCACCGTGCGGGCGCAGCAAACGCTCAAGCTCTGAAGAGCATTGGGCATCGGCCGCCACGTTGGAGAGCACCACCATGTTCGGGAAAAAGAAGCAGCCCCCCATCCGCACCCTCATTGGCGAGGGCACCCGCATCGAGGGCCGCCTGGCTTTCACGGAGGGCCTGCGCATCGATGGCGAAGTCCACGGCGACGTCATTGCCCACGGCGAGGCGGTCAGTGTGCTGGTGATCAGCGAAAAAGCCCGCGTCTGCGGCAAGGTCAAGGCGGCCCACGTGATCATCAACGGCACCGTGGAAGGACCGGTCGTGGCCGAGGAACTGCTGGAGTTGCAACCCAAGGCCCGCATCGTGGGCAATGTGCGCTACGAGTCGCTGGAAATGCACCAGGGCGCCACGATCGACGGCGAGTTGCATCCGCTGCGCAGCGAGACGGCCGCCGTGGCAACGACCGCGGCGTCCGAGGAAAGCCCCGGTGGCGGTGCGGCGTCCCTGAAACTGGCCTCCAACAACGGCTGATCCGGCGGATAATGGCCGCGTATTGGGCCGTGGAGGCCCTCCAGGAGTTTGCATGAGTGCCGTTCTTGAATCCCCTTCCACCGAGATGCCCGCACCGTTGGTCTTCACTGACAGTGCGGCCGACAAGGTCAAGCAACTGGTGGATGAAGAGGGCAATCCTGAGCTGAAGCTGCGCGTGTTCGTGCAGGGCGGTGGCTGCTCGGGCTTCCAGTATGGGTTCACCTTCGACGAGGTGGTCAACGACGACGACACCCAGATGCAGAAGAACGGCGTCACCCTGCTGATCGACGCGATGAGCCTGCAGTACCTGGCGGGCGCCGAGATCGACTACAAGGAAGACCTGCAGGGCGCCCAGTTCGTGATCAAGAACCCGAACGCCACCACCACCTGCGGCTGCGGATCGAGCTTCTCGGTCTGACGCGGCCTGCTCTCGAAGCCTTGCGGCGCGCCTCGTGGCGCGCCGTTTGCATTTGGCGCTTCAGGCGCGATGCAGGGCGCCGAGCACACGCGCTCCCGACGCGCCGGTGACGGCCGGCAAGTTGCCGGGCTGCCCTTCGACGTGTGCCCGGGCCAGCCAGGCAAAGGCCGCGGCCTCCACCTGCAGCGGCGGCAGGCCGCGCTGGTCCGAATTCAGCACGTCCACACCCGGCAGCCGGGCCCGCAGGCGCGCCAGCAGGTCGGCGTTGTAGGCGCCTCCGCCGCAGACGATGAGTTCCTGCGTCTGCGGAGCCTGCCGCTGCAGGTGGGACGCGGCGCACGTGGCCGTGAACTCGCACAGGGTGGCCTGGACGTCCACCGCCGCAGCCCCGGGGACGCGATCGAGATGCGGCTGCAGCCAGCCGGGGTGGAAGAGGTCGCGCCCGGTGCTCTTGGGCGGCGGCAGACCCAGCCAGGGTTCGGACAGGAGGGCCGACAGCAGCTCTGGCAGCACCTGGCCCTGGGCCGACCAGCAGCCCTGGGCGTCGTAGGCCTGGCCCAGGTGCTGTCGGGCCCAGTGGTCCAGCAGCACGTTGGCCGGGCCGCAGTCGAAGCCGCGCACCGGACCGTCGGGGGGCAGCAGGCTGAGGTTGGCGATGCCCCCCAGGTTGAGCACGGCGACCGCACGGCCGGGCTGGGCAAAGCAGGCCTGGTGGAAGGCGGGCACGAGCGGTGCGCCCTGGCCGCCGGCCGCCACGTCACGGCTGCGCAGGTCGGCCACCACATCCAGGCCGGTGAGTTCGGCCAGCAAGGCGGCGTTGAGCAACTGAAGGGTGTAGCCCTGGCCGTCGAATTCGCCGGGGCGGTGGCGCACCGTCTGACCATGGGCTCCGAGGGCTCGCACGGGACCGGCGTCGCTGGGCAGCGAGGATCGAAGGCGCTGCACCACGTCGGCATAGGCCCGGGCAAGGGCGTTGCCTGCGAGGGCGGCTCGATGCAACTCGTTGTCGCCCGGCGTGTTCAACGCCAGCAATTCCTGGCGCAGGGTCTCGTCGAAGGGACGGGAGGCATGGGCGAGCACCCGGATGCTGCCGTCCTCGCCGAAGGTGGCGGCCACGCCGTCCACGCCGTCCAGCGAGGTGCCGGACATCAGGCCGATGTAGAGCTCGCTCATGTGCCCTCCATCGGGCCCGGACTCATTCTGCCTGGGCGAACTGGCGCTGCGAGGCCAGCGCGAGCTGGTTCTTGAAGGCCAGCGACTGGGCCTGGAACTGCACGCGCGAGGAGGGCGAGATCGAGAAAGCCTCGGAGGAGCGCGCCACGCGCAGCGGATCGACGTGCTGGCCGTTCTCGCGGATCTCGAAATGCAGGTGCGGGCCGGTGGCCCAGCCGGTCGCGCCCACGGCACCAATGTGCTGGCCTTGCTCGACGCGCTGGCCCTGGCGCACGTTCATGCGGCTGAGGTGGGCATAGACGGTGACGCGGCCGCCGGTGTGGCGGATGAAGACCACGTTGCCGTAGCCGTTCTGCCAGCCGGCGAACTCCACGGTGCCGTCGGCCACGGTGCGCACCGGCGTGCCGGTGGGGGCGGCATAGTCCACCCCGAGGTGGCGGCGCCAGGTCTTCAGGATGGGGTGGAAGCGCATCGCAAAGCCCGAGGACACGCGCGAGAACTCCATCGGGGAGGACAGGAAGGCGCGGCGCAGGCTCTCGCCCTTGCCGTCGAAATAGGCCGATTTGCGCAGCACCGGGTCATGGAACCAGTAGGCCTCACGCAGGCGGCCGTCGTTGGTGAACTGGGCGGCCAGCACGCGCCCGGCGGCCTGGTTCCAGGTGATGGGCTCGCCATCGGCTTCCAGGCTCTCGAAGACCACGGCAAAGAAGTCGCCGCGGCGCAGGTCGCGGCGGAAATCGATCTCGTTGGAGAAGATCTCCGCCATCTGGATGGTGACGGTGTCCGGGATCTGGGAAGCCGCCGTGGCCGCCCACAGCGAGGTCTCGATGGTGCCGCTGCGCAGGGCCACCTGGGCGTTGAGCTCGCCCTGCTCGACCTTGGCCTTCAGGCCCACGGCATCGCGCTCCACCGTGAGCCGGGTGAAATGGGTGGAGAACTGTTCGGTCTTCTCGGCCGGATAGCGGGCGATGAGGCGGTGCAGTTCGCCCGAAGGGCCGGTCTGGACCTGCACCATCTTGCCGGCGCGCCCTTGCAGCAGCCGACGGGCCACGGGGTCATTGCGCAGGAAGCTGGCCGCCTCGGCGTCGGTGACGTTCAGTCGCGCAAGCAGCGTGTCGATGGTGTCGGTGCTGCGGGTGAGGTCGTTGCGGGTGAGTTGCAACTCGAATTCACCCAGGGCTTCGATCTGGGCCTGCCAGTCGGGCGGCTCGACCTGCTCGGCGATGAGGCGCTTGGGCAGGTCGGCGGCATCCGGGGCGAGCGGCGCCACGCCGAAGGCCGTGATGGCCGTGCCGAAGAGGACGGCCAGGACGGCCGCAGCGATGCCACGATGATGGCGGTGCGCCCACAAGGCGGCGCGGCGCGCGGGGCGCTCCCAAGACTCCAACGACTTCACGGATATTCTGTACAGCTCTGGGGCGACACGCCGAACCGGTGCTGAACCGGCCGGGGCCCCGCCCGTGCGTTGAACTTCACCCCTGGCTTCCCCGCGGCCGGCAGTGCCGGTCCACTAGAATCCAAGGCGCTTGCCAGGGGCTACTGATATGTGCGGCGCAGTATAACAACCGCCCCTTGCGCCCAACCTCTGAAATAACCCGTATGTCCACCTCTCCGGCTCAGTCTTCCCCGTCTGGCGACCCGTCTTTGTCAACAACGTCGCCGAAATATCCGGTGACTGACAAAGTGCGCGCCGCCATGAACATTTCCTTACGCGGCTGCGAGGAATTGTTGCCGCAGGAAGACTGGCAGAACAAGCTCGCCAGGTCAGAAGCAACTGGCGTGCCACTGCGCATCAAGCTGGGGCTGGACCCGACGGCGCCTGACATCCACATCGGTCACACGGTGGTGCTGAACAAGATGCGCCAGCTCCAGGACCTGGGCCACACGGTGATCTTCCTGATCGGTGACTTCACGTCGATGATCGGCGACCCGTCCGGGCGCAACTCGACCCGCCCGCCGCTGACGGCCGAGCAGATCAAGGCCAATGCCGAAACCTACTACCGCCAGGCGAGCCTGGTGCTCGACCCGGAAAGAACGGAGATCCGCTACAACTCGGAGTGGAGCGATGCCCTGGGGGCCCGCGGCATGATCCAGCTGGCTGCCAGGTACACCGTGGCGCGCATGATGGAGCGCAACGACTTCCACGATCGCTTCAAGGCCGGATCGCCGATCTCGGTGCACGAATTCCTCTACCCGCTGATGCAGGGCTACGACTCGGTGGCGCTGAAGAGCGACCTGGAGCTGGGCGGCACCGACCAGAAGTTCAACCTGCTGATGGGGCGCCACCTCCAGCAGGAGTACGGGCAGGAGCCGCAGTGCATCCTGACCATGCCGCTGCTGGAGGGCCTGGACGGTGTCGAGAAGATGTCCAAGTCCAAGGGGAACTACATCGGCATCACCGAGCCGGCCAACGACATGTTCGGCAAGCTCATGTCCATCAGCGACACGCTGATGTGGAAGTACTTCACCTTGCTGAGCTGGCGCAGCGAGGCCGAGATCGCGGCGCTCCGGGCCGAGGTCGAGGCCGGCCGCAATCCGCGTGACGCGAAGGTGATGCTGGCCAAGGAGATCACGGCGCGCTTCCACAGCGCGGCCGCGGCCGACGCCGCCGAGCAGGATTTCGTCAACCGCGCCAAGGGCGGCATCCCCGACGACATTCCCGAGCTGAGCCTGGGTGGCGCGCCCCTGGGGCTCGGGGCCCTGCTCAAGCAGGCGGGCCTGGCACCCTCCACGAGCGAGGCCCTGCGCCTGATCGAGCAAGGGGGCGTGCGCATTGACGGTACGGTGGTGTCGGACAAAAGCCTGAAGGTCGAGGCCGGCTGCTTCGTCGTGCAGGTGGGCAAGCGCAAGTTCGCACGCGTGACGCTCGCCTGAGCCCGGCCGGCAGGCCGTCGCGATGAAGGTTGCCCGCTACCTCCAGCTGTCCATCGCTGCGGCGCTGGCCACCATCGCGCTCAAGACGGCGGCCTGGTGGCTCACCGGCTCGGTGGGCCTGCTGTCGGATGCGATGGAGTCCTTCGTCAACCTGGCCGCGGCGGTCTTCGCCCTGGCCATGGTGACGGTGGCCCATGCGCCAGCGGATGAGGATCACCCCTTCGGCCATGGCAAGGCCGAGTATTTCTCCAGCGGCTTCGAGGGCCTGCTGATCCTGGGGGCCGCCCTGGCCATCATCTGGGCCGCGGTCCAGCGCCTGCTGGCCCCGCAGCCGCTGGAGGCCCTGGGGCTGGGGGTGGCGCTGTCAGTGGTGAGTTCGGTGATCAACGGTGGCGTGGCCTGGATGCTCCTGCGCGCCGCGCGCGAGCACGACTCGATCGCCTTGGAGGCCGACGGCCGCCACCTGATGACCGATGTCTGGACCTCGATCGGCGTGGCCGGCGGGGTGCTGCTGGTGCCAGTGACCGGCTGGCTCTGGCTGGACCCGGTGCTGGCCATCGCGGTGGCACTGAACATCACGCGCGAGGCCTGGAGCCTGCTGAGGCGCTCGATCGACGGGCTGATGGACCGGGCCCTGGGCGAAGCCGAGCAACGCGCGATCGATCGCGTGCTGAGCGGACAGGCCAGTGACGAGATCCGCTTTGACCACCTGCGCACGCGCCGGGCGGCGCGGCACAAGTTCTGCGAATTCCACATGCATGTCCCGGGGAACTGGAGCCTGTCGCTGGCGGCCACCCGGCGCGCAGACATCGAGCGTGCGCTGATGGGGGCCGTCCCCGGGCTCAAGGTGACGATCGAATTGCTGCCGCAGTCGGTGGAGCCGGTGGGCCAGCAGGGCCAGCCCGTCTCCAAGTAGAACGGCCCGCGTGTGCGGGCCGTTGCCAGGGAAGGGGGAGCCGTGAGGGTCAGTCGGCGTACTGGCCGGCCGCCTTGATGACCGGGCCCCACTTGTTGATCTCGGACTCGACCCACTTCTTGTGCTCGGCCGGGTTCACGCGGTTGTCCGTGGTCACGACGGCGCCCAGGGCCTCCTGGCGCTTGATGAACTCGGGATCCTTCAGGGCTTCCTTCAGGGCCGCGTTCAGCTTGTCCAGCACCGGCTTGGGCGTGCCTTTGGGCGCATACAGGCCGTGCCAGATCGAGACGTCAAAGCCCTTCAGGCCCGATTCGTCCAGCGTGGGCAGGTTGCGCAGCTCGGGCGTGGCCAGGCGCTTGGGGCTGGTGACTGCATAGGCCTTGACCTTGCCGCCGGCGATCTGGGGCGTGGTGTTGGTGGTCTGGTCGCACAGCAGGTCGACCTGGCCGCCGATCAGGTCGGTCATGGCCGGACTGGTGCCCTTGTACGGCACCGTGGTCATCTCCGCCTTCAGCTGCGACATGAACAGGAGGCCGCACAGGTGGGAGGCGGCACCCAGGCCGGCGTTGGCCAGGTTGACCTTGCCCTTGTTGTCATTGATCCACTTGACCAGCTCGGCGTAGTTGCCGGGCGGCAGGTTGGGGCGGCCCAGCAGGGTCATCGGCACCTCGTTGATCAGGCCGAGGTACTCGAAGTCTTCCAGCGGCTTGAACTTGAGGTTGCGGTAGAGGGCCGGAGACGTTGCGATGCCGATGTGCCACAGCAGCAGGGTGTGGCCGTCCGGCTTGGCCTGGGACACATAGGTGCCGCCCAGCGTGCCGCCCGCACCAGCGCGGTTGTCCACGATGATGTTGCCGCCCAGGTGCTTGCGCATGGCTTCAGCGAGGTCGCGAGCCACCTTGTCGGTCGGGCCACCGGCAGCGAAGGGCACCACGAAGGTGACGGGGGTGTTGCCCGGGAAGTCCTGGGCGGCAACACTGCCCATGGCGAACGCCGCGGTGGCGGCCAGCAAGAGGCGTTTCATGGCTTGATCTCCTAGGTTGGCGAAAAAAGCGGGATTCATACAGCGACGCCATCCTAGGCCGGCAGCACGCCCGTGCCATGCCGGAAACTACGTAAGCCAGACTACGGGATTGCCCTGGAACAACCCCACGCAGTGCGGGGTCAGTCGTAGCGACGGGCGTCCTCGATCACCTTGCCGTCGTTGGGCAGGCTGCCGGGGGCCACGAGTTGGACGTCGCCGCGCAGCTTGGTGACCTCCCGGATCGAGTCGGCCACGCGTTCGGCCAAGCCCTGGGCGGGTTGCCCGCATTCGGCGCTGAGGCGCATGCGGTCCTGGGCCATCTCGCCTTCCACCACCAGCCGCACGCGCCCCAGTTCCGGATGGCGTCGCGCGATTTCCGCGACCTGGCTTGGATGCACGAACATGCCGCGCACCTTGGTGGTCTGGTCGGCCCGGCCCATCCAGCCCTTGATGCGGGTGTGGGTTCGGCCGGTGGGGCAGCGCCCGGGCAGCACGGCGGACAGGTCGCCGGTGCCGAAGCGGATGAGCGGATAGTCGGGGTTGAGGGTGGTGACCACCACTTCGCCGACCTCTCCCTCGGGCACGGGGTCGCCGGTGCCGGGGCGCACGATCTCGACGATCACGCCTTCATCGAGCACGAGGCCTTCGCGGGCCGGCGTTTCGTAGGCGATCAGGCCGAGGTCGGCCGTGGCATAGCACTGGTAGCCTTCGATGCCCCGCTCGCGCAGGTGATCGCGCAGTGACGGCGGGAAGGCCTCACCCGAGACCAGCGCCTTGCGCAGGCTGGGCAGGGTCACGCCGGTCTCCTGCGCCTTGTCGAGCAGGATCTTCAGGAAGCTGGGCGTGCCGATGTAGCCCTGGGGGCGCAACTCGGACATGGCCTGCAGTTGCAGCTCCGTGTTGCCCACGCCGCCGGCAAACACGGTGCAACCCACGGCATGGGCGCCGGTTTCCATCATCGAGCCGGCCGGGGTGAGGTGGTAGCTGAAGCTGCAATGGGCCAGGTCACCGAGGCGAAAGCCGGCGGCGAAAAGGGCGCGGCCCATGCGCCAGTAGTCCGCGGCCTGTCCTTCGGGTTCGTAGATGGGGCCGGGAGACTGGAACACGCGACGGGCCCCGGCACGAGCCGCGGCACCTCGCCAGCCGATCGCGGAGAAGCCGCCGAACACGTCCTTGTCGCGCTGGGCCTTCTGCCGCTCCAGCAACTCGTGCTTGCGGACCACCGGCAGCCGGGCCAGCGCCGCCCGGCTCGTGATCGCCTGCGCCTCGATGCCCTCCAGGAGCTGCGCGAACGCCGGGGCGTGGGTCTGGGCGTGGGCGATCTGGCGGGGCAGGGCGGCCATCAGGGCCGATTCGCGCTCGGACGGATCGCGGGTCTCCAGTGCGTCAAAGAACTCGGGCGTGGCGCTCATTCCTCACTCCATCGGGCCAGGCGGCGCTTCACTTCGTCGGTGAAGCTGCGCACCTCGGCGGCGTTCCTCAGTTGGCGCGTGTCCCACTCGGGGCTGCGCGCGGGTTTCCTGGCGACGCGCACCTGCAGGTGGTCGCCCTGGGCCGACAGCTGCAGCACGGCCTGCCCTTGCAGTTCGAAGCCCTCGCCTCGCTCGACCAGCGGCCTCATCTCGCGCAGGCTGCGCTTGAGTTGCACCAGCGCAGCGTCGGGCTTGAAGGGCGGCGGCGCAAAGAAGTCGTCGGCGCTCATGGGCTCAGGCCAGCCAGCGCTTGCGGCGCTTGTAGCTCTTCACGTCGCGGAAGCTCTTGCGGTCGCCGCCGCCCATGCCGAGGTAGAACTCCTTGACGTCCTCGTTCTCGGCCAGGGCCTTGGCTTCGCCGTCCATCACGATGCGGCCGTTCTCGAGGATGTAGCCGTAGTCGGCATAGCGCAGCGCCATGTTGGTGTTCTGCTCGGCCAGCAGGAAGGTCGTGCCTTCCTTGGTGTTGAGGTCCTTCACGATCTCGAACACCTCTTCGACGATCTGCGGCGCCAGGCCCATCGACGGCTCGTCGAGCAGCACCATCTTCGGGTTGGCCATCAGCGC
>CAZKGD010000101.1:0-9801 GCA_964552215.1 uncultured Caldimonas sp.
TTTCCTTCGAAAACTTCTACTTCTCACTGCGTTGGTTTTGCGGGGGGATTACCATAGGCGCCATACCGAACAGTTGAGCGTGCAGCCATTGCAACTCCATGAAACTGACGAGCCCAGTGTTCCCAAGACAGCAGGACGGCGCTTGAACAAACCTGCTGTCGGCCGCGCTTGACTCTTTACCCGGTACAGGGTTTGCAATGTAGACTGTCAGCGCTGACCCTTGGCGGGCAGCTGGAACAAGGAACACCGATGAGCGACAACTGCGCCGACGACGAAGCACAACACCTCGACGCCAGCCAGGCGGACGACCGCCGGATCCTGCTGCTGGTCCTGCTGATCAACCTCATCCAGTGCCTGGCCGGCGTTGGCGTGGGGATTTGGGCCTCCTCGACCGCGCTGATCGGCGCCGCCTTGGACAACCTGGCTGACGCGTCGGTGTATGGGGTCAGCCTTTATGCAGTCGGCCGAGCGCCGGCGATCAAAGTCCGTGCCGCCCGGCTGTCTGGCTGGCTGTTGATCGGACTGGCGGTGATGCTGCTGGTCGAAGTGCTGCGTCGGTTCTTTGGTGGCGAGCCGCCCGTGGGTCCCGCGATGATGGTGATGGCGGCCGTCAACGCGGCCTTGAACATCGTCTGTCTGCGCCTGCTGAAGCGGCACCAGGGGGAGGACGTGAACTTCAAGGCCTCGGCGATCTTCACCAGCAACGACTCGATCGTGAACCTCGCCATCGTGCTGTCCGGGGCGCTGGTGATGTGGTGGGGATCGAACCTGCCGGACTTGGTGCTGGGCTTGGTGGTGGCGGCGATCGCGGCCAATGGCGGCCGGGAAATCCTGTCTGAGGCAGCCGAGGCGGGTAAAAAGGCCCGCTCCGCGGCCACTTGACCCTGCACCTACTCCAGGGTATTCAATCTCGCTAGAACCGAAGGCACATGATGAAGACCGACCAAGTTGATTCCGGGGGTTCCGGCGAAGCCGTGCTGAGCAACGACAAGACGACCGTCTTCAGCATCCCCAACATGGATTGCCGCAACGAAGAGGCGACCGTCCGCGCCCGGTTGGCGCAGCTTCGATTGATCCGATCGCTGTCCTTCGACCTGCCCAATCGCCGTCTCACGGTGGTACACGCGTTCGACACGCCTGCGCCCCTGCTGCAGGCCTTGGCCGAGATCGGCATGAAAGCCGCGCTTGAACCTGAGCCCGCCTCAGCAAGCGATGGCACCTGCCGCTCGGCGTGTTCTTCAAGTTGTGGCAGTACGAGCGGCGCGAAGACGGACGTATTCACCATCTCGAACATGGATTGCCGCAACGAAGAAGCGGCGATCCGGGCTCGCCTCCAGCCGCTCGCTGGGGTGAACTCGCTGGAGTTCGACCTGAAGGCACGGCGGCTGTCCGTGGCGCACACGCTGCCGTCCGCGGACCCGCTGCTGCAGCAGCTGCATGCGATCGGCATGCACGCCCGCCTCGGCGATCTCCCGGAAAACGCAGTGCCGGACTGCGACACGGGTCCCAGTTGCGGCCCGTGTGGCAAGCCTGCCGCTCCACCCGCAACCCAAGCTGCGGCTGAAAGCACACGAGCGGCCACCGGCAACACCACGCAGTTCCTGATCACGAACATGGACTGCCCGACCGAGGAGGCACTGATTCGCAAGCGCCTGGGCAAGGTGGATGGCATCGACAGGCTGGACTTCGACCTGATGAACCGGCGTCTGGCGGTGGTGCACCGCCTGGCAGACCCGGCGCCCGTGCTTGCGGCGCTGAGCGAGATCGGCATGAACGCCACCGTGGAGCGCGAGGCGGGCCCAAGCGCGAAGGGACAGGTCATCTACCTGATCGAAAAAATGGATTGCCCCACCGAGGAGGCGCTGCTGCGCAAGGCCTTGGAGGGCATGCCTGGCGTGGACGGTCTGCAGTTCGACCTGATGAGCCGGAAACTGACCGTTCACCACTCGCTGCAGGACGTGGCCACGATCACCGCCGCGATCGAGCGCTTGGGGATGTCGCCGGTGCTGCAAGACAGCAGCCAGCCGGCACCGGCGGTCACCCGTGAGTTCGGCAGCGGGATCTCGAAGACCCAGTGGCTGCGTATGGCGGCTGCGGGTGCGCTGGCGATCGGCGCCGAAGTCATGGCCTTCTCTGGCTGGGAGGAGTCTTCGATTCCGGTTGTCGCCGCGTCGTTGGTGGCGATTGCGCTGGGCGGCACCGAGACCCTCAAGAAGGGCTGGATCGCGCTGCGCACCCTGTCGTTGAACATGAACTTGCTGATGACGATCGCTGTCATCGGTGCCGCACTGATCGGCCAGTGGCCCGAGGCGGCTGTGGTCATCTGGTTGTTCGGCATCGCGGAGATGATCGAAGCGCTGAGCTTGGACCGCGCGCGCAACGCGATCCGCAAGCTGATGGACTTGGCGCCGGAGACAGCCCTTGTCAAACAGCCCGACGGCCGCTGGGAAGAAGTCAAGGCGGAAACGGTCGCGTTGGGCGCCCAAGTCCGCGTGCGCCCCGGCGAGCGGATCGCGCTGGATGGCGTGGTGGTGGCGGGTGCTTCGGCCGTCAACCAGGCACCCATCACCGGCGAGAGCATGCCGGTGGAAAAGAAACCGGGCGACACCGTGTTCGCCGGCACGATCAACGAGCGCGGCACGCTGGAGTTCGAGGTGCGCTCGCGCAAGGGAGAGACCACCCTCGACCGGATTGCCCGTTCGGTACAGGAAGCGCAAGGCCAGCGGGCACCGACGCAGCGGTTTGTCGATCGCTTCGCGAGCATCTATACCCCGGTCGTTTTTGCGCTGGCGATTGCCATCGCGGTGATCCCGCCGCTGTTGTTCGGCGGCGCCTGGTTTGACTGGGGCTACAAGGCACTCGTGATGCTGGTCATCGCCTGTCCCTGTGCCCTGGTGATCTCGACACCGGTCACCGTTGTCAGCGGCTTGGCCGCCGCCGCGCGCCGGGGCATCCTGGTCAAGGGCGGCCTGTACCTCGAACAGGGCCGCCTGCTGCGCGCGGTCGCGCTCGACAAGACCGGGACGCTGACCCATGGCCGTCCCGCGCTGACCGACACCGTTGCGCTGGCCTCTGTGCCGCAGCCTGAGGTCTTGCGGCTGGCCGCAAGCCTTGATGCCTTGTCAGAGCACCCGGTGGCCACCGCTATCGTGGATGGCTACGGCGACCGGCCGCACGCGAGCGTGCAGCACTTCGAGGCTTTGGCCGGCCGCGGCGTCAAGGGCGACATCGACGGGCAGACCTACTACATCGGCAATCAACGCCTGGCCAGCGAACTGGGCGTGCTGACGGAGCGGGTGCGCGCGCTGCTTGAACAACTCGAAGACCAGGCAAAGACCGCAGTGGTGCTGGCAACCGACAAGCAGGCGCTGGCCGTCCTCGCGGTGGCCGACACCGTGCGCGATAGCAGCAAGCAGGCGGTGGCCGAGCTGAAGCGGCTGGGTGTCGAGCCAGTGATGCTGACCGGCGACAACCGCAAGACGGCGCAAGCGGTGGCTGCCCAGGTCGGCATCACCGACGCTCGTGGCGACTTGCTGCCGCACGACAAGCTGGAGGCGATCGAAAAGCTTGCGGCGCAAGGGCCGGTCGGCATGGTGGGCGACGGTGTCAACGATGCGCCTGCGCTGGCGAAGTCCAACATCGGCTTTGCGATGGGGGCAGCGGGCACGGACACCGCCATCGAGACCGCCGATGTCGCCTTGATGCAGGACGATCTGCGCAAGCTGCCTGAGTTCATCGCGCTGTCTCGCCGGGTGGGTGGCGTGCTGAAGGCCAACATCGCGTTCGCGATCGGCACCAAGGCCGTGTTCATGGTGCTGGCCTTCACCGGCCACGCCAGCCTGTGGCTGGCCATCCTCGCGGACATGGGCGCGAGCTTGGCGGTGGTGTTCAATGGGCTGCGCCTATTGGGCGGCTCAGGGTCCGACGACCGACGCCATGGCCGCTGACCGCGGGGCACGCCTTGGTTTCGGGCTTGCGGCCAGCGTGCTTGCCGCTGACGTAGCGACCAAGGCCGCTATCGTCGCCTGGGTCGAGTACGGAGCCCGGCACGAGTGGCTGCCCATCCTCAACATCGTCCATGTGCTGAATCGCGGTGCGGCCTTCAGCTTCTTGCATGACGCCGGCGGGTGGCAGCGCTTCTTTTTCATCGCGATCGCGCTGGCGGCATCGGTGTTTCTGGCGATCCTGATGCGGCGTCCTGGCAGTTCCCAGCCGGAGCGCATGGCCTTCGGTCTGATCCTGGGCGGGGCCCTGGCGAACATGTTCGATCGGATCGGCCGCGGTGCCGTGGTCGACTGGATCGACTTTCACTGGGGGGCTCACCACTGGCCTGCGTTCAATGTGGCCGACATTGGCATCACCGTCGGTGCGGCCTTGATCGTGTTCCACGAGTTGTTCGGCCGAAGGCGCGTTAGCGAGGTGAATGTCTGAGCTTGAAGCGGCCGGACGGCCGTTGTTGACCATCGGCCACGGATGGGCTGTTTACGTCGGCCCGGTGGAGCCTGGCCGGTCCCACCGGCATCAGGCAGCGCAGCTGGCTTGGTGTCCCGAAGGCGACCTGGCCCTTGAAGGGGCCTGGGGCGTGCTGAGGGCCCCGGGCCACTTCCTGCCTGCCGGGGCGCCCCATCGCCTAGTGGCTTCCGAGGTGACGCGGATGGTCTTCCTGGATCCGGCCATCGCGGGCCTCAGGACAAGCCAGCCGACATCAGCGGTGCCGCTGACCGAGATCCAGGCGGCCCTGCTGGAAGGCCACCTGCAACCGTGGATGCAGGACCTCGAACTGTCCACTTCGCAAGACCGTCCCCACCGTCGTGCTGAGGATCCACGCTGGGCATCACTTCTCGACTGGCTGGACCAGGCACTGGACGGGCGTGTGCGGGTTGAGGACGCGGCCGCAGCGGTGGGGCTGTCATCCTCGCGCTTTATGCATTGGTTCGCCGGCGTCGCTGGTTTGCCGTTCCGCGCTTATGTGCGCTGGCTGCGTTTGCAACGCGGCGTGCGCGTCCTCGCCGGCGGTGCGACGCTGACCGAGGCGGCGCACCTGGCGGGCTTTGCCGACAGTGCCCATCTGACCCGCACCTTTGTGGCCACGTTCGGCGTGCGCCCAGCGCCCTTGCGGACTGCACGCATCGTGTGCGCCGACCGAACCGCCGTACCGCCGATCCCCGAAGGACTGGGATTGCTCTAGGCGGGGTGGTGCCAGGTGAAGTCGAACCCGCGGCCCTGCAGAGCGTTCACGGCAGTCGGATCGGAAACTCCGCCTGGGATGGCGGGTAGCAGACGCCAAGGCGCCCATTGCAGCCTTGGTAGAACACCACCACAGAAAGAGAGGCCGGGACACCGGCGGCGCGTTCCAGCGGCAACGTGACCTGTACCGGCTGTGTGTAGACCTCCGTCTCGCCAAAAAAGGGATCCCGCTTCTTGGTGCCGTTGGGCAGCACCATGCCTGCCAGCCGTACGCCTTTTGCGTCCTTGGCCGCAAACCGCACCGTCTTGCGGTACAGGTAGTGTTCAGGCGCAGGCGTGAGAGTTGCGATGACCGTCTTGCCATCGATGGCCTCCACTTTGATTCGGAAAGCCTTCTCCGGCGGCAACGGCTCGGAAGGGTCAGGTCGTCCCAAGACTTTGTCAAAGAGGCCTGCGCTGGCATTCAGCGACGCCACGGCCAAGGACAGGGCGACGGCGGCGCTGGCACGGCGGCCGCGACTTGGACTCCTGCGCATGTGCGTCCTTCTTTGGATGTTCAGATGTGCAGGGCGTGGCCAGAGACAGCCAAGGCGGGTTCCTTGAACGCTTCTGGCAGCGTGGGATGCACGTGTCAAGCCAAGGCGATGTCTTCGGCAGATGCCCGGAACCCGATCGCCAGCATCGCCTCATGGGCGACCTTCATCCCGAGCTGCGCACCGCGCAGAGCGGCCTGGTAGCCGCCCCGGCCGCCGCCGACGATCACGACGTCAAACACTTGCAGTTCCATGGTCCCGCGTCGAAAGTCCGTATTCGCTGGCATTACGCACCCTGTAGCAGGCGCAGAGTCAAGCGCCTGCGTGCAGCTCGCCGCTGGTGTGCCTCAGGCGGACGACAGTCGCTTCGCTTGCCAGGCGTTGAGGCTGAACCCGGCAACGGCAAGGAGGAGCACCGCAAGCTGAGCCACGTTGGTCTGCACCGTCGGATAGATCCCCAGCGTGGGCACCCGCAGCCAGGCCACCGGCGTGGCGGTGAACCAGCCGGCCTCCTGCAGCCCCGCCACGCCCTTGCCGACCAGGACCACGGCCAGCGCAGCGACCAGGACCGAACTCCACGCGAAGAACTTGCCGATCGGCATGCGCGCGCTGGTTCGCAGGAACACGAAGGCGATGAGGGCAAGCAGCACCACACCAGTGGCCAAGCCGGCAATCAAGGCCTGGCCGTTGCCCTCGGAGGCCAGCGCCGAGTAGAAGAGCACCGTCTCGAACACCTCGCGGTAAACCGCGATGAAGGCCAGGCCAAACAGTGCCCAAGCCGACCGCTTGGTCAACGCGGCGGACAGCCGCTCGCGCAGGTAGGCCTGCCATCGTCCGGCGCTGCTTTTCTGGTGCATCCACAGCCCGACGGACAACAAGACGGCGGCCGCAAACAGCGACGACAGACCCTCGGTAAGTTCGCGGCTCGCGCCGCTGATGCTCACGACCTTTGTGGCGATCAACCAGGTCAAGCCCCCGGCGGCCAGGGCGGCAATCCAGCCGCCGTGGACGTAGCGCAGCGCTTGCGGGCGCTCGGCTTTGCGCAAGAAGGCGACCATCGCCACGACGATCAGCAGCGCCTCGACGCCTTCACGCAGAAGGATGGTCAGCGCACCCACGAAGCTGGCCGTCGCATCCGTTCGTGCTTGACCGAGTTCTGCCTCCACACGGGCGAAGAGTGTGTCGAGCTCACCGGCGGTGTTGGCGGCGGCCTCCATCCGCCCCTCGCTCACCGTGCTCCGGTACAACTGCATCGTCCGTTCGATGTCGATCAGCAGCTGCTTGTTGCGCGTTTCCAGCGTGCCTTCAATCGGCTCGAAGCCGTCGAGATAGGCCGACAAGGCCAAGCGGGTTGCCGCAGCACGGTCGCCGGCGCGCAACGCCGCCAGGCTGGATTGCAGTTGGCCCCGGGCGAGCTTGAGGCCCGACGGCCCGGTGGTGACGGCATTGGGGTGACTGCGCGCGTACGCCATCGCGTCCTGGGCCGTTTCGGGGGGCAAAGTCTTGGCCAGGTCCGCTTCGGTCATGGTGGCCAAAGCATTGAGATCGGTAAGCGCCGAACGTACCCGCGCATCCTTCGTGAACGCCGCTGCCCCGCGCTCTCGGGCAGCCTGGTCGTACGACAGCGTGCCGATGTAGAACGCGAGCGCCCATCGATCGGACTCGGAGAGCGTGGCGAACGGCGGCATCGAGGTGCCTTCAACCCCTTGCGTGATGACTTGGTACAGCGCCATCAGTGACCGAGCGCGGGCGCGCTCGGCGTCCGTGAAGGCGATGGGCTGCGGGTCCAACTGCTTGGCCAAGGGGCCGTCACCTGCACCTGCGGCACCATGGCACGACGCGCAGTGCGCCTGGTACAAGCTCCGGCCCTGTTGCAGATCCGGCACGCTGCGCGGTGCCACCGCAATGGGATACGCCGTCAACAGCAGGCGGCCTGCCTCCTGGGCAATGGCCGAGACTTTCTCTGGCGGCGCCTTGTCGGTAACCGCGGTCACCAGCTGTGTGACAAGGGCGGCCAGACGGGCCTTTAAGGCGTGTTCGGGCAGGGTCCTGGTCTAGGCCAGCGCACTTTGGGAGAACTCACGCATCTCCTGGTACTCGGCTTCACTGATCACAGCACCGTTTCGCACCGCCCCGCTGTAATCGACGGCGACATAGTCGAGCAGTTGCCACAGTTGGCGCACCTGTGGTTCGATCGATGCAGTCGGTGTTGCAGCGGAAGTGCCCAGGCTGACTAGCAGGAGGAAGGCCGCCAGCAGGCCATGCCAGGAGATCAGGTGCTTCATCGCTTCATTTTGCCAATGATTCTCATTTGCGACATTTGAAACCCTGTAGCGGGTGTAGAGTCAAGATCCAAAGCGACGAAGGGGCGATCGTGAAAATCGGCGAACTGGCGCAGACTGCAGGCACCGGCGTGGAAACCGTCCGCTTCTACGAGCGCGAGGGCCTGTTGCCCCTGCCAGCGCGCTCATCTGGCAACTATCGCGTCTATAACGGGGAACATGTCGACCGCTTGGCCTTCATCCGCCACTGCCGATCCCTCGACATGACGCTCGACGAGATCCGGGTCCTGTTGCGGTTCAAGGATGCGCCACACAAGGACTGCGGCGAGGTGAACTCGCTGCTCGACGCCCACATCGGCCATGTCGCACACCGGATTCGAGAGCTCAAGGCGTTGGAGCGGGACTTGAAGCAGTTGCGTGCACAGTGTGGCCGCTCGCGGGAAGCCAAGGATTGCGGCATCTTGGAGGGCCTTGCCAAAACGGCACAGCAGCCAGCGCAGCCGAAGGCGCGCCAGGCGGCACACCTCGACAGCAGCCACCCGCGCGGCAAGGCGGGCTCGCTCCACAGCGCCTAGTTGAGGCTGCACGGCGAGCCGAACATCAAGGGGCACGAATGGAGTCTGCCGGCAGCACCCAGGGCCTGGGCATCGCCGCTGCGCCGAAGACGGGCAGCGGCGCTACACGTGCGCCGATGCTGAACGGCCCGAAGCGACAACACTTCTTGCCGCGCTTCTACCTTGAGGGCTTCTGCCGAGATGGCCTGGTCGCGGTCTACGACCGCAACAACGATGAGGTACGGCTTCAGCAGCCAGTGAATACCGCCGTCATTGGCCACTTCTACACCCTTGAGGACACCGAGGGTCGCAAGCGTTTCGAGCTCGAAGCCGTGCTCTGCGAGTACGAAGGCAAGGCCAAGCCGGCGATTGCCAAGCTCATCGCCTGCGAAGGCTTGAGCGATCAGGAGCGCAGCGACCTGTCCATCTTCATTGCCCTGGCGGCGATGCGCACGCCAGACATGGTCAACTCGGTCCAGTCCTTGAACGGCCAGATGGTCGCGCACAGCGCGAAGCTGCTTTTCCGTGACGTGGAGAAGGTGTACCAGGACCTGCGCGCCGACAAACTGGAAGAAGGCACGTCTGACGAAGAACTGCGCGAGCAGGCTGCTTTCATGGTGGACATGGCGCAAAGCGAAAAGTTCGTCGTCACGACCGATGAGAAGTGGGCGGTGCAGATGACCATGCAGATGGCGCTCGGCGCTGCCCCGTACCTGGCGGGCCGGCATTGGCGCGTGGTGCACCGGGAGCGCGACAAGCATTCATTCGTCACCACCGATTCCCCCGTTTTCCTGAACACCACCGCGCCGCGCGGCCCGTCGCCCTATGGGGTGGGGTTCGGAAGCCCGGATGCCTTTATTTCGTTTCCATTGGACCAATCCTGCGTCCTGCAGGCATGGGGAGACGACGGCCTCCTCGAACACAAAGGTGCCGACGGCAACTACATCCGCAAGGCCAACCTGGCGCTCGGGGCGCGATGTCAGCGGTTCCTGGTTGCCAGGGACGAGGCCCTGGTGAGCTCGCTTGCGCAGGAGCTGGGACTGGCACAAAAACAGTGGCAGCCCAAGCTCAGGCTGGGATGAGGTTGGGCGAAGACGCAGCTATTCATTCGCGTCGTACCGCTTTGCAATGTCACCGAGGTCAAAGCCTTCGCCGTCGAAACAGGCCTGCGTGTGTTCCATCGGCTGACTCGCCAGGGTGGCGGCTTTGTAGGCTCGATTCATCAACTTCGGCGCTTCTTCATGA
>CAZKGD010000102.1:0-9684 GCA_964552215.1 uncultured Caldimonas sp.
GCGCTGCACCGTGGCCAGGCCCACGCCCGTGCCAGGGAAGTCGTTGGCACTGTGCAGGCGCTGGAACACACCGAAGAGCCGGTCTGCGAACCGCATGTCGAAGCCCGCGCCGTTGTCGCGCACGCGGTAAACCCAGCGTCCGGCGTCCTGGGTGGCGCTCAACTCGATGCGTGCCGGGTCCGAGCGGGCCGAGTACTTCCAGGCGTTGCCGAGCAGGTTCTCCAGCACCACGCGCAGCAGTGTAGGGTCGCCCTGGACGATGAGATTGTCCTGGACCTGGACCTCCACGCGCCGCTGCGGCGCCTGGCGGCGCAGGTCTTCCACGATGTAGTGCGCCAGCTGGCTGAGGTTCACCGGCTGGGCGGCGATGGGCTTGGCCGTCAGCTGGGACAGGGCCAGCAAGGCGTCGATCATGCCGTTCATGCGCGCAGCCGCGCCCAGGACCCGGTCGAGGTGATCGTTGCCGATACGGTCCAGCGCATGGGCGTAGTCCTCCTTGAGGATCTTTGCAAAACCTTCGACCACCCGGATCGGTGCTCGCAGATCGTGCGAGACGGTGTAGCTGAAGGACTCGAGTTCGCGCTCGACCGCCAGTCGTTCGGCCTGGGCGGCCTCGTCCACCGTGGATGTCACGGGGGTGCAGACCACCAGCAGGGCGCGGCGCTGCGAGCCACCGTGCTCGAACGCAAAGGGTTCGACCCGCATCTCCCACGACGGGGGACTGGCGCCCGTCGGAGTCGCAGAGGTGTCGCCCAGGACGGCCTGCAGGGGCGCCAGCGGCCAGCCTCGTACCGAGCGGACGACGTCCACCAAGTCCTGGCCAGGCAGCAGCGAGGCCGACTGGCCGATGCAGCGTGCAGCCAGTTCGTTGGCATGTCGGATCCGGTACGGCGAACCGTGCACCTCGGAGGCCTCGGCCAGCAGCACGGCACTGGGCACGGTGTCGAGCAGGTGCAGCCCGATCAGCCGGTCGAACTGCAGGTCCACGCGGGCTGAAACGTCCCGCGCCGTGCCCCGGTAGCCCGCAAAGCGTCCCTGCGCATCAAAACAGGGGCGCCCGCTGAGCAGCCACAGGCTGGTGCGTCCGTCGGGCTCGCGCCGGTGCGTGGGCAGCCCGTTGAACGGACGGTGTGCATCGAGCAGCTGTCGGTGGGCGTCCCAGGCGAACGCATCGCTGCCGAAATCCTCCCAAAGAGGCAAGCCCAGGCGCTCCGTCACCCGCCACAACCCTGCTGGAGCCTGGGGGGGCGGGCGCAACTGCGTCAGGCGATGGTGGTCGTCGGTCTCCCAGTACCAGAACGGCAGCAGTTCCAGGAGCTCGCGCGCCTCGATGCGAGCCGTGTGTTCCGCTTGTCGTGCGGCCTCGTGGCGCTGGAGGAACCACCAGGACAGCCCTGCCACCAGCACCAGGCCCAGCGCGAACACCCACAGCAACACATTGGAGCCGGCCACGGCGGCCACACCATCGGCCCAGGAAGTCGCCAGCCAGGCAGCGCCGGCCAGGCTCATGCCGAGCCAGGCCAAGGTCAGTCCCGCACCCAGGCCAGCCGCCAGCAGGAGGTGGACGACCTGGACGGACGAAGCGCGTGGAGGGGAGGGAGGGGCGGGCGCGGGGGCGGAGGGCCGTTCGCTCATGAAGACCATTGTAAGGAGGTGTTTTTGCCAACTGTTTCTCGTTTCTCCCGGTTACCCCTGCGCCGGGGGCCGGAGATGACCGAACATCGGGTCTCAAGTCAGCGCCCCGGGCGCCGAAGACCCGATGAGCGCCTGCCGATCCGGTGGGCCGATCGACACTGCCGACGATGACCTCCGCCCTGTCCTTGCCACCCGCGGTCGAGCCCGCTGCGACGCCGCTGTCCGCGCGCGCTCAGGCCATGGCCTTGGCGCTGGTCGAGGCCGTGCTGCAGGCCAAGGCTCTCGGGCCGGCCCTGCAGTCGGTGGCCGAAAGCCTGGCGCTTGAATGGGGTGCCACCCGGTGGGATGTGCTGCGGGTGGATGACTGGAATGGCGCAACGGGTCTGATCTATCCATGGGAAGAGGATGCTCACGAGGCACATCATCATGTCGACCTGAGTCTCTTGTCCACCGTCCGGCACGATGATGGCCAGGCCGGCGAGGCCGTTGCCCGGCATGCGCCGATGTGGGGCAGCGCGACGGGCTCGCTGTGGCTGCCCATCTGGGGCGACGAGCTTCCCGTGGCCATCCTTCATTGGCAGGGCCTGCCTCCCATCGGTCCGTCGGGACATGAACCTTTGCTGGAGCTGGTATCCCGCCAGCTGGGCCTCCTGGCGCGCGCGGAAGCGGCACGCAGCGGTCTCGAGACCCAGGAGGAGCATCTGCGCCGCCTGACCCTCGTGGCCGCGCATGCCACCAGCGGCGTGATCGTGGCCGACAGCGAGGGGCGGATCGAATGGGTCAATCCCGGTTTCACCCGCATCACCGGGGTGCCGGCCGACCAGGCCATCGGGCGCGAGGCCTGGGAGCTGTTCCAGCTGGGCCCCTCGCCGGAACTGGCGGCGCAGCGCCTGCAGCGTGCCGTTCGTGCACGGCGGCCCTTCCGCTTGCAGTACGAAGCGGCCCGACCCTTGCCAGGCGGTGTCACCGAGCCCTACTGGGCCGAGATCGAGGCAGCTCATGTCCTGGATGAGTACCGGGCGCGCTTCGTGTACCTTGGCATCCTCAGCGACATCACCGAACGCCAGCGCCACACCGAACAACTCGAGCGCGAGCGCCGCTGGCTCGACGATCTGATCGAGCACCTGCCGGTCAGCCTCTTCGTGATCGATCCAGACGACCTTCGCCTGATGCAGGTCAACCGACAGGCCGAGCGCGAGTTCGGGCTGAAGCGCGAGGACCTGCTCGGCCAGGCGCCTGCCCAGGCCTACGGTCACCGCCTGACGGAATTGCTGGTTCCCTCGGTCCGCCGCGCCCTGAGCGACCAGGCCTGGATCGAGGATGACATCGCCTGGACGACCCGCCAACGCGGCACGCGCCACCTGAACGTGCGATACCTCACCCTGCGGCGCGATGACGGACAGGCCCATGCCCTGATGGTGGTGGCTCGTGACGTGACCGACACCCACCGGGCCCAGGCCGCGCTGCTCGAGTCCGAGGCCCGGTTCCGGGAGTTCGTCGACACCCTGGACGACCATGTCTTCATCACCACGCCCGACCGGCGCAGCTACGACTACCTGGGGCCGCGGCTCTACCAGTTCTGGGGGGTCACGCCTCAGGAACTGACGATCGACCCGGCGTGTGCCTATGCCCGGATCCCCGCCGAGGATCGGCCCGCGATTGCGCGCCGGCGCGAGATGGAGGAGCAGCTGCAGCCCACCGACGTGGTGCACCGCGTGCAGCACCCGGAGCGCGGGCTGCGCTGGATGCGTACCCGCACCCGCAGCCAGCGGCGTGCCGACGGCAGCATCTGCGTCTACGGCATCTCCACCGACGTGACGGCCGAGCACGAGCGTGAGCAGGAGCTGCAGCGCGCGCGCGACCAGGCCGAGTCGGCGAGCCTGGCCAAGAGCCAGTTCATGGCCAACATGAGCCATGAGATCCGCACGCCCATGAACGGCATCCTGGGCATGACCGAGCTGCTGCTGGGCACGGCCCTGTCGGAAAAGCAGCGCCGCTTCGCGCAGGCCGTCTACCGGTCCGGCGAAAACCTGCTCGAGATCATCAACGACATCCTCGACTTTTCTCGCATCGAGGCGGGCAAGATGGAACTGGCCCGTGGCGACTTCGTCCTGCGATCGGTGGTGGAGGACACGCTGGAGCTGCTGGCGCCTCGCGCCCACGAAAAGCGCCTGGAACTCACCTTCCGCGAAGCGCCGGGGGTACCCCCCCTGGTCCATGGCGATGCCCTGCGCCTGCGCCAGGTGCTGACCAACCTGGTGGCCAACGCGATCAAGTTCACCGAATCGGGCGAGGTGGTCGTGGACCTGGACTGCCGGCAGGCACCCGTGCCGCAAGGCGAGCCGATGCGGGCCGACCAGACGGCCGTGGAGCTGGTCTTCACGGTTCGCGACACCGGCATCGGCATCGAGCCGGACGTCCTGCCCCGCCTGTTCAGCGCATTCACCCAGGCCAACAGCGGCACGGCCAAGCGTTACGGCGGGACAGGCCTGGGCCTGGCCATCTCCCGCCAGCTCGTCGACCTGATGGGCGGGTGTATCGAGGTGCGCAGCCTGCCGGGCATGGGTTCCGAGTTCCGTTTCACCGTGCCTGTGAGCGTGTCGCCCTTCTCCAACGCCGCAGCCGAACTCGACGCGCTGGACATGCCCAACCTGAAGGTGCTGGTCGTCGAAGACCATGACACGAACCGGGCGGTGCTCGAGAACATGCTTGGCGCCTGGGGGTTGCAGGTGACCTGTGCCGTCGATGGGCAGGAAGCGCTGGAGGTGATCGAAGGCGCGGCGCGAGCGGGCGGGCACTTCGATCTGGCGCTCGTGGACATGCAGATGCCTCGCCTCAATGGTTTGCAGTTTGCCCGCATCCTGCGCGACACGCGGCCCGAGCTCTCCACCAAGCTCATCCTGCTGTCGTCGGTGTCCTCCCCTGACGATGTGCGGCAAGCCCACGAGGTGGGGTTCCAGCGCTACCTGGCCAAGCCGGTGCGCAAGGTGGAACTGCGCCAGGCCATCCTCGGCGTGTCCACGGCGCCGTCGCGCAGCAGTGCGCCGGCACCGAGCTACCCCCATCGGGTGCTCGTCGTCGAAGACAACCCTGTCAACCAGGAAGTCATCCAGCAGATGCTGCGCCGCCTGGGGTGCCAGGTGCACATGGCCGCGTCGGGACTGGAAGGGCTGCGAAGCTTGTGCGAACATCGCTTCGATTTGGTGCTGATGGACATCCAGATGCCGGGCATGGACGGGGTGGAAACACTGAGGTGGTTCCGTCGCGGCCCCGGCGGGCGGTTTGCCTTTGTCACGTCACCCCAGACCCCGGTCGTGGCTGTCACCGCCAATGCCCTGGGAGGGGATCAGGAACGCTTTCTTGACCAGGGCTTCAACGACTATCTCTCCAAGCCCTTCCGGCAGAACCAACTGCTGGCGGTGCTGGCGCGCTGGCTGCCTGAAGCCGAACCCCTGGCAGCGATGGCTGCCACCCCCCCGGCGACCCCGCCGTCCGATGCATCGTCCCCGGAGACCCGCATGCGCACCCCGGACCCCGACGTCTTCGACCCTCAGGCCGTCCAGCGCCTGCGCGAACTGGATCCCAAGGGCGACAACCAACTCCTCGAGCGGCTGTTCCGCACATTCGAGGCCTCCTTGCAACGCCTCATCCCCCAAATGGTGGAGGCCCATGAAGTGCGGGATGTGGCGACAATCCGTCTGACGGCCCACACCCTGAAATCATCCTGTGCCAGCGTCGGGGCCATGAAGCTTTCTTCACAATGTGCCGATATCGAGTCGGTGATCCGCAGCGGATCGACCGAACCGCTGGACGATCGCATCGTGGCCGTCCAGACAGAAGCCGACCGTGTGCTGGACGGTGTGAAGATTTACCTGCGAGACGTGCCGACCGCCTGAGCCCATGAGCTACGCCGCACCCTCCGACGAGATCGACCTCGAGCAGCCCCGGGTGCTGCTGGTCGATGACGACGAGGTCAACCTGCTGTTGACCTCGATCGCGCTGCGCGAGCGCGGCTTCGCCATCACCGAAGCGGCCAGCGGGGAGAAGGCTCTGCGCATGCTGGCCGACTGGTCGCCGGACGTGATCGTCCTCGACGCCATCATGCCCGGCATGGACGGGTTCACCACCTGCCGCGAACTGCGGGCCCTTCCGGGCTTCCATGCCACGCCGGTGCTGATGCTGACCGGGTTGGACGACGATGCGTCCATCACCCGTGCCTACGAGGCGGGCGCCACCGACTTCTTCGTCAAGTCCACCCAGTGGAGCCTGCTCTCAGGCCGGTTGCGCTACCTGCTGCGCTCCTCGCGCACCCGTCAGGCGCTCGAGCGCAGCAAGTCCCAGCTCGCCCGTGCCCAGGACCTCGCCCGCATGGGCAGCTTCGACTGGCACGTGGACAAGGGCACCCTGGCCCTGTCCGTCGAGGGCCTGCGTGTCTTCGGCCTGGGGCCGGGCGACCACATGAACCTGCGCGATGCGCTGCACATGATCCCTGCGGATGAGCGCAAGGGCTTCATCGCCATCCTGCGCGAGGTGCTGCGCCACAACACGGTGCTGTGCACGGACATCCCGGTCAACCTGCTCGATGGTCGCCAGCGCGTCGTACATGTCGAGGCCGAGCCCGAGTTCGACGAGCACGGCAACCTCAGCATCTACAACGGCATCGTCCAGGACGTGACCGACCGGCGCATCGCCGAGGACAAGATCAAGCACCTGGCCAACTTCGACTCGCTCACCGGCCTGCCCAACCGGCGCCAGATCATCTGGCGGGCCGAGCGGGCTATCGAACACGCCAAGCAGCTGCGTCACGAGGTGGGTCTGCTGCTCATCGATCTCGACCGCTTCAAGATCATCAACGACACCCTGGGCCACGCCGCGGGCGACGAGCTGCTCATGGAAGTGGCGCGTCGCCTGCGCGCCTGCGTGCGGCACTCCGATCAGGTCATCGACGCGCCGCTCGACGCCCTGGGTTCTCGCGCCCACCGCACGCTCGAGGCGGTGGGGCGGCTGGGTGGAGATGAATTCGTGGCCTTGCTGCCCGAAGTGGGCGGCGAACGCGATGCCCAGCGCGTCGCCCAGCGCATCCTCGAGGCCTTGCGCGAGCCCGTGCTCGTGGGAGGCCAGGAATGCTTCGTCACCGCCAGCGTGGGCATCGCGCTGTTCCCGCGCGACGGCTCCACGGTGGCCGATCTGCAGCGCAACTCCGACGTGGCGATGTACGCCGCCAAGAACCAGGGCCGCAACGCGTCCACCGTCTACTCCCCCGATCTGGCCGGCATGGGCCGCGAAAAGCTCGAACTCGAATCCGCGCTGCACAAGGCGCTGGAGCGTGGCGAGCTGGTGCTGCACTACCAACCCAAGATCGACGTGAGCAGCGGCGTCATGACGGGTGCCGAGGCGCTCATGCGCTGGCAGCGCGGCGACCAGCTCATCTCGCCGGCCGACTTCATCCCGCTGGCCGAGGAAACCGGGCTGATCGTGCCCATGAGTTACTGGGCCTTGCAGGAAGCTGCACGTCAGGCCCACGCCTGGCAGCAGTCCCTGGGCATGGCCGTGCCTGTGGCGGTCAACCTGCCCAGCCGCATGTTCCTGCGCACCGACCTGGTCGAGAGCCTGCAATCCCTGCTGTCCGAACTCCAGGCTCCGGCGTCCTGCCTGCAGTTGGAGATCACCGAAACCGGGCTGATGAAGGACCTGCAAAACGTCATGCCGTCGCTGCGCCGGCTCAACCAGCTGGGCCTGGAGATCTCCATCGACGACTTCGGCACCGGCTATTCGTCGCTGGCCTACCTCACCACGCTGCCCATCGGCGAACTCAAGATCGACCGTTCCTTCATCCGGGAACTGGGCGCCCGGCCCGAAAGCGTTGCGGTGGTCACGGCCATCGTTGCCCTGGCGCGTTCCCTGAGCCTGCGCGTCATCGCCGAAGGCGTGGAAACCCTGCCGCAGATGGAGGTGCTCAACCGATTGGGCTGCAGCATCATGCAGGGATTCCTGTTCAGCCGGCCGCTGCCCGCTGCCGACCTGGAGGCCTGGTTGCGCCAGACGGTGCTGCCACGCAAGGCCCCGTGGCAGAACCTCCCGAACAAGACCGAGCCTGCTGCTACCGTCGCGCGGGTCCAGGCATCCCGCGTTGCGGGCTGAGCATGAGCACTCCCTTGCAGCCCACCCAGCCGGCGCCACTGGGAGGCCCCCAGCCCCCCGCCCAGCTGGCCAAGGCCGCCCTGCGCCGACTGGCCCTGGAGCGCCTGGAACCCACGCCCGAGAACTATCTCAAGGCCTACCGCCTCGAGGCCGGCGAGCCCGCGGCCGAGGCGCCGCTGCCGCCGGCCGTGCAGCGCCTGGTCGAACGCCTGGCCCAACGGCTGCCTGACGCAGGCGCTCCGCTGCTGGAGGCCGTGGCCAAAGGACGCTACGACCAGGCCGAACGCTGGCTGGGCTCGGCGGCCCCTGCGTCGGGTGCATCGGACGCCCAGGCCTGGGCCACCCTGATCGGGCGGCTCGTGAAGGGGGTCGAGCGCGGCGGTCGCCTGTGGACCAGCGCGCGCAAGAAGGACAGCCTGCAGCGCGTGCTGTCCGGCAGCCGCAGCGACCCGGGCCGGCTGCAGCAGCGCCTCACGCAGCTCGTGGCCGGCTGGGACAGCGACACCGCCGGCGACGCTCCCGCCGCGCTGGAAGACCCCGTGCTGGCCGAGGCCATGGCCACCGGACCCGCCCCCCTGCTCACGCAGCCGGCCCCGCTGGACGAGTTGTCCTCGCCTGTGCCTCTGGCGGCCGACAGCGAAGGCCTCGGCCCCTCCTGGGCCGAAGTGGTGGCCGATCTGGCCCAGGCCATCGCCGCGGCCCTGCCCGACGACGACCCGCGCTGCACCCGCCTGAAGGCCCGCCTGGCCGATCTGCTGGCCCCGCTGGCCGAACAGCCCGACGACGACCTGGCGGCCGACTGGCGCGGGTGGGCGGCAGACGCCCAGCGCCTGACGGAACATCGCCAGCACCTCACCGAGCAACTGCGCGGCCTGTGCAACGAACTCAGCGCCAGTCTGGGCGACCTGGCCGAGGACGGCAGCTGGGTGCAAGGGCAGAGTGAACTGATGCGCGCCCGGCTGCAGGAAGGCCTGACGGCGCGCACCGTTCGCTCGGTGAGCCACCTGTTGCACGCCACGCGCGCGCGCCAGGGCGAGATCAAGGCCGAGCGGGCGCGCTCGCGCGACATGCTCAAGCAGCTCATCAACAGCATGGTGCAGCGCATCGGCGAACTGGGGGCGCGCACCGGCAGCTACCAGAGCAGCATGGACCGCTACGTCCAGGTCATCCAGCAGGCCGACACCCTCGAAAGCCTGGCTGGCGTTGTCAAGGAACTGGTGGACGAAACCCGCAGCGTGCAAAGCGCGGTGCAGGACACCCACGAACAGTTGCGCACCGAACACGCCCAGGCCGAGGCCCTGCAGACCCGCGTGCGCGAACTCGAAGCCGAGCTGCAGCGCCTGTCCACCGAGGTGTCCACCGACCAGCTCACCGAAATCGCCAACCGCCGCGGCCTCATCCAGGCCTTTGAGGTGGAACATGCGCGCATGCAGCGCCAGGGCGGCGAACTGGCCGTGGGCCTGCTCGACATCGACAACTTCAAGAAGCTCAACGACACCTTGGGCCACCAGACCGGCGACGAGGCGCTGAAATTCCTGGCCAACCACGTCAAGCAGGCCTTGCGCCCCATGGACACGGTGGCCCGCTACGGCGGCGAGGAATTCGTCGTGCTGCTGCCCCAGACCACCACCGAAGAAGCCAGCGTCGTGCTCACGCGGCTGCAGCGCACGCTCACCGCCAACTTCTTCATGCACGACGAGCAGCAGGTCTTCGTGACCTTCTCGGCCGGCGTCACCTTGTTCCGCCCCGGCGAACGGCTGGAAGAAACCCTGGACCGTGCCGACGAGGCGCTCTACGAGGCCAAGCGCACGGGGAAGAACCGGACCTGCGTGGCCTGACCAGGCCTGCGGGCCTGGCGGAAGCGGTGAGATTCGAACTCACGAACGGTTGCCCGTTGCCGGTTTTCAA
>CAZKGD010000103.1:0-9636 GCA_964552215.1 uncultured Caldimonas sp.
ACGTGATCGAGCCCTACCTCATCCAGCAGGGCTACCTGCAGCGCACGCCGCGCGGGCGCATCGCCACGGCCACGGCCTATCGGCACCTGGGCCTGGTGGCGCCGCAGGGAGGGGCCGGTCCGTTGTTCGAGTAGGCCAGCCGACGCTCAGGCGCCCTGGCGGAGCCAGTGCCGCAGGCGCAACCAGCGCCAGATCCACCCCCGCAGCAGGTAAGCCTGGCGCAGTTCGGGCCATTCCAAGGTGATGCTCTGGAAGAAGTCGCGCCTGAACTCGCGCAGCGCCCGCACCTTGTCGTCCGGATGTTGCCGTGCCACGAACCTGGCCGACCCGATGAAGTTGCGGGCGGCCAGGTACGCCAGGGCAAACTGGGCTGCCATCGTGGGGCGGAAGTCCGTCTGTGCGAACTCCTCACGGATCCCCAGGAGCGAGCGCGACATGTCCTGCGCTTTCCTCATGGACATCGTTGCCAGGATGCTGCCCTGCCGCTGGCGGTAATGGATCCAGGGCTGGGCGACGTAGTGGAAACTGCGGGCACGCAACGCCAGTCGCGGCACCACGACCATGTCCTCGAAATAGCGGCCCACGGGAAACCGCAGATCGTCGCCCCAGAGTTCCCGCTTGGCGATCTTCGACCATGCATGCAGATTCACCCCTTCCACCACCCCTCGGAACAGCGCCGAGCGGTCGCTCAAGGTCTGGCCTGAGGGCCCCAGGAAGGTGCGACGGTGTGTTTCGCCGCGCAGCCGGTGCTTGAGCTTGGGGCGTTCTCTCAGGACACTGAAATCGCACAGGATGAGGTCCGGCGCGTCGCGTTCAACGAGGCGTTTCAGGGCGGACAGAGCTCCGTTGACCACCAGATCGTCCGAGTCGACGAACCAGATGTAGCGCCCCAGGGCCGCCTCCAGCATGGTGTTGCGGGCGGCACTGAGGCCTCGGTTGGTCTCATGGCGCAAGACGCGCAGGCGCTGGGGCCAGGACTGCTCCAGTTCCGAGATCACCTGTGACGACCCGTCCGTGGACACATCGTCCAGGAGGATCAGCTCAACGTGTGCGTCTGCCTGCTTCAGGATGGAGTCGACGCAGTCGCGCAGATAAGGCTCGACGTTGTAGACCGGAACCAGGATGCTCAACCAGGGCTGGGCGTTCATGTGCAATGCGAAGCGAGGGGTCGTTGCCGGGGCGGTCAGGGATGGGAGCCGGGCGGCGGGCGGTTGTACAGGGCGAGGAAGAGATCCTCGTAGCGTTGGCGCATCAGGTCCAGCCCGTGTCGCTCGAGGGCCGCTTGCCGCGCATGGTGGCCGAGGCGCTCGGCGCTGTCCGTGTCCGTCAGCAGACTGGCGATGGCATCGGCGAGCGCCGCAGCATCCTGATGGGGCACCAGCAGGCCCGTTTTTTCATGCTCGATGAGTTCGCGCACCCCTGGCACGGCCGTCCCGATGACGGCGCATCCGGCGGCCATGCCCTCCACCAGCGACAAAGGCATGCCCTCGTAATGCGTGGACAGCACGCACAGCCGCTGCCCCATCAGCAGGCCCGGCATGTCGCTGCAGTGGCCGAGAAACCGCACCTGTGCGTCCAGCCCCAAGCTGCGCGACAGGTGTTGCGCCTGCTCAAGGTGCCGCTGTTTGCCTCCGCCGGCGAGCCACACGGTGGGGAAGATGCCGCGCTGCCTGAGCAGGGCCACAGCGTTGAGCAAGGTGGCGTGGTCCTTTTGCCGCGCAAAACGCGCCGACATCACGATGCCTGGCTCGCGATCTGCGAGGGCCCGCCGGTCGGCTTGCGCAAAGCGCTCGAGCTGAATCCCGTTCGGGATCGCCACGGTGCGATCTTCCGGAAAGCCCAGGTCCAGCAGGTGGCGACGCACGCCCTCGGAAACGCCCACGATCCGGGCGGTGCGTTGCGCCAGCCAACGCGCTTGTGCCAGGCGCCATCGGGTGTAGCGCTCCCGCGAGTTGTGTTCGACATGGACGAGTGCGGGCACCTTGGCGATCAGGCCCGCATAGCGGCCCCACAGGTGCTCGCTGAACCCATGGGCCACCAGCACGTCGGGACGGAACTCGCGGCACAGTCGCACGAGTTGCCAGACCGTCAGCGCATGCGGCCAGGACGCCACGGACGCGACTGGCACGCCCCGCTGGCGCAGGTCGTCGATGCGCGAGCGGGGTGTCTGGGGCTTGCGGCGCAGCACCAGCAGGGGCTCCGTGCGCCCGCTGGCCAAGGCCGATTCGACCAGGTCGAGCGCCACCTGCGTGGCCCCGGAGAAACCGCCGGTCACGAAATGAAGGATGCGCGGACGCGAGGAGGGATTCGACAAACCGGAAGACGCGCGAACCAGGTCCGCGACCCAAAGAGCCGCGGCACCTCGAATGGCCGGCAGAATAGCACGCGCAGGCCGGACGCCGGCTCAGGCAGGATGGCCCACCAGGGCGGGGCGGCGAGATCTCGGGCTGCTGACGACCGACACCCCCCACAGCCCCAGCACGATGAGCCCCACACCGCCCAGTTGCGCCCCAAGGCTCAGCGTGTGCGCCTGCCACAGGAAGGCCGCCGTCAGGCTCAGCAGCATCAGAAAGAGCAGGCCCGCCGTCCACTGCGCCCAGCCCGGCATCGGCGGGTCGTAGCGCTCGACGCGCGACAGGTCGAAGGGCGCCTTGGGAAACCGTTCGGCCACATCGGCTGGCCGCCAGCCCGGTGGCTTGAACCACACACGCAGCTTGTCCGGCCAGCGACGGGTGTGCCAGCTGTCGAAGGCCAGGTCACGATACACCTGCAGGTTGGCCCAGATCGGGTTCCAGCTGCGCAGCGGGCTGCGCGTGCCGTACACGCAGGGCTCGCGGTCGTCCTCTTCCTGGAAGGTGCCGAAGAGCCGGTCCCACAGGATCAGGATGCCGCCGTAGTTCCTGTCCAGGTACTTGTCGTTCACGGCATGGTGCACGCGATGGTTGCTGGGCGAGCAGAACACCCGGTCGAACCAGCCCAGCTTGCCGATCTGCTGGGTGTGCACCCAGTACTGGTAGAGCAGGTCGATCAGCGCTACCACGCCGAACACCAGTGGCGGGAAGCCCAATACCGCCATCGGCAGGTAGAAGATCCAGCCGCCGATCCAGCCCGAGCTCGTCTGGCGCAGTGCCGTCGACAGGTTGTAGTCCTCGCTCTGGTGATGCACCACGTGGGCAGCCCAGAAGAGGGCACTCTCATGACCCAGGCGGTGGTGCCAGTAGTAGCACAGGTCGTAGAAGAGCAGACCCACGACCCAGACCCACAACGCATCGGCAGGCAGCTCCCACAGGGCAAGGTATTGGTAGGCCACTGTGTAGATCCCCACGGTCAGGGCCTTGGTCAGCACACCCACCACCTGGCTCATGATGCCCAGGCCGATGCTGCTCAGGGCGTCATTGAGCCGGTAGGTGTTGCGTCCACGCCGGCGTCCCACGAAGTATTCCACTGCAATCAGCAGCAGGAAGACCGGGGTGGCCAGGACGATGATCTGAGCGCCTTTCATGAGCGGACCATGAATGCAAAATCTTGATTGTGGGCATCAGCCGGCCGCCACGGGCCTCGGGGAGACCCGCATGGGCCTGGCGAGCGGAACTTCCACCCAGCGATGGACGGCAGCGCCCGCCGCCAGGCTTGCGGCCCAGGCTGTCAACAGGCCGGCGGGAACCGCGGCGGGATGATCCGGGATCCACCGCACCACGGCGGCGTTGATCACCAGCAGAACGGGGAAGTGCACCAGGAACACGGCGTAGGAAATCCGGCCCAGCCAGGCCGTCAGGGCTCCCGCACCCCAGCGGGCAAGCCCCCCCGTGCGGCGCGCCAGATACAGAAGCGTCGCACACATCAGGGCCACGGCCAAACGAGGTCGCGGGTCGAGTCCCCAGGCCAGCAGTGCAGCGCCCGCGACCAGTGCCCAGGCGATCCAGTGCGCGCGCGGCGCAGACGTCCACCAGGCCAGCGCGCCCAGGGCGTAGGCGCCGAAAAAGTACAGCGCCCAGTCGTCCCAGGCTGGGTCGCGGTTGATGCCGAACATCGAGACCAGGCCCAGGGCGGCCACGGCAGTCACCAGGCCGCGCAGGGTCCATGGACGCGGGAGCAGCCGCTGGCAAGCCCAGGCGAGCGCCACGAACAGCGCGAACAATTGGAAATCGATCGCCACGTACCACACGCCTGCCGACAGAGCCTCCTGGTCCAGCAGGTCGTGCAGCAGCAGCGCGTGGGCGGCGACCTGCAGCGCTGTCGGAACTCCCGGTGTGGCCTCGTCGTTCATCCAGTGCCGGGCCAGCGCGGCACTGGCCAGACACGCGGCCAGCACCACGAGGTAGGGCCCCACCAGCCGGCGGTAGCGCCCCGCGATCAGGGTCAACGGTTCACCGTGCAATGCCCCCTCGGGCGCCAGACCGCGCGCTGCGAGAAAGCCCGCGACCACCAGGAAGACCTGCACGACCATGCGCGCATCGCCGCCCAGCCAGCCCATCAGCGTGGGCAGCAGAGCGTGGCCGCCTTCCGCCAAGGGGCCATACAAGGCGAGGTGATGCCAGACGATGAGTTGAGAGGCGAAGGCCTTCAGGGCATCCACCAGAGCCAGGCGTTCAGAGGGCATGGAAGCAGCCGGGAGGGGCGACTCTCACACAACGGTCCGCCACCCCCCGGGGTTGACGGTGCTACCGCGCGCCGTCGGCGAACTCGTCCAGCGCGAGGTCCTGCAGATGCTGCGTGTCGGCCCAGCCGACCAGGGTGAAGCCCTCGGGCGTGTGCAGGAGCCGGTTGATGCTGGCGTTGGCCAGTTCCCAGGTGCGCGGCGCCTGCAGGTCCACGCGCGTGGCCACCCGATACAGGCAGTCGAGCACCCCTCCGTGGGCGACGAGCGCGATGGTCTCGCCCGGGTGGGCGGCCGCCAGCGCCTGAGCCTGGTCTATGACCCGGGCGTAAAAGCTGGTGAGGCTTTCGCCGCCGGCTGGGCAGAAGTCGGGGTCGCGCCGGCGCCACCGCAGGGCCTGGTCCGGCCACTGCGCTTCGATTTCGCGAAAGGTCCGGCCCTCGAAGTGTCCGAAAGCCCGCTCCCGCAGACCCGGAACTGCATGGACCGGCAGCCCCACCGCGTCGGCAAGCGCCGTCGCCGTCTGGTGGGCCCGGCCGAGGTCGCTGCTGTAGATCGCCTGCAGGGGCTCGTCCGCCAAGGCCGCAGCCAGGCGGCGCGCCTGGTGCCGGCCTGTGTCATTCAGCGGGATGTCCAAGTGGCCCTGGATGCGGGTATCGACGTTCCAGGCGGTTTCGCCATGGCGGATTGCCAGGATGCGGGTGGGCTGAGGGAAGCTCATGCGTCCGGATTGTCGCTGCGTTCAGCCCTTGCGCAGCCTCGGATTCAGGGTATAGGTGCCCACGAAGGAGGCCGAGCCCAGCACGTGGCCCGTGATGGCTGCACGGACCTGCGCGCCGGTGAAGGCTCCCTCCACCCGGCAGCGTTCCAAGTCCAGTGCGAAAAGCGTGAACACATAGTGGTGCAGCAGCGCGTCATTGAAGGGCGGAAAAGGGCCGTCGTAGCCGAAGTACTGCCCCGACATCTCGGCGTTGCCAGCAAACCATCCCGTGTAGTCGTTCAAGCCATGGCGTGCGCCATGCAAGCTCTGCGGGCCGGGCTTCCCGCGCGCCGTGAAGCCTTCAGAAAATTCCCCCTCGGCAATCTCGCTCAGGCCGGGGGGCAGGTCCACCATGACCCAGTGGAAGAAGTCCACCCTCGGCAGGTCGGCCGGCACCTCGCGGCCCGGCTGGTTCACGTCGTCGCCCCGGCTGGGCACGTCGGGGTCGTGGCAGATCAAGGCGAGCGAGCGGGTGCCCGCCGGCAGCCCGCTCCAGGCCAGATGCGGATTGACGTTGTCCGAGAAGGTCACGCCACCACCGCCGTCGGGCCGGCCGGCTGCATAGCGTGCGGGAATGGTCTGGCCATCAGACCAACTCTGGCTCCATAGTTTCATGCGGGTCTCCTGAGGGTGAGGAAGCAGGGGTCAGACGCCCCAGACGATGTCCTTGCCAGCAGCATGGCAGCGCCGCAGCATCTCGATGAGCGGCCACAGCCGCTGGCGCAGGGCCACGCCGTCATCAGGGGGCAGCGTCCGGCCTTCGGCCCGGGCCTCCTCCTCGGCCTGGCGGCGTGCAGCCTCTTCCTGTGCGATGGCACGCTCCAGGTTGGCGATGGCGGCGGGCATGTCCTGCGGCAGGACGATGCCCTGCGGCGAGGGTTCGCGACCCATGGCGCGCAGTGCCTGGTCGCCGTGTGGACCGGTCATGATCACGTCACCCGCGGCGCGGGACTTGAACTTGTAGAGCATGGCGCGATGTCAGCGGTACATGTATTCACGATTGAACGGAAAGGCCGATTGCGCCCCGCGCATGGGCCCTGCGGTCACGTCACCGCTGGGGCGCGAGGCCAACAACTGGAACAGCGAGATCCAGCCGCGCTCGAAGCTCATCGCGCAACCGGCGAGGTAGAGCCGATAGGCGCGCACGGTTCTCTCGTTCGTCACGGCCCGGGCCTGATCGAGACGAGACTCCAGCCCGTCCGACCATGCCCATAGCGTACGCGCATAGTGCGGCCGCAGATTCTCGGCGTCCAGCAACTCCAGCCCTCCTTCGGTGAGGGCCTGTGCCACTTCGCTCACATGCTCGAGCTCACCGCCCGGGAAGATGTATTTCTCGATGAAGTCGCCCATCCCGCCACCCAGCTGTGCATTGTGCACACCGCCGGCCGTGATGCCATGGTTCATGGCCAGACCGCCGGGCACGAGCAGCCGGCGGATCTTGTCGAAATAGCTCACCAGGTTTGCACGCCCCACATGCTCGAACATCCCCACCGAGGCGATCCTGTCATAAGGTGCATCTTCAGGCATGTCCCGGTAGTCGCGCAGATGCATCTGCACCCTGCCACGCAGTCCCAGTTCCTCGATCAGCCGGTTCACATGGGCATGCTGGTTCCGTGACAGCGTGATGCCTTCGGCCCGCACGTCATAGTGCTGCGCGGCCCACAGCAGCAGGCCGCCCCATCCGGCGCCGATGTCCAGGAAGCGTTGACCCGGGGCTAACTGCAGCTTGCGGCAGATGTGATCGAGCTTGGCCTCCTGGGCCTGGGCCAGCGTCATGTCCGGCGTTCGAAAATAGGCGCAGGAGTAGACGCGCCGGGGGTCCAGCCACAGTGCATAAAAGTCGTCCGAGACGTCGTAGTGGAAAGCGACCTGCAGAGCATCGCGCTCCTTCGCATGTCGGCGGTGTGATTGCACGGTGCGCCACCACCGTTGCCACCACGACGGGCGTCCCTGCGACACCGGATCTCCCACGAGGCGGGCGGCCACGGCCATCAGGTCGCGCATCTCCCCGTCGATGTCGAGCTGGCCCATCACGTAGGCATCGGCCAGGGCACCGATCTGCCCGCGCGCCAGCGCGCCCAGCCAACGGGGCTCGTGGAGTTTCAAGCGCACGTCCGCGTCATGGGTACCCGCGCGCCCCCCTGGCCACTCCAGGGCCACCTTGCGGGGCAGCCCGTCCAGCTTCTGTTCGATCAGGCCTGAGAGTCCTGACATGGCGAGTCCTCCATTCACAGGCTGTATGCCACCAGAACAGCGTAGCGCCGAAGCCCGAGTCTCCCCCATCGAGGCGGCTGCTTGCAACCCATGGCGCAGTGCGCCGCGCGGGCACCGGTCCTACCTGAGGCACCCGCATGGTGTCTGTCGCCCGGCGCTGCTAGCATCCGGTCATGACCCTGCAAGTGTTCGGACTGCCCGTCGCCCGTGGCGTGGCCATCGGTAAAGCCGTGCTCGTGGCGTCCAGCCGCGTGGACGTGGCCCACTATTTCATCGGCCCGGATCAGGCCGAGTCCGAGATCGAGCGTTTGCGCAAGGCCCGGGACATCGTGGCCGAGGAATTGTCCGGCCTCAAGCGTGACATGCCTGCCGATGCGCCCTCCGAACTGGCGGCTCTGCTCGACGTTCACCTGATGCTGCTGCACGACGAGGCGCTCACCGGCGCAACCAAACAGTGGATCCTCGAGCGGCACTACAACGCCGAGTGGGCCCTGTCGGCGCAGCTGGAGGTGCTGGCGCGGCAGTTCGACGAGATGGAAGACGAATACCTGCGCGAGCGCAAGGCCGACATCGAGCAAGTTGTCGAGCGTCTCCTGCGGGCCCTTGGCCGCAACGGCTCCGTGCTGGCCTCGGCTCCGGCGTCCCAGAGCGGCGATTGGGGCGGTGAGGACCCGCTGGTCCTCATCGCCAACGACATTGCCCCGGCCGACATGCTGCAGTTCAAGCGCAGCGTTTTCCAGGGCTTCGTCACCGATGTGGGTGGAAAGACCTCACACACGGCCATCGTTGCTCGCAGCATGGGCATCCCCGCAGTGGTCGGGGCGCGCGAGGCGAGCCACCTCATCCGTCAGGATGACTGGGTGATCATTGACGGCGATGCCGGGGTCGTCATCGTTGACCCTTCGCCCATCATCCTCGAGGAATACAGATTCCGGCAGCGACAGAGCGAACTCGAGCGGGAGCGCCTGGCCCGCCTTCGCCACACCCCGGCCGTCACGCTCGATGGCGAGCGGGTGGAGCTGCTGGCCAATATCGAACTGCCTCAGGACGCCCCCGGGGCCCTGTCGGCAGGGGCGGTGGGAGTGGGGCTGTTCCGAACCGAGTTCCTCTTCATGAACCGGGACGGCGAGCTGCCGGACGAAGATGAGCAATTCGAGGCCTACCGTGCCGCTGTCGAGGCCATGCAAGGGTTGCCGGTGACCATCCGCACCATCGACATCGGCGCTGACAAGCCCTTCGAGCGCATGTCCCACAACGAGCTGCGCCATGAACACACCCTCAACCCGGCCATGGGCCTGAGGGCGATCCGCTGGAGCCTGTCCGAGCCCAGCATGTTTCGCATGCAGCTGCGCGCCATCTTGCGCGCCAGCGCCTACGGCAAGGTGAAGCTGCTCATCCCGATGCTCACGCACCTGGGCGAAGTGCGCCACACCCTTGAAGCTCTGGCGCGCGCAAAGCAGCAGCTCAGCGATGCCGGCCTTCCCTACACCGACGTCGAAGTGGGCGCGATGATCGAGGTGCCTGGGGCGGCTTTGCTGGTGAACAGCTTCCTGAAACACTTCGATTTTGTCTCGCTGGGCACCAACGATCTCATCCAGTACACCCTGGCCATCGACCGCGCCGACGAGGCCGTCGCGCATCTCTACGACCCCTGGCACCCGGCAGTCTTGCGGCTCATCGCCGACACCATCTCTGCCGCCCGTGCGGCGGGCAAAGGGGTCAGCGTATGCGGGGAGATGGCGGGCGACCCCGTCTTCACTTCGCTGCTGCTCAGCATGGGGCTGCGCAGCTTCTCCATGCATCCCTCCCAGATTGCCACCATCAAGCAGCGCATCCTGCGTGCCGACACCCGGCGCCTGGCGCAGCACGCGCGGGCCGTGATCGACAGCGACGACCCGCAAGAAGCCTGTCGCCAGCTGCTCCACGCCGACCCCGCGCGCGACCCGGCTTTGCACTGAGCCTTGCCCGTCGACATCCCAAAGGGGGGGGGCTGGTGCTGCGACCATGAACCGTGCTACAGTCGCTGTCTTCGCTGCTGATGTGTAGCTGGCGACGTGAAGGCGCG
>CAZKGD010000104.1:0-9403 GCA_964552215.1 uncultured Caldimonas sp.
GCCGGCCTGAGCGTGGCCTACCACGCCAAGCCCAAGGTGCGCGAGCAGGCGATGGTGGCAATCAATGAAGGCGGGTTGGATCGGGTGTTGGAGGTGGTGGCCTCTTGAGGCTCCCACTCACAACCTCTCAATCCCCAGCGAGATAGCGTTCCACCGGTCCGCATTCACCGGCCGGCTCCCCTGCTCGCTTGAACTCGGCAAGACATTCCACGTCTCTGCGCAGTTTCGCCTGAGCTTCGACTTCCAGCCGGTGCAGCACAAGATTCGCCGCCAGCGCGGCCTCGTAATACGCCAATGCATAGGCCACGTCTTCCGCCATGTGCTCGCGGGTGGTGCCATCACGGCGCCGCTTCTGCCCGAACATCCGCAGGTTGGCATGCGCATAGCCGGCCAGGGCTTCCGGGGCGGGGTAGCGGATCATGCTTTCGGCGAAGTTCTTGCTCGCGGCCGACCAGTTGTTGTTCTGCTGCGCGCGAAGTGCCAGCGCGAGGAACTCCTCTGCTCGCTTCTTTCGGTCGACCGCATTCCGATGCTCGCTCAGCCAGCGGGTCACGAAGTCCGGGTTGCGCAGGTCGTCCTGCGCCAGCACGGGGTCGTCCGATGGGCCCGGCGATGCCGGGCAACCGGCCAACGCCAGCAGGCTAGCGAACCACAGTGACCGTACCCAAGGTCGAGCCATCGCCGCTCCTGCAGAGGATCAAGTACCTGTAGAGCCACGTCCAGTCAGCCGGCTCCACCGTGATGCACCCTTCGCTGACGCGCCCCGGATGCAGATACCGGTCATCCCGGCCGGGAACGGCATGGCCTTGGCCCAGATAGAACCAGGTTTTCGCGTAGGGGGAGTGAGACATGTAAGCCGAACCCGCATCATGCGGGAAGTCCGGCAGCGCAATGGGGTGCTGCCCAACGGCGATGGGGTTGCGTGCGCTGGTGATGGCACGGGCCTGCCCCCCCGGAAACACCAGCACGCCGCGCCGGAGATCGAACTGCAATGCGGCAGGAGGCCGATAACCGGGATCACCGGCTTTGAGGTTGCCTGTCTTGACCGAGAACGCCTTCCCCCGCTCGACACCCTCGGTGGGCCTGAAGTGGTCTCGACCCTCCGAGGCGCGTTCATGGTCGACCCGCAGATACTCCGGGATAGCCACCACGGTGCCCGATGGCTCACGCTTGATGTTGAGCCAGCCATCGGTGCCGCCGACAGCGTAGCGCTTCACTGACATGCCGTTGCCCTCCCTGGGCACAGTCTTTGGAATGCGCCGCACTATAGGGCCCGAACAGCGATTTGCAGACGTTGCGGTGGTTTCCAGTTGTGAATGCGGCTGTGAGACCAAACATCTTGGCTTACGAGCTTGGTACATTTGCAGGCTTGTTGCACCGCAACCTTCCCTCTCACACCTCAGCACCTCATGCAGCCTTCAGCGCTTTTCACCTTCGGCTACGAGGGCCTGACCATCGATGCTTTCATCTCTCGCCTCAAGGAGACGGGCGTTGACCTGATCGTCGACGTGCGAGAGTTGCCGCTGTCTCGCAAAAAAGGGTTCTCGAAAACGGCCTTTCGTCAGGCGCTGGCTCAAGCGGGTATCGGCTACGAGCATCACCCGGCCCTGGGTTGCCCCCGGCCCGTGCGAGATCGGTACAAGGCCGATGGCGACTGGCAAGCTTATACGCGGGGGTTCATGGCCCATCTCAGCACCCAGGTGGATGCTGTCACAGCGCTAGCCGCTGCTGCACTGAAGAGGCGGGTTTGCCTGGTGTGCTTTGAAGCGGATGCGACGTTCTGCCACCGCAGCTATGTCGCCCGCGCAGCCCATCACGCGGGAGCACCCGCTGTGTGGCATCTGACAGCTAGAACAGTGGCTGCTGACCCACCTCAGCGTCTGGCTGCCTAGGCAGGTACAGCACGCTCACGATCAACCACTGCTTGGGAAAGCGGTGTATCGTTCCCATCAGGAACAGCACTTCCCGGTCCTGAAACTCCACCAGGAATTTGCGGCGAAATGCATCCTGCCAATCGGCACGACGCTGCACATTCCAGTACAGCGCCCCGGCCTCCCAGTCGACCAGCTTGTGGCGACGCTCCACGACGCCGTCGGCGGTTCCGCACTCGTAGCGGTAGTGAAAGTCGAAAGGCAGCTTCTTGAGGGTCTTCAATGATCGCTGATCTTCGATTGCATCGAAGAGGTTGCCTTGCTGCTGCTCTTGCAACAGCTTGGCCTTTTCCTCCTCGGTCCAGCTCGGTGTGTCGACAGGGGTGATATCCAGACCCAGCAAACGGCTGGGCCGGACGAGGCCGAGCGTGGTCCCCGACGCTTCGCGCGAGGCCTCCAACGCCTCAAACGAGGTGAACACCGGCACCCCGCTGATGGCCGCACGGCGAGCGCTCCAGGCATCGCTTGTCGGAAGGGGTTCGCCAGCGACCTCGATCGTGTCCACCGAGATGCGGTGGCTTTCCGGTCTCGCATCGTCCTGTGCACGCCGGACGCGCGCTCGGATCCATTGCCATTTTCGAAACTGCTGACTGTCCTCGATCAGCCGGAACGGCACAGGAAATAGTCGGACCAAGTGCCCCTCCTCGTCCATGCCTGCCACACAGGAGGTTTCCACATACCGGCTGCTGGGCGAGGGGTAGGTCTTGCAAAGAATGAGGATGCGTCGGTGGTCTGTCGCCACATGAATCTCCCAAAAGAAGGCCGCACCGAAGCGGCGCCGAACTCACCCCTTCTGCGCCGGCATCACCACGATGCCGTCTTCGTCAGCAAACAGCCATTCGCCTGGCCGCACCCACACGCCCTGCACCTGCACGGGCACGTCGCGCTGGCCCTGTTGGCGGCGTTCGGTGGGCATGGGGATGAGCGCCAGGGCGCGGATACCCACCTGGCAGTCGCGCATTTCCGCCAGGTCGCGCACGCAGCCGTTCACCACCACACCGGCCCAACCGTTCTTCGCCGCGGCGGCGGCGATGTTGCCGCCCACCAGGGCGCGGGCCAGCGAGGCGCCGCCGTCCACCACCAGCACCTGGCCGTGGCCCGGGCCTTCCAGCAGGGCCTTCACCTCGGTGTTGTCTTCGTAGCACTTCACCGTGCGCACCGGGCCGGCGAAGCGGGTCTTGCCGCCATAGCTGTGGAAGACCGGCGGCAGCACGCGGAAGACGCCATCGGTGTCGCCCTTGTGCTCGTCGCACAGGTCGCAGGTGGAAAACTGCTCGAAGTTCATGCGTTGTCGACTTTCTTGATGGGAGGCTTCACGTCCTCGGGCCGGGCTGGCAGCATGGGCTGATGCTCGCGCGCGGCATTCAGGATGATGGAGGTCGAAGTTTCCGTCAGGATGCAGAACTTCGTCACCACCGCATCGAGGTGGGAGACGTCGATGACGGCGATTTCCAGGATCCAGCTGTCCTCGCCGGTGACGTTGTAGGCGTTGATCACCTCAGGGGTCTGCTGGATGAGCTTCACCACCCGGGCGTACTCGGCCCGCCCCACGCGCACGATGGCACGGATGCCATACCCCAGCTTGGCCAGGTTCACGCTGGCCCGGTAGCCGGTGATGACGCCGGCCGATTCCAGCTTGCGCACGCGCTCGGTGACGGCCGGTTGGCTCAGGTGCACGCGCCGGCCCAGTTCGGCCATGGACAGGCGGGCATCGGCCTGCAGTTCGGCCAGGATGCGGGTGTCGTGGTGGTCCAGCTCAAGGTTCAAGGCCAAGACGGTTTCCTTCTTTGAAATTCACGGTGGTCCGGCTTCATCTCCGTTGAATTGGCCTTCATCGGCGGCAGAAGCTTTTCTAGCATAGCGGCTCAGAACATCAAGACAACATCCATGACCTCCGCCACTTCATCGCTGCCCTCCACCCCTGCGCTCAGCCCCATGGTGATGCTCTGCCTGGCCGCCACCTGGCTGGTCTGGGGTTCCACCTACCTGGCCATCAAGTACGCGCTGATCAGCTTCCCGCCCTTTTTCCAGATGGGCACCCGCTTTCTGCTGGCCGGCGTGGTGCTGGCCGCCTGGATGCGCTGGCGCGGTGCCGCCTGGCCCGACGTGCGGCATTGGCGCAATGCCCTGGTGGTGGGGACCCTGATGCTGGGCGGCGGCATGGGCGGCACGGCCTATGCCGAGCAGACGGTGGGCTCGGGCCTGGTGGTGGCCTTCATCGCCGTGGTGCCGCTGATGATCGCGGCGCTCAACCTGCTCTGGCGCGTGGTGCCCGGCCGCATGGAGATGGCCGGCATCGCCGTGGGCCTGGCCGGGGTGCTGATGCTCACCCAGGGCGCGGGCTTCCAGGCCTCGCCCGCGGGCCTGGCCGCCATCGCGATCGCCTGCATCACCTGGTCGCTGGGCAGCGTGCTCAGCCAGCGCAGCCTGCCGATGGCCCCGGGCGCGATGGGTTTCGCGAGCGAAATGATCTGCGGCGGCATCGTGCTGATGGCGCTGGCCTGGGCCACCGGCGAGTCGCCTGCCTGGCCGCCCGAGCCGCTGGCCGTGGGCGCCTGGTTCTACCTCGTGGTGTTCGGCTCGCTGATCGCCTTCAATGCCTACATGTACCTGCTGGCCAACACCAGCGCGGCCCTGGCGTCGAGCTACACCTTCGTCAACCCGGTGATCGCGATGGTGCTGGGCGTGGCGGTGGCCGGCGAACACATCACCGGCCCCGAGTGGCTGGCCGCCGGCATCGTGCTGTGCGGGGTGGTGCTGATGCTGCGCGGCACGGCGGCGCGGCGTCGATGAAACCGCGCCCGGCGTCCTACTACAATGCATGTTGTTGGTGCTCGCCGGGTGATCTCGCCCGGCAGTTAAACGGGAAGCAGGAAGCGCCGTCGGCCCCGCCGGCACGCCAACCTGCGCTGCCCCCGCAACGGTAAGCAGACGAGCGCACCCCCGGGTGCGCTCAATGCCGATCCTCAACCACTGGCCATGTCCTTCGGGTCGCGGCTGGGAAGGTGATCGGTGTGGATCTGTCAGCCCGGATACCGGCCAACAGGGGAGCGCGTTCGCGCGCTCGATGGGGTTCTGGCCTGCGGGGAAGCGGGCCGGAGCGATCAACGCTGTTCTGCCATGACCTTGTCCCTCTCTGCCCGTCGCGCCGCGCGATGGATCCCTGCGCCTATGTGCGCTGCCCTCCTGCCCTGCGCCGCTGCGGCCCAGACCCTGCTGGCCCAGGCGCCTTCCCTCGACACCGTGGTCATCACCGCCACCCGTGTCGAGCAGACCCTGAACGAGGTGGTGTCCGACGTCTCCGTCGTCGAACGCGACACCATCGAACGCAGCGGCGCCACCACGGTGGCCGACCTGCTCTCGCGCACGCCGGGGGTCGAGTTCTCCCGCAACGGCGGGCCCGCCGCCAACACCAGCCTCTTCCTGCGCGGTGGCGAAAACCGCTTCACTGCCGTCTTCATCGACGGCGTGCGCGTCGATTCGCAGGCCACGGGCGGTGCCAACTGGAATGCCCTGCCCGCCTCGCAGATCGAGCGCATCGAGATCCTGCGCGGCCCGGCCGCGGCCATCTACGGGTCGGACGCCATCTCGGGCGTGGTGCAGATCTTCACGCGCAAGGGCGAAGGCCCCTTCACGCCCAGCATCGGGGTGGGCTTTGGCAGCCACCACACGCGCCGGGCCGACGCGGGCTTCCACGGGACGGCCGGCCGCCTGGACTACGCCCTGAGCGTGGCACATGAAACCAGCGAGGGCTTCGACGCACGCCCCGGAGTGGGTTTCCCTGATCGGGACGGCTACCGCAGCACCTCGGCCTCGGCCCGCCTGGGGTGGGCGCTGAACGACGCCCACCGGCTGGAAGCCACCGCCCTGACGAACGACCAGAATTCGCAGTACGACGGCTTCGCCAGCACCGCCGACGACCGCGCGCAAAACGATGTGCAGACCCTGGGCCTGACCTGGTCGGCGCGCTGGACCGACAGCTACCGCATGCGCCTGAGCGCCAACCGGGGCCGGGACCAGTACGAGACGACACCCTCGCCCTACTTCACCGACACCCGTGTGCAGAGCTACCTCTGGCATCATGAGCTGCAGCTCGGTGCCCATCGCCTGACGGCCGCGCTCGAACGCCGCGAAGACCGCCTGGACAACTCTGGCCCGCCGCCCATCGACGCGTCCCGCTCGCAGAACGGCGTCGCCCTGGGCTACCACTGGAGCGACCGGGTGCACACCGTGCAGCTCAATGTGCGGCATGACGACGACAGCGAGTTCGGCGGCAAGACCACCGGCGGCGCAGCCTATGCCTTCGCCTTCACGCCGCAATGGCGCGTCACCGCCTCGGCCGGCACGGCCTTCCGGGCGCCCACGCTCTATCAGCGCTTCAGCCAGTACGGCGTGGCCGACCTGAAACCCGAATCGTCGCGCAGTGCCGAGCTGGGCCTGCGCTATGCCCGCGACGATCGCCAGTTCGGCCTCGTGGTGTTCCGCAACGAGGTGACCGACCTCATCAACTTCGGCGCCGCCGGCCCCTGCGCCAGCCCCTTCGGCTGTTACGAGAACGCGGGCGAAGCGGTCTTCAAGGGCGTGACCCTGTCGGCCTCGCAGCGCCTGGGCGCCGCGAATGTGTGGGGCTCGGTCGACTTCCAGAAGCCCACCAACGCCGACACCGGCAACCTGCTGGCCCGCCGCGCCCGCCGGCATGCGCAGTTCGGCGCCGACGCCACGCTGGGCGACTGGACCGTGGGCGGCCACCTGAAGCTGGTGGGCGAGCGTTTCGACAATGCCGCCAACACCCGGCGCCTGGGCGGCTATGGGGTGGTGGGTGCGCACCTGAGCCGCCGCATCGGCCCCGACTGGACGGTGCTGGCCCGCGTGGAGAACCTGGGCGACAAGGACTACCAGGTGGCCAACACCTATGCCACCGGCGGCCTCAACGCCTTTGTCGGCGTGCGATGGTCGCCCCGCTGACGCACTGCACCTGAAGGCCCATGCGCTTCGTCCGCTCGCTGCCCCTGGTCTACGCCCTGCTGCTGGGCGGGGTGGCCCTCGCCCTGGTGTTCGCACTGGGGCTGGGCAGCCAGCGGGTAGGGCTGGGCGAGATCCTGGCAGCGCTGCGCGGGCAACTCGACGGCGTCACGGCCGACATCGTGCTGGGCCTGCGCCTGCCGCGCGCCCTGTCGGCCCTGGCCTGTGGCGCGCTGCTGGCCCTGGCCGGCGCACTGCTGCAGACGCTGCTGCGCAACCCGCTGGCCGACCCTTACGTGCTGGGCATCTCCAGCGGGGCCTGCGTGGGCGCGCTGCTGGCGCTGTGGGCGGGGGCCGCCTGGGCCTGGGTGAACCTGGGCGCGGCCACCGGGGCCCTGGTGGCCACGGCGCTGGTCTTCCTGCTGGGCGCCCGCGCCTTCCGCCGCCAGGCCGACAGCACCCGCGCCAGCGTGCAGCTGCTGCTGGTGGGCGTGATCGTGGGCGCGGGTTTTGGCGCCATCGTGGCCTTCATCCTGTCGATCGCGCCCGAGGCGCAGCTGCGCGGCATGATCTTCTGGCTGCTCGGCGACCTGAACGGCGCCGACCGCTGGGGCCTGCCCCTGGCCGGCGCCGCCGTGCTGCTGGCCCTGGCCCTGGTGCTGGCGCGCGACCTCAACCTCATGCTGCTGGGCGACTGCCCGGCCTATGCGCTGGGCGTGAACGTGCGCCGGCTGCGCCTGTGCGTGGTGCTGCTGGCCTCGGTGGCCGCCGGCCTGGCCATCACCGTGGCCGGCAGCATCGGCTTCGTGGGCCTGGTGGTGCCGCATGCCCTGCGCCTACTCGTGGGCAACGACCAGCGCGTGCTGCTGCCCGCCTGCGCACTGGCCGGCGGCGCCTTCCTGGTGCTGGCCGACACCCTGGCGCGCACCGTGCTGGCCCCCATGCAACTGCCCGTGGGCGTGCTCACCGCCTTCATCGGCGTGCCCAGCTTCCTGTGGCTGCTGCTGCGCAACGGGAGGGCGGGATGAGCAAATTGCTGAGCACCCAGCAGCTCACGGTGCGCGCCGGCCAGCGCACCCTCGTGAAGGACCTGAGCCTGCGCGTGCAACGCGGCGAACGCTGGGCCTTCCTGGGCCCCAATGGCTGCGGCAAGACCACCCTGCTGCGCACCCTGGCCGGCCTGCTCGACCCGGCCGGCGGCGACGTACACATCGACGGCCAGCCCCTGCCGCGCCTCCCCACCCGCACCCTGGCGCGCCTGCGCGCGTGGTGCCCGCAGCACCATCAGGACGTGTTTGCGCTCACGGCGCTCGACGTGGTGCTGGCCAGCCGCCAACCCTATGCCGGCCGCTTCGGCTGGCTGGCACCCGACGACGAACGCATCGCCCGCGAGCAGCTCGCCGCGCTGGACGTGGCCCACCTGGCCGAGCAGGACGTGCGCAGCCTCTCGGGCGGCGAACGCCAGCGCGTGGCCATTGCCGCCGCGCTGGCCCAGGCCACACCGCTGGTGCTGCTGGACGAACCCACCGCCCACCTCGACGTGCCGCATCAACTGGCCGTGTGCCGCCTGCTGGCCGGCCTGGCCGACCGCGCGGTGCTGCTGTCGCTGCACGACGTGAACCTGGCGCAGCGCTGCTGCACCCACGCCCTGCTCTTCCTGCCCCCCGGCGCCAACGGCCAGCCCCGCCTGCTGGCGGGCCCGCTGGCCGAGGTGCTCACCGAAGCCCGCCTGAGCGAAGCCTACGGCTGCCCCATGCGCGCGCTCGACGTGGACGGCCTGCGCCACTTCCTGCCGGCGGCCGATGCCTCCTTGACGGCCTGAACCATGACCGATTCCACCTCTCCCGACCCCGGCCTCGACGACCGCCACCGCGAGCGCATGCAGCGCAAGAAGGCCATCGTCGATGCCAAGATCGAATCCGCCCAGGCCGAGGGCGGCCTCATCCTCGTGCACACCGGCAACGGCAAGGGCAAGAGCTCCAGCGCCTTCGGCATGGTGGCCCGCGCCCTGGGCCATGGCATGAAGGTGGGCGTGGTGCAGTTCATCAAGGGCGCCCTGCCCACGGGCGAAGAACTCTTCTTCCGCCGCTTTCCTGAGGAAGTGCGCTTCCACGCCATGGGCGAGGGCTACACCTGGAACACCCAGGACCGCGCCCGCGACGTGGCCAAGGCCCAGGCCGCCTGGGCGCTGGCGCGCGAGATGCTGGCCGACGAATCACTGGGCCTGCTGGTGTTCGACGAGATCAACATTGCGCTGAAGTACCGCTACCTCGACGTGCAGCAGGTGATCGCCGACCTGCACAAACGCCCCCCGATGCAGCACGTGGTGCTCACCGGCCGTGCCGCGCCGCCCGAGCTGATCGAGGTGGCCCACACCGTCACCGAGATGGGCCTGATCAAGCACGCCTTCAAGCAAGGCTTTCGCGCACAACGCGGAATCGAGTTGTGAACCGATGACGCGTGCACTGCTGATCGCCGGCCCTGCCTCGGGCCAGGGCAAGACCTCGCTC
>CAZKGD010000105.1:0-9349 GCA_964552215.1 uncultured Caldimonas sp.
CGAACCCCTGTTACAACCGTGAAAGGGTCGTGTCCTAGGCCTCTAGACGAAGGGGTCAAGATCTTCGTACTACTTGAACCGCGCGCCACCTTGTTGGTGGAGGTAAGCGGGATCGAACCGCTGACCTCTTGCATGCCATGCAAGCGCTCTCCCAGCTGAGCTATACCCCCTACGAGGTGCCAGAAATCATCGCTGACTTCTGTTTGCGTCGCGCCGTTCAAGCGAGACCGAAAGTATATACCGAAATTTCTCAGGCTTGCAAGCGGTCGATCACGGTCTGGCGATCAAACAGCTCGAGCACCGCATCGATCGACGGCGTCTGGGCCCGGCCGCACACCAGCACACGCACGGGAATGGCCAGTTGCGGCATCTTCAGCCCGTGGGCGCCGATGCTCTCCTTGATGGCCTGCTGGATCGCCGCCTTCTCCCACGCCACCGTGGCGAGCTTGTCGCGCAGCGTGCGCAGCGCTGGCTTCACGGCTTCGGTGATGTGGGCGGCCTGGTCTTCAGCGCCGGGCTGCACCGGCGCGAAGTACATCGCCAGCCATTGCGCCAGTTCCACCGTGGTGCTGCAGCGGTCCTTGAAGAGGCCGCACATGCGCGTCAGAGTCGCGTCATCACCGCCTTGCAGGCCCAGGCGTGCCAGTTGCTCGCGCACCAGCGGCAGCAGCGTTGCGTCCTCGGTCATCTTCAGGTGCTGGGCATTCACCCAGCGCAGCTTGGCCTCGTCGAACTGGCCCGCGCTCTTGCCCAGGTGGTCGAGGTCGAACCACTGCAGGAACTGCTCGCGCGAGAAGATCTCGTCGTCGCCATGGCTCCAGCCCAGGCGGGCGAGGTAGTTGACCATCGCATCGGGCAGGTAGCCCTCGTCGCGGTATTGCGTGACCGGCTTGGCGCCGTTGCGCTTGCTCATCTTCTCGCCCTGCTCGTTCAGCACGGTGGGCAGGTGGGCGTACACCGGCGGCTCCTGGCCGAGCGCCCGGAAGATGTTGATCTGGCGCGGCGTGTTGTTGACATGGTCGTCGCCACGGATCACGTGCGTGATGGCCATGTCGATGTCGTCCACCACCACGCAGAAGTTGTAGGTGGGCGTGCCGTCGGGCCGGGCGATCACGAGGTCGTCGAGCTCGTCGTTGCTGATCGAGATGCGGCCCTTGACCTTGTCGTCCCATACCACGGCACCGCCGATGGGGTTCTTGAACCGGATCACCGGCTGCACGCCCGGGGGCACCGGCGGCAGGGTCTTGCCTGGTTCGGGGCGCCAGGTGCCGTCGTAGCGAGGCTTCTGCTTGGCGGCCATCTGGCGTTCGCGCAGCGCATCCAGCTCGGCTGGCGACATGTAGCAGCGGTAAGCCAGCCCCTGCTCCAGCATCTGTGCAACCACCGCCTTGTAGCGGTCCATGCGCTGCATCTGGTAGTAGGGGCCCTCGTCCGGGTCGAGGCCCAGCCATTTCATGCCCTCGAGGATCACGTCCACCGCAGCCTGCGAGGACCGCTCGAGGTCGGTGTCCTCGATGCGCAGGATGAAGACACCCTGGTGGGCGCGCGCGAAGGCCCACGGATACAGGGCCGAGCGGATGTTGCCCAGGTGGATGAAGCCCGTCGGGGACGGCGCAAAGCGGGTGCGGACTTGGGTCATGCGGTCAGGGTGTCAAGGCCACGCTGAAGGTCGGCCTGCAGGTCTTGGACGTCGTCCAGGCCCACGGCCACACGGATCAGGCCCTGGGTGATGCCGGCGGCCAGGCGCTGGTCCTCGCTCAGGCGCCCGTGCGAGGTGCTGGACGGGTGGGTGATGGTGGTCTTGGTGTCACCGAGGTTCGCGGTGATCGAGCAGATGCGGGTGCTGTCGATCACATGGAAGGCGTGCCGGCGCGCCCGTTCGGGCCCGCCCTGGGCCTGGCCCTTCACGATGAAGGACAGCACCGCCCCGCCCCGCCCGTTCTGCTGGCGCATGGCCAGCTCGTGCTGCGGGTGCGAGGCCAGGCCGGGGTAGTAGACGCGCTCGACCTGCGGGTGCGTCTCGAGCCATTGCGCCAGAGCCAGCGCGCGTTCGCTCTGGGCCCTCATGCGGATGGACAGCGTTTCCAGGCCCTTGAGCACCACCCAGGCATTGAAGGGCGACAGGCACATGCCGGCGCTGCGCATCAAGGGCACGAGCTTGCCCTCGATCTCGGCTTGCGGGCCGCACACCGCCCCGGCGATCACGCGCCCCTGGCCGTCGAGGTACTTGGTGCCGGAGTGGATGACGAAATCGGCGCCCAGCGGAATGGGTTGCTGCAGCGCCGGCGAACAGAAGCAGTTGTCCACCGCCAGCCAGGCCCCGGCGCCGTGGGCGATGCCGGCCAGTGCGGCGATGTCACAGACCTCGGTGAGCGGGTTGGTGGGTGTCTCGGCAAAGAGCAACCGGGTGTTGGGCTTGAGCGCCGCACGCCATTGGGCCACGTCGGTCTGGGAGACGAAGGTGGTCTCGACGCCGAATTTCGCCATCTCGCCGCCCAGCAGCTTGATGGTCGAGCCGAACACGCTTTGCGAGCAGATGACGTGGTCGCCCGCCTTGAGCAGGCCCATCACGAGCAGCAGGATGGCCGACATGCCACTGGAGGTGGCGATGCAGGCCTCGGCCCCTTCCAGGGCCGCCAGCCGCCGCTCCATCATCATCGTGGTGGGGTTGGTGAAGCGCGTGTAGACGAACGCTTCTTCCTCGTTGGCAAACCGTGCGGCCGCCGTGGCAGCGTCCGGGTGCACGAAGCTGCTCGTGAGGAAGAGCGCCTCGGAGTTCTCGCCCCAGGGCGTGGCAGGCAGCCCCTCGCGCACCGCCAGGGTGTCCAGGCGGACATCGGGGGGCAGGTCCACGCGGGGGATGCCGGGCTTGTCGCTCATCACCCCTCCCCTTCAGGCGTCGCCCGCGCTCTGCAGCGCCAGGCGGGTGCGGCCGGATTCCTCTTCCTCGCCCTGCGAGGTGCGCTGGGTCTCGATGGCCGCGAAGTCTTCGGCACTCACGTCGCCGGTGATGTACTGCCCATCGAAGCACGAGGCCTCCAGGCCGTCGAGGCCGGTGTTGAGCGACCCCACGGCCTTCTTCATCGCCGCCACGTCCTGGTAGATCAGGGCGTCGGCGCCGATGAACTCGCGGATCTCCTCGATGCTGCGATCGTGCGCGATCAGCTCGCTCTTGGTGGGCATGTCGATGCCGTAGACATTGGGGTAGCGCACCGGCGGCGCGGCCGAGGCCATGTAGACCTTGCGGGCGCCTGCTTCGCGGGCCATCTGCACGATCTCGCGCGAGGTGTTGCCGCGCACGATGGAGTCGTCCACCAGCAGCACGTTGCGGCCCTTGAACTCCTGGGGCATGGCATTGAGCTTCTGGCGCACGGATTTCCGGCGCACGCCCTGGCCCGGCATGATGAAGGTGCGGCCCACGTAGCGGTTCTTCACGAAGCCCTCGCGATAGGGCTTGCCGATCTTCTGCGCCAGTTGCATGGCCGAGGGACGGCTCGATTCGGGGATGGGGATCACGACGTCGATCTCGCTAGGCGGCATGGTCGAGATCAGTCGCTGGGCCAGCGTCTCGCCCATGTTCAGCCGCGCTTGGTAGACCGAAATGCCGTCGATGATGGAGTCCGGGCGGGCGAGATAGACGAACTCGAACACGCAGGGGTGGAGGCTGGGATACTCGGCGCACTGCTGCGCGTGCACCTGGCCGTTGAGGTCGATGAAGAGGGCCTCGCCAGGCGCCACGTCGCGCACGAAGCGGTGCCCCGTCCCTTCCAGCGCCACCGATTCGCTGGCCACCATCACCTCGGGGCCTTCGGGCAGGTCGGCCTGGCCGTAGCACAGCGGGCGGATGCCGTAGGGGTCGCGGAAAGCCAGCAGGCCGTAGCCCGCGATCAGGCAGACCACGGCGTAAGAACCCTTGATGCGCTTGTGCACGCCACGCACGGCCTTGAACACCTCCTCGGGCGACAGCGGCAGGTCACGCGCCGCCAGCTCCAGCTCGTGGGCCAGCACGTTGAGCAGCACTTCGGAGTCGCTCTCGGTGTTCAGGTGGCGGCGATCGATGGCGAACAGCTCCTTGCGCAGCGCATGGGCGTTGGTGAGGTTGCCGTTGTGCACCAGCACCAGGCCGAACGGCGCATTCACGTAGAAGGGCTGGGCCTCTTCCTCGTTGTAGGCATTGCCGGCCGTGGGGTAGCGCACCTGGCCCAGGCCTACGGTGCCGGGCAGAGCGCGCATGTTGCGGGTGCGGAAGACGTCGCGCACCATGCCGCGGGCCTTGTGCATGAAGAACTTGGTGTCCATCGCCGTGACGATGCCCGCCGCGTCCTGGCCGCGATGCTGCAGCAGCAGCAGCGCGTCGTAGATCAGCTGGTTGACCGGCGTCTTCGAGATGACGCCCACGATGCCGCACATGGTTTACCTTCCAACAGAGACTTCAACGGGGGGCGAGCCGGTCGGCCAGCTCGCGAGGCATGAGGGGCTTGAGGCTTTGGAGCATCTGCTGCAGCAGTTCCGCCCCGTGCGATTCCTGCCAGGGCTCGCTGCGCGCCAGGGGCGTCCAGGTCACGAGCAGGGCCACGACCAGCGCGATCAGCACGCCACGGATCAGCCCGAAGGCCGCGCCCATCAGCCGGTCCAGCAGGCTCAGCGCACTGGCGTGTACCAGCTTCTTGATCAGCCAGGCCAGCAGCCCCCAGACGAAGAGCGTGGCGATGAAGACGATGGCAAAGGTGGCGACATGATTGACCGCCGAGCCAGGCGTGCCGATCGGCACGGCCGCGCTCCACAAGGGCGTGATCCATTGCGCGGCAAAGAAGGCCACCACCCAGCCCGCCAGGGCCAGGACCTCGAACACCAGGCCGCGCATGATGCCCAGCACCACCGAAACCAGCAGCAAGGTGATGAGGGCGATGTCGACCCAACCGAGGATGCTCATGGCTTACAGCGTGAGGACGGCACCGGGCAGGCCGGCCGCCTTGAGCTTGTCGGCGGCCTGCTGGGCCTGCTCGCGCGAGGTGAAGGGCCCGACCCGCACGCGGATGCGCTGGCCTGCCGACGTCTCGACCACCTGTGTGTAGGTCTTCAGACCGAGTTTCTCGGCCTTGGCCCGGGCGTCGCGGGCGCTGGCTGTTTCGCTGAAGGCCCCCACCTGGACGACGAAGCGGCTGGCGGCCTCGGGCTGCGCGGCAGCGGCGGGTCGGCCCTCGAGCAGGGCGCGCGCCCGGGCGGCTTCGGTCTCGGCAGCGCGGGCAGGCGGGGCTGGTGCGGGAGGCGGCGCGGGTGACGGGCGCGCCACCACAGCGGGAGGCGCAGGTGCAGGCGCAGGTGCAGGTGCAGGCGATGGTGCAGCGGTGGTGGGCGCGGGTGCCGCCGTGACCGGCTCCGGCACGTCGCGACCTGCCTGGGCTGCCGTCTCCTCGATCACCGTGCGTTCAGAGGGTCGTGCGGTCTGGGCTTCAGGGGCAGCGGGCTGCGCTGCCGGTCGAGGCGACGCCATGTCGCGCGCCGGAATCTCGATGGGGAGGTCGGTGGGCAACGGACGCGGTTCGGTCTCGAATAGCAATGGGAAGCCGATCACCGCAGCCACGACCAGCACGACCGAGCCGATGAGGCGATGACGGGCTCGCGCACGTGCCTGCTCGATGCTGTCCTCGCTGCCCGGCCTGGGAGCCGGAGCCTCGCTCGAGGCGGCATTGCGTTTGAAGATGGAGAGCAGACCCATGCGTCTCGGAAGTTGGCCCTGGTCAGCCCAGGTGCCGGGCCGCCAGGCGGGGCAGGCCGTCCTGCAGCACGCCCCCCACGGTGAAGAAGGAGCCGAAGACCAGGATTCTATCAGTCGGGTCTGCTGCGCCGAGGGCTGTCTGCAGCGCATCGAGCGGGCTCGGATGGCAGGAGGCCGAGGCGGCCGCGCCACCCGGTCGAGCCGGCAAGGCCTCCCACCGACGCTTCAAGTCGACGCCCGGCAGGGCTCGGCCCGTGGGGAGGTCGGTGAAGTACCAGGCATCGATCAACGGGTGCATGCGCAGCAGGATGGCATTGACGTCCTTGTCGGCCATCGCGCCGAACACGGCATGCGTGCGAGGGAAGAAGCCCATCTGGTCGAGGTTCTCGGCCAGCGTGGCCACCGCGTGCGGGTTGTGGGCCACATCCAGCACCAGCGTGGGCTGGCCCGGAATGATCTGGAACCGCCCGGGCAGTTCCACCATGGCCAGGCCATTTCGCACGGCCTGGGCATTGAGGGGCAGACGCTCGTGCAGGGTCTCGAAAGCCGCCAGCACGCCGGAGGCATTGAGCAACTGGTTGGCTCCGCGCAGTGCCGGGTAGGCCATGGCGTTGTAGCGGCGATGGCGGCCCGACCAGTTCCATTGCTGGCGGTCGCCGCTGTAGCGGAAGTCACGTCCGGACAGGTGCAGGTCGGCCCCCAGCGCCTGGGCGTGATCGAGCACACTGCGTGGCGGCATGGGGTCGCTCACCACCACCGGCCGCCCGGCGCGCATGATGCCTGCCTTTTCGCGTCCGATGCTCTCGCGGTCGGGGCCCAGGTAGTCCATGTGGTCCAGATCGATGCTGGTGATGACAGCACAGTCGGCATCGATCACGTTGACCGCATCCAGGCGCCCGCCCAGGCCCACTTCCAGCACCACGAGGTCGAGTGCCGCCTGCGACATCAGCCGCAGGATGGCAAGGGTGGTGAACTCGAAATACGTCAGACCCTGCCCTTCGCGGGCGGCCTCCACCGCCTCGAAATGCGGCAGCAGGGCCTCGGCGGCCACCACCTCGCCTCGGATGCGGCAGCGCTCCTCGAAATGCACGAGGTGGGGCGAGGTGTAGACGCCGGTGCGGTAGCCCGCCTGTAGCGCGATGGCCTCCAGCATGGCGCAGGTGGAGCCCTTGCCGTTGGTGCCGGCCACCGTCACCACCGGACAGTCGAATTGGAGCTTCAGCCGGGTGGCCACCGCCTGCACGCGTTCCAGCGTGAGATCGATGGTGCTCGGATGCAGGCGCTCGCAGTGCGCCAGCCAGTCGGCCAATGTCGTGGGGGAACTCATGGAGCGATGGTAAGCGGCCAGAAGGTTGCCCGGATGGCCGCAGTGTCAATGACAGTGAATGCAAAGGGCCGGCACGAAGCCGGCCCCGAAACCGCAGCTTGAACGCGTCAGGCCACGGCGTCGGCCGGCTGGCGCTGCAGCATGGCCAGCAGGCGGGCCACCGTGGGACGCAGTTCGCGCCGATCGACGATCATGTCCAGCGCGCCCTTTTGCATCAGGAACTCGGAGCGCTGGAAGCCCTCGGGAAGCTTCTCGCGCACAGTGTTCTCGATCACCCGCGGGCCGGCGAAGCCGATGAGCGCCTTCGGTTCGGCGATGACCACGTCACCCACGAAGGCGAAACTGGCCGACACACCGCCCATGGTGGGATCGGTCAGCACGCTGATGTAGGGCAGCTTGGCCTTGGCCAGGCGGGTGAGCGCCGCATTCGTCTTGGCCATCTGCATCAGGCTCAGCAGGCCTTCCTGCATGCGCGCGCCCCCGGTGGCGGTGAAGCAGATGAAGGGGGTCTTCTGTTCGACGGCGGTTTCGACGCCCCGCACGAAACGCTCACCCACCACCGACCCCATGGAACCGCCCATGAAGTCGAACTCGAAGCAGGCCGCCACCACAGGCATGCTGAGCACGGCACCACCCATCACGACCAGCGCATCGGTTTCGCCGGTGGTTTCCAGCGCATCCTTCAGGCGATCGGGGTACTTCTTGCTGTCCTTGAACTTGAGCGCATCGACCGGGATGACTTCCTGGCCGACTTCGTAGCGGCCCTCGGCATCGAGGAACTTGTCCAGCCGCGCCCTCGCATTGATCCGGTGGTGATGGGTGCACTTGGGGCAGACGTAGTGGTTCTGCTCGAGGTCGGTCTTGTACAGGACCGACTCGCACGACGGGCACTTGATCCACAGCCCTTCCGGCACCGAACGGCGCTCGGCCGGGTCGGTCTGCTGGATCTTTGGGGGCAGCAGTTTTTCAAGCCAACTCATCGATGAACTCCTTACAGGCTGTCGAGGGCGGCACGGATCTGCGCGATGAACTCGCGGCCGGCCTGTGCCACGCGGTCGCGCGGCTGTTCTTCCAGCAATTGCACGAGGCGCGAACCGATCACGACCGCATCGGAAACCGCGGCGACGGCCCGGGCGGTATCGGCATCACGGATGCCAAAGCCCACACCGACCGGCACGGACACGTGCTCCCGGATGCGGGGCACCATCTCCGCCACGGCCGCGGTGTCGAGGTGGCCGGCGCCCGTCACGCCCTTCAGGGATACATAGTACACGTAGCCGCTGGCCACCCGGCCGACCTGCCGCATGCGCTCGTCGGTGGAGGTCGGCGCCAGCAGGAAGATCGGGTCCAGGCCCTGGGACTGCAGGGCGGCGGCAAAGGCTTCACATTCCTCGGGCGGGTAGTCCACCACCAGCACGCCATCCACGCCGGCCTCGCGCGCGGCCTGCACGAACGCGCCCTCTCCGTGCCGCTGGTCGTAGCGCTCAATGGGATTCGCGTAGCCCATCAGCACCACCGGGGTGGTCGTGTTACGCGCACGGAAGGCCCTCACCTGGTCAAAGACCTGGGGCAGGCCGATGCCGCGGGCCAGCGCCCGTTCGGCGGCTTTCTGGATCACGGGGCCGTCGGCCATGGGGTCGGAAAAGGGCACACCCAGTTCGATCACGTCGGCCCCGGCCTCGGCCAGGGCCAGCATCAGCTCGGGGGTGACGTCGGCGTACGGATCGCCAGCAGTGACGTAGGGGATAAGGGCCTTGCGGCCTTGCTCGCGCAGGCGAGCAAAGGTGGCGGCGATGCGGCTCATCTGGGCCCCTTCATCACCTGGGCGTCGCCGCCCTTCACACTTTGCCCGCGACAGGACGGACGGCAGTAGAACTCGGCGCCCGACAGGTCGGCCACCGTGCCGATGTCCTTGTCACCGCGGCCCGACAGGTTCACGAGCAGGGTCTGGTCCGGACGCATCGTGGCGGCAAGCTGCATGGCATAGGCCACCGCGTGGCTGGATTCGAGCGCCGGAATGATGCCCTCGGTGCGGCACAGCCGATGGAAGGCATCGAGTGCGTCCTTGTCGGTCACGCCCACGTATTCCGCGCGGCCGATGTCCTTCAGGTAGGCATGCTCCGGGCCCACACCGGGGTAGTCCAGGCCGGCCGAGATGGAGTGGGTCTCGATGATCTGGCCATTGTCGTCCTGCAGCAGATAGGTGCGGTTGCCGTGCAGCACGCCCGGTGTACCCGCGCTCAGCGAAGCCGCATGCTTGCCGGTGTCCAGCCCCTCCCCGGCCGCCTCGACGCCAATCAGGC
>CAZKGD010000106.1:0-9335 GCA_964552215.1 uncultured Caldimonas sp.
CCCCTGCTAAGGGAGTATGTGGGCAAAACCTGCATCGAGGGTTCGAATCCCTCCGTCTCCGCCAACGAACAAGCCACCCCTCGGGGTGGCTTTTTCGTTGGGGCCCTCGGTGGGCTCAGTACAGCTTGCGCTCAGCCACCGGCGGCGGGCTCCATTGGTAGAGCCAGGTTTCGGTGAGTGGCTGGCCGGCGTTCTCCAGGTACAGGCGAATGGTGATCGGCTCGGTGTCCTCGGGGGGCACGAGGTCGAACATCGCGCGGTAGCCACGGACAGAGTGCAGGGGGCGGGCCGAGACGATCTCGACGCGGCCGCGGCTGGGGGTGATGACGGCCTTGACGTTGGCGTCGCGTCCCAGCAGCGAGAGGTCGCCGCCGGCGAAGTCCACGGCAAAGCGCCAGGAGAAGTACTTGCGCGGCTGGCCGATCACCCCGCCCAGGCCGGTGCGGGTGGCCACGCAATGGGCCAGCCTGGGCTTGACCGGCGGCTGGGCACCCCAGTGCAGGCGATAGCTGTAGAGCAATTCCTCGCCCGCCTGCGGTTTGCGCTCGGGGTTCCAGAAGGCAACGATGTTGTCGAAGGTTTCGTCGACCGTGGGGATCTCGACGAGCTGCACCGAGCCCTTGCCCCAATCACCTTTGGGTTCCACCCACAGGCTGGGGCGGCGTTCGTAGAACACGCCGTCGTCCTGGTAGTTTTCGAAGTTTCGATCCCGCTGCAGCAGACCGAAGCCCTTGGGCTGCTGATCCTGGAAGGCATTGAAGGCGAGATTCACCGGGTTGGTGAGCGGACGCCAGATCCACTCGCCACCTCCGGTCCACATCGCCAGACCGTCACTGTCGTGGATCTCGGGGCGCCAGTCATAGCCCATGCGACGGTCGTTCTCGCCCACCTGGTACATGCTGGTCAGGGGGGCGACGCCCAGTCGCTCGATGGTCTTGCGCGGGTAGAGGCTTGCGTCGATGTCCATCACCAGGGTGTCGCCTGGGGTGATGAGGAAGCGGTAGGCGCCGGCGACGCTCGGTGAGTCGAGCAGGGCATGCACGACGATGGTGCTCGACTGCGGATCGGGGCGCTCCAGCCAGAACGCGGTGAAGTCGGGAAATTCCTCGGGGTAGGGCATGGCCGTGTCGATGGCCAGGCCGCGGGCGGACAGGCCGTACTGCCATTCACCCCCCACCGCACGGAAATAGCTCGCGCCGAGGAAGGCGCAGATGTCGCGCTGGAGGTCGGTGTGGAAGTTGAGGCGGAAGCCCGCGAAGCCCAGGTCTTCCGGCAGGGCGGCTCGGGCGAGGCCACTCTTGCGGTGATCGAACAACGAGGGTCGATAGGCGATCTCGCGCGCCTGCCCGTTCACGACCTCATGGATGCGAACCGGCGACTTGAAGAAAAGGCCCAGATGGAAGAACTGAGCCTGGAAGCGCAGGCGGTCGCTGCGCCATAAGGCCTGCTCGGGGCGGAACCGGATCGATTGGTACTGGTCCCAGTCCAGGGACTCGACCGCGGGGGGCAACTGCCGGGGAGGCGCCTGGTACGGTCGTTCCGACAGCCATCGTGCGTGGCCCTTGAGCCAGGCGTGGTCGAAAGGCTGGGGCTGGCCCTGCTGTGGGGCAGAGCGCAGGGGGCCGGCACCTGCCAGCCAAGGCAGGAGACCCAGAATTTGGACGAGTTGACGTCGCTGCATGCGATGGTGAAGGCAAGAGGAAGAGCCAGGCCCGCAGTGTGTCGAAGATCGCGCTGCCGGGACGTCAGGCAGCAGGCCGGGCGAACTGTAGGACAATTCCGACACCCGCATAGTGTGAAGAAGTGCACATTACAAGCGTCTCCATGCCCCGGATCGGGGGGTTGTGGGGTCAAGTGATCTGCTTTCCCATGCGATACAGCGGCATGGCGCACAGTGCCGGGTGGTGCTGTGTGCCTTCGATCGCTCTCGGGTGGCAACCGCCGGATCCGGGGCCCAGTGTGCAGGAGCATGTGCCATGACGAGTGTGTTTGCGGTGCTGGACGACCAGGACGACGCCAGCGGTGCCTTTCATCTGCCTGTCTTCGGGCTGTATGCGGACCTGGAAGCGGGGCAGGGTTCGGTGAGCCTGCCGGACGACTTCCTGGCCCTGGCAGCGCCCACCCAGGCGGTTGTGCTTCAGGACTGGCAGCGTGCTCTGGAGACGGCACGTCGACGCGCATTGATGACGATGTTCGCCGACGTCTCCCAGGCGATGCCAGGTCAGCCCTTGTCGGCCCGATGGGGCCGGCTGCGGGAGGAGTGCGCGCGCCTCGGGGTGGAGTGCCCGGCCGATCTGCCTGTGCCGATGCCTCGCGCATGAAACGTCTCGTTCGGGATTCAGCGGAAATGAGACAGTCCGATCCGGTGGTGGGGAAGGCGGCTTGCCTGTCGTCAATCTCACTAAGTGAAACGTTACACTCGGCGGCGTGGTGGTGATCAAAATGGCTGACGCCCTGGGCGTCCAGATCGACCGAGACCTTGCGGAGCGGGTTGCCGACGAGCAGCTGCGCATGGTCTGGATGCATGCGTCCGTCGGAACCGTGATCGCCACGGCGTTTGCCGTCTTCATGGCCTTGCACATGCCCTCCACCGTGCCGCAGCTGCTGGTGCAGACGTGGGTGGTGATGAAGCTGCTGGTCGCCATTCCACGCATCGTCCAGGCCCAGATTTACAAGCGCCAGGGCTACCCGGGCGGTCAGGCCTGGCGTAACAGCACCTACTGGCTGCTCGCCCTGGACGGCGCGGTCTGGGGTCTGGCGGGGGCCTGGCTGATGCAAGGCGACAACCAACTGGCGTCCCTCATTGCCGCCAGCTTGGCGTGCGTCGCCGCAGTGGCCACCTTCGGCCTGCAGGTCCGCGTGTTGGCCACGGCGGCCTACGTGGCGCCCATGCTCGGGCCCACCGCATTGTCCCTGCTATCGCGGGGCGACGAGTTCGGCTTCCTTGGGGGCGTGGGCCTGATTCTGATGCTGGGCCTGCTGCTGGCCACGGCCTTCCGGTCTGAAAAACGCCTGGCCGAAGTCTTCCTGCTGCGTCTGCACGCAAACCGCATTGCCCAGGAAAAGGCCGAGGCGCTGGAACTGGCCAAGCGTGAAAGTTCCGTCAAGAGCCAGTTCCTGGCCACCATGAGCCATGAACTGCGCACCCCCTTGCACGGCATCCTCGGCCTGGCGCGCCTGATCCACGTGGATGCGAAGGATCCGGCGATGCAACGGCGCGTGGAGCTGATCGAAAGCTCGGGCACTCACTTGCTGTCGCTCATCAACGACCTGCTGGACATCGCCCGGATCGAATCCGGCCAGCTCAAGATCCAGCGGTCCACTTACGACTTGGCGGCAGAACTGGAGCGCGTGGCCGGGGTGTATGCGGTACGCGCCGAGGACAAAGGACTGGTCTTCACCAGCGATCTGCGTTTGCCCAGGCCATGCTGGGTCGAAGGGGATGCGGCGCGCACGCGCCAGGTGTTGCACAACCTGCTGGGCAATGCCGTGAAGTTCACCCAGAAGGGGTGGATCGGCCTGTCGGCTCATCGTGAGCCTGGGGATGAGACGGTCATCTTCGAGATCCGCGACACCGGCGTCGGGATAGCGCCGGCAGATCAGGGCCACATCTTCGAGGCTTTCCGTCAGGCCGCGTCCGGCCCGGCCCGGCCACTTGAAGGGACAGGCCTGGGTCTGACCATTGCCCGCGAGATCGCTCATGCTCTTGGCGGGGACATCACGTGTCAGAGCACGGTCGGGGTGGGGTCGCTGTTCCGGTTCACCGCTCGCCTGCCCCAGGTGGCGGCGCCTCAGGCCGAGGCGGCATCCCAGGGCGGCGCGGTGGCCATTCAGGCGGGTGGGGCGGCCGAGTTGTCGATTTTTGGGACAGAACGTCGGCAACCGCATGTCCTGCTGGTGGAGGACAACGATCTCAACGCGATGGTGGCTTCGGCCTTCCTGGAACGCTGCGGGCTGGAGGTGGAGCATGTGCACGACGGGCGCGAGGCCGTGCGCCATGCCCTGCGGGAAGTGGGTCGCCCCGACCTGATCCTGATGGACTGCCTGATGCCGACCCTGGATGGCTTCGAGGCGACCCGGGAAATCCGCAACCAGGAGCAAGCACTGGGCCTCAGTCGCGTGCCCGTGATCGCGCTCACGGCCACGGCTTCCGACGAGGACCGGCGTCGCTGCATGTCCGCCGGCATGGACGACTTCCTGGCCAAGCCGTTCAGTGACGCCGAGTTGATGGCGTTGATGAGCGTCTGGCTGCAGCCAGGTGGGCCGGTCCGGGCGGCTGCGGGCCGCGAGGCGGATCGCGGTGATCCACCTGCCCTAGGCGGCAAGGGCTACCTGCCGACTTGACGGCACGGCCAGGGCCGGCTCGAAGAGCCGGATGTCCGGATGCACCGTACCGACCATGAAGGCGTAAAGCGGATGGTTGGCCTCGTGCCAGTGCCGCTCTGCCGCCCGAACGTCGAAAGCGAGCACCCAGTGGTCGATGTGGCCGGCATGCGCCAGCGGGACTGGCGTGCCGTCTGTGTGCAGGTGGTCGAAACCCAGTCGACGGTATTGCCGCACCAAGGCGGGGCTGCGGGCACCGATCACCATCCAGCGAACCTGGTTGGCCATGCAGTAGAGATAGCTGGCTTTCATGAGCGCGAGCTTGATCAGAGGATCCGCCTGGCCCGGGATGACGGCCAGGCGGGTGATCTCGGCACGGGCATCGTCTTGCATCTCCTCGGGAACCCGGACACTGCCTTCGATGAGCAAGGGGCCGAGGCTGTTGACCTGGACCCGGGCTGTGCCCACAGGTTGCCCGGTCTGCTTGTCAGTGCAGACGAACACGGCGGTGGCGGGGGACAGGTCCAGTGCGTCCGGCTGCGCGAAAGCGGTGCGCAATTCGGGAACATGGTGACCGTACGAGGCGGATCGGACCTGGCACGCGGCCAGCAGGTCTTCCCTGGTGTGGGCGATCCGGACGGTGAAGCTCAAGGTGGCGGTGGGCATGGTGGCAGGTTGGTGAGTTGATCAAGGATTCCAACCTGCCAAGGTCGGCAGATTGGAGCGGCCTATGTAACTTACCTTGTTTGGGCCCTGCCGTGGATGTTGAATGCCCGAAATGTGGTGTCGAAGTGCGTTTGGCAGCGACTTCACCGCCTGTCGTGCGGCGGCGAGACTCCCTGCGGCCGCAATAGAAAAGCCGGCCCGTGGGCCGGCTGCGGGGATCTCGGATGGGTGGGATCAGATGGCGTAGTCGCTCAACTGCTTGCCACTGGCCAGAGCTGCTTCCACCCACTTGGGCTGTCGGCCCCGGCCGGTCCAGGTGTCGCCGGTCGCGGGATTTCGGTATTTCGGTGCCACCTTGCTGCCCTTGGTCGAACCCGATTTAGCCCCGGACGATTTACCGCCAAGATCGGCCACCGTGATGCCATATTGGGCCATCAGGGCCTTGATCTGGGCAATCGCGTCGGACAACTCCTGCTTGCGCGCATTTTCGATCTTGCGCTCGAGTTCGGCTTTCTGGGCGAGAAGTTCCTGATAGGTAGACATGCACTGGGCCTCTGAAAGTGACAACGTGGTCCGAATATAGCCCGATTCACGACTGTGCGGAAGGCTGCGAGTATGTCGGCATATTGCAAGAGGTGCCTTGGACAAGCCTCGGGAAGATTGCATCGGTGCATATGCAAACCCCGAAAAGACAACGCCCGCCGGGGCGAACCGCGGCGGGCGTGGCGCAAAGACCTTGCGCTCTACACGCTGGCTTTACTTGTAGCCGACCCGGTCCAGCATCTGCTGGACTTTCGAGGTATTGGCCCCGACCGTGGCGATCGGCACCAGCTCCGTCTTGAATTCGCCCAGCGCATCGAGGGCCGGGTTGCCGATCTTCACGCCAGCCACGGCAGGATACTCATTGTTGCCATTGGCGAAGTAGATCTGGGCCTGATCGCTGGCGAGATATTCCAGGAACAGGCGTGCGGCCTCCCGGTTCTTGGCATGGCGGGCCATGGCGCCACCCGCCACGTTCACATGGGTGCCCCAGCTCTGCTGGTTGGGAAACACCACGCCGACCTTGCGGACCACGTCTTGGTCCTCCGGCTTGGCCGAGCGCATCAGCCGGGCGAAATAGTAGCTGTTGCTGATGGCCACGGCGCATTCACCGCTGGCCACGGCACGAATCTGATCGGTATCTCCCCCTTTGGGATCGCGCGCCATATTGGCCACCACGGCTTTGGCCCAGGCTTCGGTTTTTTCGGGGCCAAGGTTTTCCATCAGCGAACCGAACAGGGAGAGGTTGTAGGGGTGTGAACCCGAGCGCGTGCAGACCTTGCCTTTCAGGCTGGGGTCGGCCAGTTTTTCGTAGGTGTCCACGGCCGAGGGGGAGAGTGCGGCCTTGTTGTAGACGATCACGCGCGCGCGGGTGGAAAAACCGAACCAGGAGGAGCCCTGACCCGCATCGGCGCCACGCAGTTTGGCTGGGATGCGCTGTTCGAGCACCGGGGATTTGAGCGGCGAGAACAAGCCGTCGGCTTCCGCGCGCCAGAGCCGTGCGGCGTCGACGAGCAGCACCACATCTGCGGGGCTGGCGGCACCTTCACTGCGCAGGCGGGCCAGGATGCCGGCGTCATCGGCCTCGACCCGGTTGATCCGGATGCCGGTGGCCTGGGTGAAGTTGTTGTAGAGCGCCTCGTCGGTCTGGTAGTGGCGCGCGGAGTACAGATTGAGGACTTTGTTGTCCTGGGCCAGGGCGGGCAGGCTCAGGGCCGTGGCCAGGGCACAGAGGGGGGCGGCGAGGTGACGGAAGTTCATGAGATCTCCTGGAAAACGCATCGCATTCTAGACAAGAACACGAATAATTCTCAAGAAGATTCCACTGAATTTTGATCTGGCACCAGGGTCTTAAGAGGGGCTGCCATGGTTGCGTTGTGCAATCTGCCCTTGTCCCGCGCCCTGGACCTCCTGATGATCGCGCTCATGCGCAAAAGCTCCCGGGAATCCTTGCCTCGGCCGGTGGCGCTGCTCGTGGCTTGCGAGGGCGCTGAGTTGCACTACCTCCGCGGACGGCTGAGCCTGCGTGGGGTGGACTGCGTGGGGGTGGACGATGCCGCTGCCGCGGTGGAGTACTGCGCCGACCACCCTGTCGATCTGGTGGTGGTGGATGCGGACCATCTTGGAGATGCAGCGTTTCGCCTGATGCACCAACTGCGCAGGCCGCATGCCTGCCGGCCGGTTCCTCGGGTGGCCTTGATGGGCCGCCTGTCCCGGGCGCGACGCTGGCGGGTGTTGCTGGCCAAAGGCTGTGGCTTGACCAAGCCTCTTGACCCGCGCGCCTTGGACGCTTGGATCGTCCGCAGCCTGGGCGCCGCCCTCAGTGGGCCCGAGCCGAAGCTCCTGCTGGAGCCCGCAGGCGCACGCTGAGGGGCGGGCTCAGGCCGAGGGCGGAACGTAGCCGGCGGGCTGGTCGGCCCCTTCGCCAAAGAAATAGCGCTCCATCTGGCGGGCGAGGTACTGGCGCGCGCGCGCGTCGGCCAGGTTCAGCCGGTTTTCGTTGACCAGCATGGTCTGGTGCTTGAGCCAGCCGGCCCAGGCCTCCTTGCTGACGTTGTCGTAGATGCGCTTGCCCAGTTCACCCGGGTAGGGAGCGAAATCCAGGCCTTCGGCCTCTTTCTTCAGGTAGACGCATTGAACGGTGCGGGCCATGGGGTTGCCTTGTGTTTTCGGGTGAATGTCAGCGGTGATTGTCGCGCGGCGGCCGGACCCGCCAGGCCGATGACCCGACGGGCCTTGCGCGTTTTCAGCGCAGGCGCTTGACCAGGACCTTGGAGCGGCGGTCCCAGTTGTACTTGCGCTTGCGGGCTTCGGGCAGCCAGTCAGGGTCGACCTCGCTGAACCCACGCTTGATGAACCAGTGCATCGTGCGGGTGGTGAGCACGAAGAGGGTGTCCAGACCCATGGCCCGGGCGCGCTGCTCGATGCGCTTGAGGATGCGCTCGCCGTCACCCTGGCTTTGCACCTGGGGCGAGATGGTGAGCGCCGCCATCTCGGCCGTGTGGGCCTCGGGGTAAGGGTAGAGCGCCGCGCAGCCGAAGATCACGCCATCGTGCTCGATCACGGTGTAGTGGCCGATGTCGCGCTCGATCTCGGTGCGGTCGCGCTTGACCAGCGTACCGTCTTTCTCGAAGGGCTCGATGAGTTGGAGGATGCCGCCGATGTCATCCACGGTGGCTTCGCGCAGGCTTTCGAGCTTTTCGTCGACCACCATGGTGCCGATGCCGTCGTGGGTGTAGACCTCGAGCAGCACGGCGCCATCGACGGCGAAGGGCAGGATGTGCGAGCGTTCCACACCGCCCAGGCAGGCCTTCACGCAATGCTGCAGGTAGAAGGCCGTGTCCGTGGGCTGGCTGGGACTCGGCAGCTGGGCCAGTAGACGCTGGGCGTCGGCCAGGGCCAGTTCGGTGTCGATGGTGCTGTCCGGGTCGGCCTGGTCCTCGCGAATGCCGGGCACTTCGGTCATGAAGATGAGCTTGTCGGCCTGCAGGGCGACGGCCGTGCTGGTGGCCACGTCTTCCATCGTGAGGTTGAAGGCCTCGCCGGTGGGCGAAAAGCCGAACGGCGAGAGCAGCACGATGGCGCCGGTCTCGATCGCCCGCTGGATGGCGCCGGCATCGACGCGCCGCACCACGCCGCTGTGCATGAAATCGATGCCGTCGACGATGCCCACCGGGCGGGCCGTGAGAAAGTTGCCGGAGATCACCCGCACCGTGGCATTGGCCATGGGCGTGTTGGGCAGGCCCTGAGAGAAGGCGGCCTCGATCTCGAAGCGCAGCTGGCCGGCGGCTTCCTGGGCGCAGTCCAGCGCCACGGGGTCGGTGATGCGGATGCCGTGGGAGAAGCGCGACTCGTGCCCCTTCGCGCGCAACTGCTCGTTCACCTGGGGACGAAAGCCGTGCACCAGCACGAGCTTGATGCCCATGGCCTGCAGGATGGCCAGGTCCTGCGCAAAGGCATTGAGCTTGCCCGCCGCGATGGCCTCGCCGGCCAGCCCCACCACGAAGGTCTTGCCCTTGTAGGCATGGATGTAGGGCGCCACCGAGCGGAACCACGGGACGAAGGTGTGGGGAAAGACAAGGCTCATCGAGGTCGGTCCGGGCGGGGTCTGCGCACACGGTTTGCGGCGCTTTGAAATAATCACTGATTTTGCACGAGCTGATGACTTCCGGCCCAAGGCCGCGCCGAGAGGCGCCGGCGCATCCGATCCCGCCGATCACCTTCCCCGATTCGCTGCCCGTTTCTGCCCGGCGCGAGGAGATCCTGCGGGCGCTCGACGCGCACCAGGTGGTCATCGTCTGCGGCGA
>CAZKGD010000107.1:0-9230 GCA_964552215.1 uncultured Caldimonas sp.
CGACCTTCATGCGCCAGGTGGCGCTGACCGTGCTGCTGGCGGCCATGGGCTCCTACGTGCCGGCCGAGCGCTGCCGCCTGGGGCCCATCGACGCCATCCACACCCGCATCGGCGCGGCCGACGACCTGGCCAATGCCCAGTCCACCTTCATGCTGGAGATGACCGAGGCCGCGGCCATCCTGCATGGCGCCACCGAGCACTCGCTGGTGCTGATGGACGAGATCGGCCGGGGCACCTCCACCTTCGACGGGCTGGCCCTGGCCGGCAGCATTGCCAGCCATTTGCACGACCGCAACCGCTCGTTCACACTCTTTGCCACGCACTACTTCGAGCTGACGGAGTTCCCGGTGAAGCACGAGCGGGCGATGAACGTGCACGTCTCGGCCGCCGAATCGGGCGAGGACATCGTCTTCCTGCACGAGATCCAGCCCGGTCCGGCCAGCCGCAGCTACGGCGTGCAGGTGGCCCGGCTGGCCGGCATGCCCACCAGCCTGCTGCGCCAGGCCCGGGCCACGCTGGAGGCGCTCGAATCGCAGCAGCGCGACAGCCAGGCCCAGATCGACCTGTTCGCCGCCCCGGCGCCCGTCGCCGAAGCGGTCGCGCCCGTCTCGGTCATCGAGGAGGCTCTGGCCGCCATCCAGCCCGATGCGTTGTCACCGCGCGAGGCCCTCGATGCGTTGTACCGCCTGAAAGAGCTTCAACAAGGCAGACCCACATGACCTATTGCGTGGCCATGCGCCTGAACGCCGGCCTGGTGTTCCTGTCCGACTCGCGCACCAACGCGGGCCTCGACCAGATCTCGACCTTCCGCAAGATGACGGTCTACGAGCAGCCGGGAGATCGTTCCATGGTGATGCTCTCGGCCGGCAACCTGGCGATCACGCAGTCCGTGCGTCAGCTGTTGCGCACCGAGACCATCGAGAGCCCGGAAGGTCCGGTGTCCATCTGGAACTGCAAGAGCATGTTCGACGCGGCACGCATCGTGGGTGCCACGGTGCGCAAGGTGTATGAACGGGACGCCGATTCGCTCAAGAACTTCGGCATTGAGTTCAACGTCAACCTGATCTTCGGCGGCCAGATCCGCGGCGAGACGATGCGGCTCTTCAACGTCTACGCCGCGGGCAACTTCGTCGAGGCGGGCATGGACGGCGTGTGCTATTTCCAGATCGGCGAGTCGAAGTACGGCAAGCCCATCATCGACCGCGTGGTCACCCCCACCACGCCGCTGGAGCAGGCGGCCAAGTGCGCGCTGGTATCGATGGACTCCACGCTGAAATCCAACCTCTCGGTGGGCCTGCCGCTGGACATGCTGATCTACGAGGCCGACTCCTTGCACGCCTCGCGCATCATCCACATTGACGAGAGCAACAGCTACTTCCGCATGATCCGCACCACCTGGGGCCAGCGGCTGCGCGAGGTGTTCGAGTCGATTCCCAACCCGGCCTGGGGCCCGGATGCCACGGAGCATGCGCTCAGCCAGCCGCCCGCCCAGCCCGAACAGCAGGCCCTGCACCCGATCCGCAAGGTGCAGGCGCCCGACGCATGACCCTGGCCATGACCCGTCACATCGTCTTCTCGCATGCCAACGGTTTCCCGGCCGGCACCTACCGCACCCTCTTCGATGCCTGGCGTGAGGCCGGCTACACCGTGCATGCGGTCGAGAAGTACGGCCACGACCCGCGCTATCCGGTCACCAGCAACTGGCCGCACCTGCGCAACCAGCTCATCCACTTCATCGAGCGCGAGGTGGGCGAGCCCGCCTGGCTGGTCGGCCACTCGCTGGGGGGCTACCTCAGCCTGCTGGCGGCGGCCAAGCGCCACGACCTGGCCCGTGGCGTGGTGCTGCTCGACTCGCCGGTGGTCTATGGCCTGAAGGCCCAGGGCGTGCGCCTGTTCAAGGCCGCCGGGTTGATCCACACCGTCTCACCGGGCCGCATCTCGCGCCAGCGGCGCACCAGTTGGGCAAGTGAAGAGGAAGCGCATCGTCACTTTGCCGGCAAACCCAACTTTGCGGTCTGGGACCCGGACGTCCTGCGTGACTACATCCGTGCCGGCACGCAGCCCCTGGGGGGCCGGCGCGTGCTGAGCTTCCACCGCGAGGTGGAAACCGCCATCTACAACTCCCTGCCCCACCACCTGCACTGGCTGCTGCGCCGCCGCCCCCTGCCCTGCCCGGTCGCCTTCGTGGGGGGCACCCGCTCGGCGGAGGTGAAGCAGGTGGGCCTGCGCGGCACCGAGCAGATCGTGCACGGCCGCCTGCAGTGGATCGAGGGCGGTCATCTCTTCCCCTTCGAGAAGCCCGAGGAGACGGTGCAGGCCGTGCTCTCCTGGCTGCGACGCTTCGAGGACGAGGCTGCCAGCCGCACCGAGGCCCGCGCCGCCTGAGCCGGGGCAGCTTGGCATAAAATGCCGCTTTACCACCACAGCGCAGGCGACAAGCCTGCGCTGCCCACAATGACCAAGTTTGTCTTTGTCACTGGCGGTGTGGTGTCCTCGCTAGGCAAGGGCATCGCTTCGGCCTCGCTTGCTGCGATCCTCGAATCGCGCGGCCTCAAAGTCACCCTCATCAAGCTCGACCCCTACATCAACGTCGATCCCGGCACGATGTCGCCCTTCCAGCATGGCGAAGTCTTCGTGACCGACGACGGGGCCGAGACCGACCTCGACCTGGGTCACTACGAGCGCTTCGTCACCACGCGCATGCGCCGGGCCAACAACTTCACCACCGGCCAGATCTACAAGAGCGTGCTCGAGAAGGAGCGGCGCGGCGACTACCTCGGCAAGACGGTGCAGGTGATCCCGCACGTCACCAACGAGATCCAGGAATTCGTCAAGCGCGGCGCCGGCACGGGCACCCCTGATGCCGTGGACGTGGCCATTGTCGAGATCGGCGGCACGGTGGGCGACATCGAGTCCCTGCCCTTCCTGGAAGCCGTGCGCCAGATGAGCCTCAAGCTCGGCCCCAACAACACGGCCTTCGTGCACCTGACCTATGTGCCCTGGATCGCCGCGGCAGGTGAACTCAAGACCAAGCCCACCCAGCACACGGTGCAGAAGCTGCGCGAGATCGGCATCCAGCCGGATGCCTTGCTGTGCCGCGCCGACCGCCGCATCCCGGATGACGAGCGCGAGAAGATTTCGCTGTTCACCAACGTGCCCGAGTACGGCGTGATCTCGATGTGGGACGTGGACACCATCTACAAGGTGCCCCGCGTGCTGCACGAGCAGGGTCTGGACCAGCTCATCTGCACCAAGCTGCACCTGAGCACCCGCCCGGCCGACCTGTCCAAGTGGGACCGCCTCGTGCATGCCGTCGAACATCCGCAGCGCGAGGTGACCATCGCGATGTGCGGCAAGTACGTCGATCTGTCCGACTCCTACAAGTCGCTCAACGAAGCCCTGCGCCATGCCGGCATCCACAACCAGGCGCGCGTGAGGATCGAGTACGTCGACTCCGAGGAACTCAGCCCCCAGAACGTCGAGCGTCTGGGCAAGTACGACGCCATCCTGGTGCCCGGCGGCTTTGGCAAGCGGGGTGTGGAGGGCAAGATCCTGGCCGCGCAGTACGCCCGCGAGCACCGCATTCCCTATCTGGGCATCTGCCTGGGCATGCAGGTGGCCACCATCGAGTACGCCCGCCACAAAGCCGGGTTGGCCGGCGCCAACAGCACGGAGTTCGAGCCCCAGGCGCCGCATCCGGTGATCGCGCTGATCGACGAGTGGCAGGATGCCGACGGCTCCATCCAGAAGCGCGATGCCAACTCCGATCTTGGCGGGACGATGCGCCTGGGTTCGCAGAGCTCGGACGTCAAGCCCGGCACGCTGGCGCACGAGATCTACGGCGACGTGGTGACGGAGCGCCACCGCCACCGCTACGAGGCCAACGAGAAGTACCTGCCCCAGCTCGAAGAAGCGGGCCTGGTCATCTCGGCCATCACCCAGCGCGAGAAGCTCACCGAGATCGTCGAGTTGCCGCGCGACGTCCATCCGTGGTACATGGGTGTGCAGTTCCACCCCGAGTTCAAGTCCACGCCCTGGGGTGGCCATCCGCTGTTCACCTCCTACATCAAGGCGGCGCTCGCGCACCAGGCCGAGCGCCAGCCGGCCTGACACCCCGGCACCGAAGGAAGCACCCCATGCCCGCTGCCTACCTGATCGTCGAGATGAACATCTCCGACCCGAAGCGCTACCAGCAGTACATGGCCGAGGCGCCGGCCGCCGTGAAGGCCGCCGGCGGCGAATACCTGGTGCGTGGCGGGCGCCACGAAGCCCTGGAAGGCGAGTGGCAGCCTCACCGTGTGGCCGTCCTGCGTTTCCCCTCCTACGAACAGGCCAAGGCCTTCTATGACGGCGAGGCCTACACCCGTATCCGAGCGCTGCGCAGCGGCGCGACCGAGTACTTCAACATGGTCCTGGTCGAGGGCGTCGCGGCCCCGGTCTGACCGTCACCTGCAACTGCCGAAAGGAACACAATGAGTGCCATCGTCGACATCGTCGGCCGCGAGATCATCGACAGCCGTGGGAACCCCACCGTCGAATGCGACGTGCTGCTGGAGTCCGGCGTGATGGGTCGTGCGGCCGTGCCGTCCGGCGCCTCCACCGGCTCGCGCGAGGCGATCGAGCTGCGCGACGGTGACAAGGGCCGCTACCTCGGCAAGGGGGTGCTCAAGGCCGTGGAGCACATCAACACCGAGATCTCGGAAGCCGTGATGGGCCTGGACGCCTCGGAACAGGCCTTCCTCGACCGTACCCTGCTCGACCTGGACGGCACCGACAACAAGAGCCGACTGGGCGCGAACGCGACGCTGGCCGTCTCGATGGCGGTGGCCCGCGCCGCCGCGGAAGAATCCGGCCTGCCGCTGTACCGCTACTTCGGCGGCTCGGGCTCGATGCAGATGCCCGTGCCGATGATGAACGTCATCAACGGTGGCGCGCACGCCAACAACAACCTCGACCTGCAGGAGTTCATGATCCTGCCGGTGGGCGCACCCAGCTTCCGCGAAGCAATCCGCTACGGCGCCGAGGTCTTCCATGCGCTGAAGAAGATCATCCACGACAAGGGCATGAGCACTGCCGTGGGCGACGAGGGCGGTTTCGCCCCCAGCGTGGCCAGCCATGAGGCGGCCATCCAGCTCATCCTGGAAGCCATCGACCGCGCCGGCTACACCGCCGGCGAGCAGATCGCCCTGGGCCTGGACTGCGCTGCCAGCGAGTTCTACAAGGACGGCAAGTACCACCTCGAAGGCGAGGGGCTCACCCTCAGCGCCGAGCAGTGGACCGACATGCTGGCCACCTGGTGCGACAAGTACCCCATCGTCAGCATCGAGGACGGCATGCACGAGGGCGACTGGGACGGCTGGAAGCATCTCACCCAGCGCCTGGGCAAGCAGGTGCAGCTGGTGGGCGACGACCTCTTCGTCACCAACACCAAGATCCTGAAGGAAGGCATCGACAAGGGCATCGCCAACTCCATCCTCATCAAGATCAACCAGATCGGCACCCTGACCGAAACCTTCGCTGCCATCGAGATGGCCAAGCGCGCGGGCTACACCGCCGTGATCTCTCACCGTTCGGGTGAGACCGAGGATGCCACCATCGCCGACATCGCCGTGGGCACCAACGCCGGCCAGATCAAGACCGGCTCGATGTCGCGCTCGGACCGCATTGCCAAGTACAACCAGCTCCTGCGCATCGAGGAAGACCTGGGCGACGTGGCGTCCTACCCTGGCCGCTCGGCGTTCTACAACCTGCGCTGAGGCCTCATGAGCGCACGTTTCATCACCCTGGGGCTGCTGGCGCTGCTGGCCGTCGTGCAGGCCGAGCTGTGGCTCGGCAAGAACGGCCTGCCCCGGGTGATGGAACTGCAGAGCCGGCTGGATGAACAGCAGGCCCGCAACCTGGAGGCACGCGTGCGCAACGACCAGCTTGCTGCCGAGGTGCGCGACCTCAAGGAAGGCCTGGAGATGGTCGAGGAGAAGGCCCGTCTCGAGCTGGGCATGGTCAAGCCGGACGAAATCTTCGTCCAGGTCATGCCCCGCTGATGCAGGCGCTGCTCGAGGCCGCCGCGCCGCTGCTGGCATCCGCCTTCACCCTGTGGGGCGCTCCGGTCACCTGGCTGGAGATCGTGGCCTTCGTGCTTGCGCTGGCCATGGTGGGCTGCAACATCCGTGTCATCCACTGGGGCTGGCCACTGGCCGCCGCCAGTTCCCTGCTCTACTTCCTGCTGTTCTGGGACTACAAGCTCTACGGCGATGCGGGGCTGCAGATCTTCTTCGCCGTGATCGCCCTGTGGGGATGGTCGCAATGGCTGCGTGGACGCCGCGCCGACGGCTCGGCCCTTGACGTGCGCCATCTGAGCTCGCGCGGGCGATGGCTGGCCGTGGCGGCCGTGGCCTGCGCCTGGCCTGTGCTGGGCTGGTGGCTGGATGCGCACACGGACACCGACGTCCCCTACTGGGACGCCTTTCCGACGGCTGCCAGTGTGGTGGGCCAGGTGCTGCTGGCACGCAAGTTCGTCGAGAACTGGCCGACATGGCTGGTGGTGAACATCGTGGCCCTTACGCTGTTCGCCTACAAGGCGTTGTGGCTCACGGCCCTGCTCTATGCACTGTTCGCCGCGCTGTCGATCGTGGGCTGGCGTGCCTGGCAGCAGCGCGCCGCGCAGCCGGCCTGAGGACTCTGCGATGATCGTGGCATTGCTGGGCGCCGAAAGCACGGGCAAGACCGATCTCGCACGTGCGCTCGCCCAGCGTGCCGGCGATCAGGGTCTGCGCGCCACGACCGTCGAGGAGTATCTGCGCGAGTTCTGCGAGCATCGCGCACGGACCCCCTGGCCGCATGAGCAGGCCCACATCGCCGAGGAGCAGACCCGACGCATCCGTACCGCTGCCGCCCACCATGCCCTGGTGCTGGCGGACACCACGGCACTGATGACCGCCGTCTACAGCGACCTGCTCTTCGACGACCCTTCGCTGTACGAGGCCGCGCTCGCGGCCCATGCCGAATGTCACCTCACCCTGGTGACCGGTCTGGACCTGCCGTGGACGCCCGACGGGATCCAGCGCGACGGCCCGCACGTGCGGGCACCCGTGGACACGCGGCTGCGCACCCGACTGCAGGACGCGGGTGTGCCCTTCAGCGTGGTGTATGGGCAAGGCCAGGATCGTGTGGACGCCGCATGGCGCGCCATCGCCAGCGCCCTGGCCGAAGGCGATGACCGCCGCGTGCCAGAAGAGGCGCCCGCCACTCTGCAGCCCTGGTGCCGGGAGTGCCTGGTGCCCGAATGCGAGCACCAGCTCTTCCGTCGGCTCGTGAGGGGCTGAGCTACTGGACGGCCACCGGGCCTGGTGGATGGTCGCGGTCGGGCGTGAACAGCCCGCCCACGTCGACCAGATCGAAGTGGTAGCGCGCCCCGCAGAAGTCGCAGTCGATCTCGACCCGCCCCTGCTCGGCCAGGATGCTGTCGATCTCCTCGCGCCCCAGGCCGCGCAGCATCTGCCCCACGCGCTGACGCGAGCAGCTGCACGCGAAACGTGGCCCCTGCGCGCCCGTGAGCGGCTCGAAGCGACGCACCGTCTCCTCCCAGAACAGTCGCCGCAGCACGGTGTCGGCGTCCAGGCTCAGCAACTCCTCGCGCGTGAGCGTGGAGGCCAGGTGGGCAATCCGGTTGTAGTGCTCGTTCAGGCCGATCTCGTCCTCGCGCGAATGGGCACGGCCCAGATTGCCCTCCCCCTCGATGGGCAAGCGCTGGATCAGCAGGCCCGCTGCCACCTGGTCGTTGGCCGCCAGGATGAGCTTGGTGTCGAGCTGTTCGGACTGCAGCATGTAGTGTTCCAGCACCTGGGACACCTGCTGCAAGGGCTCACGACGGTCGCCATGCAGCGGGACCACGCCCTGGTAAGGTTGCTGGCCCGGCAGCCGGTCCTTGGGGTCGAGCGTGATGGCGCAGCGGCCCTGCCCCTGCACGTTCACCAGGGCCTCGAGTTGCGCCAGCGGTGGTACGTCACCCACCACCTTGGCCGTGGCGCGCAGGCTCAGGTCAGGCTGCACCTCGGCCACCGCCAGGCGCACAGGCCCATCGCCCATGATCTGCAGGATCAGCGATCCGTTGAACTTGATGTTGGCCTGCATCAGCACACCGGCCGCTGCCATCTCACCGAGCAGCTGGCGCACCGGCTCCGGGTAGCCGCCCGCGGCTTCCCGGCGGCGAAGCATGTCGGTCCAGGCGTCGGTCAGGCGCACCAGCATGCCCCGCACGGGCAGTCCTTCAAACAGGAATTTGTGCAGTTGCGACATCAGCCGATCTTCTTCAGGCCCGCACGGAAACGGCGGGCGTTGTGGACATAGTGCTGCGCCCCCAGGCGGAAGCGCTCGATCTGCTCGGGCGTGAGCTGCTTGACCACCTTGGCCGGCGCCCCCAGGATCAGCGACCCGTCAGGAAACTCCTTGCCCTCGGTCACGACCGAACCGGCCCCGACCACGCAGCCCTTGCCGATGCGCGCATGGTTCAGCACCACCGCCTGGATACCGATCAAGGAGCCGTCGCCAATGGTGCAGCCATGCAGCATGACCTGGTGCCCGACGGTCACGTCTTCGCCGATGGTCAGCGGCACACCGAGGTCGGCATGCAGGACCGAGTTGTCCTGGATGTTCGAGCCCCGCCCGATGCGGATGGGGGCGGTGTCACCGCGGATCACGGCGCCGAACCATACGCTGGTGTCCTCGTCGAGGTGAACGTCGCCGATGACCTGGGCCGAATCGGCCACCCAGGCGGTGTCGTGGACAGTGGGGGTCAGCTCATCGAGCTGGTAGAGGGCCATGGACTGCTCCTGAAGAAGGGATAATTTTAGGTTCCATGACGAAATCCATCCCGGCTGCTTGCTTACGGCACCGTGCTCTGCAGGTGCTTTGCCTGTCCGATCCCGCGCAAAAGGCGGGCCAGGCCCGATCGCTGCTGGCAGACGCCCTGGCTGGCATCCACATCGGATGCGACGAGCCGCTGCAGCCCCTCTGCGGACTGCCCGGGCGCCCCGAACGGCCCGTGCTGGTCCCCCCTGGCGAGGTACCGCGTCGCTCGCCGCACACGGTGAAGGGTCGTGCCGCCTTGCTGCACGCCATCGCCCACATCGAGTTCAACGCCATCAACCTGGCCCTGGATGCCGTGTGGCGGTTTCCTGGCCTGCCCGAGGCCTACTACCGCGACTGGCTGCGCGTGGCCGGCGAGGAGGCCC